>CAZXGB010000019.1:0-27114 GCA_964640005.1 uncultured Actinomycetes bacterium | reverse complement strand
CGAGCAGGAGGTCGATTTGGTGGCGAAGGTGGGCAAGGAGGATGGCGTCGTCGTCCGGCCGTCCGCCTTCGATCTCCCGGATGGCCTCGAGGGCGTGAAGGATGCTGGGGTTGGGCGGGCCCTGAAGGCGCTCCTCGATCACCCCCGAATTCTATCGAACAAGCGTTCGTATGTCAATGCATAGCAGACATGTTAAGAGACATAGACGCTTGCGTACCGCGAATGGCGGCGCACGCGACCTGCCGTTCGAGACTGTAGGGCCGTGCGGGCCTTAACCTGCGCGCCGTGGTCAGCGACGCCCAAGCAGGGACCCTAGGCGAGGCCCTCTTCACCGCTTACTGCATCTGGTCGACCGACGGCCGCCTCGAGGCCTACCGTCCGCTCTCCGACGACGACCACCGCGACTTCGCCGTCCATCGCCGCCACGGCTTTGGCACCGCCTATGTGCAGATCAAGACGGCTGTCCGGGCCGATCACGCTGGACGCATCAGCGCGTCGGCCAAGTTCCCCGCCAACGGCGTCACCGAGGACGGCTCCTTCCTCTACGTGGTCCTCTACGTCGGCGAGCAGGCCACCGGGCCCGCCATTCTCCACGCCTGGCTTATCCCGAGCCGCGACTTCAACGCGCTCAGCTACCACGAGCCGTACAGCCGGACCCACGTCCAGCTGACCATGGTCGCCTCGACCAGGCACGTGGACCGCTGGTCCCGCTTCTCGGTCGGGCCGGCAAACCTCGGCACGGCGTTGCTCGACCGGCTCGCGACCCTCCCACCTCACGCCGCGCCGGTCGAGGGCGCCTTCCTGCTGGTCGGACCGAGGACGCAGTGACGGTCTTGCGCTAGCGCGGGCTCACTTCGACCAGAAGCTCCCGCCGCCCGCGCAGGAAGCCGGGGGCAAGCGGCGGGTCATCCTCACGGAGCTCGATCTCCGTGAAGCGCTCGCGCATCCGTCCGAAGACGACCTGTGCCTCCAGCCGAGCCAGCGGCGCTCCCAAACAGAAGTGGATTCCGGCACCGAAGCTGAGCGGCTGATTGTCGGCCCGTCCAACATCGAAGCGGTCGGGGTCAGCGAAGCGCTCGGGATCCCGGTTCGCCGCCCCGATTACGGCGACCACCGTCGTGCCCGGCTCGAGCTCCACCCCGTCGACCTCCGCCGGCTCGAGCACGTCCCGCGTCACGAACTGCACCGGGCTGTCGTAGCGCAGCATCTCCTCGACCGCGGAGGGCACCAGGCCGGCATCGCTCCAGAGGCGTGCCATCTCTGCCGGATTCCGAAGCAGGGCGAGCAGACCGTTGCCGATGAGGTTGGTCGTGGTGACGAAGCCGGCGAAGTAGAGCAGCACGACCATGCCCATGAGCTCTTCCTCAGAGAGCCTTCCGTTCTGCTCGTCCCGAACCGCGACGAGTGCGGAGAGCATGTCATCCCGCGGGGCGTGCCGCCGGTCTTCGAACAGTGAACGGAAGAATCCACGCCGCCGCTCGAACGCGGCATCGGCCCTTTGCAGCTCCTCTTCCGTAGGCTCGCGCCCGTCGTTGAGCAGGCCTTCGGCGATCTGTGGCCGGTAGAGGAGACCGGCATCGGCGGGCACACCGAGCAGCTCGCTGATGACCACGACCGGCAGGGGCAAGGCCAGGTCGGCCATCACGTCGGCCGTCCGCGTCTCGGCGATGCGGTCGATGCGATCATCGACGAGCGCGGTAACGCGCTCGCGGAGTTCCTGGACGCGACGTGGCGTAAATGCCTTGTTCACCATCCCGCGCAGTCGCGTGTGGTCGGGCGGGTTGGCGGTCAGCATCGAGAAACCGAGGGGCCGGCGCTGCTCCAGGCGCTCGCGCACCGCCTGGGACACACCTCGACCGATGCCTGGGCGGCGGAGCGGAGCCGCACGGTCATGGCCCAGGCGCTGGTCCTGCAGCAGCTGGCGACAGGTGCGATGGCGGACGGTGTACCAGAGGCCGTCGGCCTGGCTTTGGTGGAAATCCGGACCGTCGAACAGCCTTTGGTAGAGCGGGTACGGATCCGCCCGTCCCTCAGGGCTGACGAGGGCAGCGCTCAGGATCTCCTCGATCCGTTCGGTTTCCGTCACCGGCTCCTACCTCCTCCGCACCATGCGGCATGACCCTCCCCGCCCCGAGCGACAGCCCGAGTATCAAGCAGCGACCCGAAGAGTGCCCGAACGCGCGCAGCGGCGCCGGGTCTCCCAGCTCCAGGAACGCGTGCGCGGGTTCGGGAAGCTCGCCCCGAGCGGCGTGCCGCAGCAGCGTTGCCGAGAGCGATGTGGTCCGGTGGGCGGCCCGCTCGGCAATCATCCGGGCGCGAGGCCAGTCACCGTGGAGGAGGCCGAGCGCCGCCACGTAGCCGATCAGGATGTCATCGCCTGCCGGGGTCAATCCCGGCCCCCGGCCCGCGAGCCCGTCGGGATCAAGACGCATCGGCCGGCCGATCGGGGCAGGCGATGAGAGCCGCGGAACCGGGTCCCACCCAGGACCCAGGATCAGCCTCTGGCCGGTGGACTTCAGCTCCCCTTGACCGGCCCGGACCTTCTGGCCGGCGCCGGCGTGGAACCTGGACCCGCATTCGATGCCATTTGGCATCCGCGGCCCCCCGGCGCGTGTCAGGGCGAGGACGTAACCTCCGAAGTCCACGTAACCCCGGCCCAGACCCACGCCCCAGCGAAGGGGTCCGGTGAGCAGGTCGAGGACGGCAAGGCTCACCGAGCGGGCTCGGCTGATGCTCTCCGTACTGCCGTCCTCAGCCCAGGCGTTCATCGAGAGCGACGAGCGCCTGCCGGAAGCAGTCGAGGGGTGCCCGGGCGACTCCGGCACCGATCTGCCCGACCGGCTCGGATGCATGCAGAATCCCCGTGTTGATGGCCGGGGTCGTCTCCAGCTCGACCACCAGCCGCACGTCGACGCCGATCGGTGCGCCGCGGAAGTCGAGGAACCCCAGTTTGAGCCGCCCGCTGCTGCCTGCGCAGATCGAGGCCATGGCCTCGGTCGTCGCGGTCGCGCCCGCCATCGAGCCGCCCAGGAATCCCGCCACCGCGGGCGAGGCGGCGGCGGCTGCTCCGCCGAGTCCGACCAGTTCCAGCACCGCGCTGTCGCCGATGTCGGCTGCGGCGACCTCAGGACCGAAGCCGGGCTGGAAGAGAGCGGACTCCACCGGGGGCGCGGGCGCGACGAACCACCGGTCCCCCATGCCCGCCACCCGGATACCGAAGGTGGTGCCGTTGCGGGCCATCGAAGTCACCAGGGTGGAACCGGGCACCGCGGAAGCCCAGCCGGCCGCCGCCTTGGCGCTCGCCATGGCGAGATTCAGAAAGAAGTGATGGTTGGCGGAAAGAAAACGGGCCACCTCGACCAGCCTGGGATCCTCGACGGCCGCCAGGTGCGGAAGGAGCTCACGGATGAAGAGGTTGCTGGTGGCCTGCGACCGCATGTGCAGGTCGTCGCCCATGAGCAGGCCCTGGGCGATCAGCGAGACGAGATCGATCGGCCCGTGCGCCTGCAGCGCCCTGCCCAGCACCGGCGCCAGCGTCTCGCGCATCCACACGACGCGGTCCACTGCCTCCGCCGAGTCGACACCGAACCAGGCCACGCGGCCCGGACCCTGGTTGAGGGGCGCGAAGCTTCGATTGCCGGCCTGCGGGTTCGCGACCTCGAAGACAGGTGTGCTCGGCCCGACAGTGGCGGCCATGGGGACGACCGTGGCGTGGTCGTTGGCTGGCTCGAGGGCGAACCCGCCCCCCGTCGCCAGCGACTCCGCCTCCGGCGCCGATCCTGCCCAGCCCTCCGCCATCACCGTTGCCCGCACCGAGCGGCGAAGCGGACCGCAGAAGGCGTCCCAGGGCAGGCGCGGACCGCAATGGAGGATCGTGCGCCCCTCCATGCCGGGGATCACCTGGAAGGCAGGCGCGATGCCGAGCAGAAGAGGCGAGCTCTCGTCCAGGCGCCGCAGGACCTCTCGGTTCGCCTTTTCGATGTCAGCGGCGTGCCCTCCGAACAGGCGCGTCAGCGCCGCCACCAGCCGGCTGTCGCCACCCGCCGGGATCCGCCAGTCCACGTCGACCGCCTCGGCTCCCTGCGCCCGGACGGCGGCGCTGAACATGGGCAGCCCCACGTTCACGACGCTCACGCGGTCGGGCAGCCCAGACGGCGAGCTATCGTCAGCCATGATGCCGGTCACCGCCTACTGGGAGGGCGGCTACAGCTGCCGGGTGGTGGTTCGCGACAGGTTCGAGCTCCGAGCCGACGAACCACCCGAGGAGGGCGGCGCTGACACCGGCCCCCGGCCCACCGAGCTGTTGCTCGCCTCCCTCGCCTCCTGCTTCGCGATGGCCGTGGCCTACGCCGGACGCAAGCGCCAGGTGGACTTGCCGCACGACCTTGCGGTGACTGCGATTGGAGAGTACGAGGGGACGCGCATCCGGAAGGTTCGAGTGGAGGTCGCGGCCGGCCTGGCGCGGCCTGAGCTGGAAAGCCTGGTCAGTCAGGCGATTGCCTACTGCTGGGTCTCGAACACGATCAAGGGCGGCCCGGAGCTCGAGTTCGCGGTGGCGGCCAGTCCCGCCGGACCCCGCGATCAGCAGCTGCGCGGCTAGCATGGTGCGCGGGGGCGAGTGGGGTGCCGGGCGATTCCGAGCTCGAGCTGATTGCGACACGCTTTCGTGAGAACCCGTCGGTCCGGGCCAAATCGGAGCTCCGGCTTGTTACCGACGTGCTCGGTGCCAGCGATGGGGTTCGGGGACCGGGCGACGACGCCGCCGCCATAGCGCTCGACGGCAGCTTTCTGCTGGCAACCGGTGAGGCGATCTTCCCGCCCTTCGTGGCCGCGGACCCGCGTGGCGCCGGATTTGCCGCTGTGCTGACCAACCTGAACGACGTCGCCGCGATGGGCGGCCGGCCGCTTGCGATCGTCGACACCATCGTCGGCCCCGAGCACGTCGCCAGGGAGGCGCTGGAGGGGATGCGGGAGGCGGCCTCGATTTACGGTGTGCCGATCGTCGGCGGCCACCTCACCGTGCGCGACGGACCAGCCGCCATCTCCGCCTTCGCGGTCGGCCGCGCCCTGCAGCCGCTCTCCACGCGGCGGGCGGCGCCCGGACAGGCGCTCCTCCTGGCCGCCTGCCTGGACGGCGAGATGCGGCCCGACTTTCCTTTCTTCTCGGCGGTGAGGCAAAGGCAGGCGCGCATGGGCGGGGACCTCGCGCTGCTCGCCGAAGCGGCCGAAGCGGGCCACTGCGTCGCCGCCAAGGATGTGAGCATGGCCGGGCTCTTCGGCTCGCTGGCGATGCTGCTCGAGGCCAACCGGCTCGGCGCCGCAGTCGACCTGGACAGGATCCCGTGCCCCTCCGGGGTGCCGCTCGTCCGCTGGGCCGAGGCCTTCCCCTCCTACGGCTTCCTCCTTTGTGCGGACCCGACCCGGGCCGACGAGTGCCGGCGCTTCTTCCAGTCGGCCGAGCTTGCCTGCGCCACCATCGGAACCCTGGACGGTTCCGGGCGGCTTCGGGCGCGGCTTAAGGATCGTGAAGAGCTCCTGCTGGACTTCGACTCCGCAGCCCTGACCGGCATCGCAACCCTCCCCTAGGCGCCGAGCCCACGGCCGAGAGCGACGTCCATCATCTGGTGGGGCCGCCCCGCGTACTCGAGCGGCGGTCCGGCGAGACGCCACCCCAAGCGCAGGAAGAACTCGACATTGGGCAGCTGGATGAAGGCGATCATCCGGCGGCCATCGCGCTCAGCCGCACTGGCGACGGCAAACCTGACCAGCAGCGCCCCCAGGTCGTGACGGCGGTAGGGCGGCAGGACGGCGAGGCGATCTCCCTTCCAGAGGCCGGGCTCATCCAGCGGGTAGAGCCGCACCGTGCCCGCGGGCCGGCGCTCCCAGTACCCGATCACGTGCAAAGTGGCCGGGTCCTGGTCGCGTTCATCGCGATCCGTCCCCGCGAAGATCGCCTGCTCCTCTACGAAGACCTGACGGCGAATGGCGAGGTGCCGGACGAGCTCGGCCTGATCGCGAACGATCCGGATTTGGGCGGGCGGCGCCTCAGCCGGCATGGGCGACAGGGAGCCGGCGCGAGGCGGGCAGGCTCTTCTCGAAGGCGCTCATCGCCGAGCAGGCGTTGCAGCGGGCACACCCGGCGCGCACCTGCGAGGCGCCCAGTCCGCGCGAGAGCAGGTATGGAACGACCTGCCGGTACATCGTTTCCACGTAGCCAGGTGGTGGCGGCAGCAGGTCCTGCATGAGGCTGCCCGGGATCGGTCGCAGGGGCACGATGAACGGGTAGACCCCAAGGTCGATCGCTCGCTTGCAGCCCTCGACCGTGAGCGTGGAATCCTCTCCCATGCCCAGGATCACGTACGTCGAGACCTGTCCGCGCCCGAACACCTCCACCGCGCGCTCCCAGGCGCGGAAATAGCCCTCGACACCCGTTCGCGCCTTGGCTGGTGCAACCCGGGCGAAGACGGCGGGGTCGAAGGTCTCGACGTGCATGCCAACCGAATCGACGCCCATCTCCTTGACGTGCTCGAGCACGGACAGGTCCTCCGGGGGCTCGAACTGGGCCTGCACCGGAAGCCCGGCGGCCTCCTTGATAGCGCGCGCACAGCGCCCCACGTAGAGCGCTCCCCGGTCGTGCCCGCGGGTGCTCCCGGTCGTCAGGGTCGCGTCCACCGCCCCGTCCAGCTCCTTGGCGGCCCGCGCCACTTCGGCCAGCTGTTCAGGCCTCTTGACTGCGGTGGTGCGGCCGGACTGCAGCGAAAGCTCGATGCCGCAGAAGCGGCACTGGTCCTCAGTGCCCCAGTAGGCGCAGGTCTGGATGACGGTGCTGGCGAGCGAGTCGAGGTGGAGGAGGGCGATCTTCCAGTACGGGATTCCGTCCGCCGTCCTCAGGTCGTAGTACTTCGGGCGCGGTGGCAGCCGGGCGGTTCCCACCCGCCGTGCCTCTCGGTAAAGACCCCAGCCCGCGTCTTCCGCTCTCAGAACGAAGGGCGTATCCGACACGTAACCGGCCGTGAACGGAAACGTCACGGCGATGCCTTCCACCCAGATCATGGCGGCGTCCGCCGGCCCGGCACCGCCCCGCCGCCCCTCGACGCTGTTGTCCTCCAGGCGCACGCCGCGGCTTTGCAGCTCGGTCAGAAGGGTCGCCAGCTCGGCTCTGGCCTCCCGGCTTGGGGAGCTACTTGCGGTCGCCATAGAGCTCTTCGTAGTTCCCCCGGAAGACCTTCTCTTTGAGCTCCTCGCTGACGGGCGCGCCGGCTATCTTCCAGTACTCGCCCGCGACGTCACTCCATGGCTCGTCGGAGGCAAAGAGCACGCGGTCGTGTCCCACGCCCCGCCGCTCGATCTCGGCCAGCAGCCAGCGGGCGCCGAATCCGACCGCCCAGGAGGTGTCCGTATAGACCTTGTACCCCTCCTCCACCCAGTCCAGGAAGCGGGGCACGAGCCGGATGTGGCCGCTCACCCCGCCCCCGAAGTGGACCAGGTACAGCTTCACCCGCTTTCCGTACCTCTCGACCAGCGGAATGAAGTTGCTGATATCGGAACTCCCTCCGGGGCTCGTGTGGAAGTGGATGACGAGGTCGTGCTCCTCGGCGGCCCGAAAGCAGGCCTCGGCGACCTCCTCGGTCTCCTTGTCCCAGCCCTCGGGGTTGGGATTGCCGCCTAAAAGGAAGGTGGTCTTGAGCGCGACGACGCCCCGCTCCCCGGCGAGCTTCAACGCCTCCAGCGTCATCTCCCTGTTCTGGGGCAGGAATGAGACCCACAATCCCGCCCGAAGCCGATCGTTTGACTGCCCGGCATCAACCGCGATCGGGTTCAACGAGAACGGTTGGTCCTGCACCGGGACCCCGTAGTTCGGCACCACCAGGGCACGTTCGATTCCGTGCCGGTCCATGTGCGCCAGGTAGTCCTTTTGGCTCGGGAAGTCGTAGACGGTCGGCTTGACCGCCTCCTTGAGGTCGTAGAAGCGCCAGGGCGCCAGCTCTCCGATGTGGCTGTGCGCGTCGGCAACCGGCCTCGGCACCCGCTCCTCAGCCATCTGCGAGCCTCCTTAGCCGGGGGTGGCCAGCAACCTTAGGAAATAATCGTCCACCAAAAGAATTGGGGTGTCAATCGGACCGCGACCTGCTGCAGAGCGAACGGGCGGCCTCGGCGGCCGCCCTCCAGGGGCCGGCTTCGGCAAAAGTCCGGGGCGGCGCGAGCGGCGCCTGGCCCGGGATTCTCTGGCCGGTCCGGGGATCGAGCTGGAGCACCTCGATCCCGTAGCGCGGACTCGCCATGTCGGCGTCCAGCTCGACGAAGGCCCGCAGACCGGCACCGTCCGGCAGGTGCATGAGGAGCCGCTCATAGGGTGGCGCCGGTGCCTCTCCCTCCGCGCCCTCCTCGACGACGAGGGCCCATTCGTCTCCCCGCTGCTCGGCCGTCCGCACCCGCCTCTGCGCGTCTTCGAGGCGTCCCCTGGCCACGACCTCGCGATAGCGAAGGGCGAAGGCGGCGCCGGCGACCTGTTCGAGGTCTACCTCTGTGGCAGCGACGCCGGCTCGTTCGGCCACCGTAGCAGCGAGCACCCGGGACGCGCCGTGCGCATCGAACAGCTCGGGCACGCTCGTGATCGTGCTCAGCTCGTCCGCCACCCCTCGCACGAGCGCTATCTGGCGCCGGTACACATCCGGCGCCGCCAGCGCCAGCGGGTAGAGCTGCCGCTCGGCCTCGCTCCAGCGAGCCAGGAGCCGCCGGTCTCGCTCAGGCAGAGAATCCCGGGGCCCGACCACGGGATGCCTTTCTCAGAGGTTCCAGGTGTTCATGACGAACGCCCCTTCCTTCCAGGCCTGGAGGGCGGCATCGGCGACGTCTCGAGGGTTGATCGGCCTGATGCCTTCCATCATGTCGACCTCGCGCATCCCGTAAAGAGCGGCCGCGGAGAAGCGGCAGGCGTAGACATGACCGCCCTCATTCATGATCGTCTGCAGCTGGTTGTTGTAGTTGAGGTTGCCGGGGAAGGCCTCGTCGCCCACCTTGGGGAACCCACGCGTAGCGGACGCCATGAGCGACGCCGGCCCGAAGAGGACGATGTGGGTGTCGAAGCCCTTCCGGCAGAGGCGCGTGGCCGTGAGCATGTTGACCAGCCCCACAGAGCCTTCGAAGGGCACCGTGTGCATGAAGATGTACGCCTTCTGGCCCGGCTCGGCCTGGATGTCCGGGAAGACCTTCTCCTCGAAGTCGACTATCGCCTGTCCGCTCGGGACTCGTTCGCCAACGATCTCTGCCATCGGTCAACTCCTCCTGCTCATCAATCAACCCGCTGCTTCGTAGCCGCCGCCGGCGCCCGGCCCTTCCAGGTGCGCCGGTGGCTTCCGGGCAAGCTGAGAATCACGGCTCGCCGGAGCCTCCACGGAAGCCGGCGATAGACAGGCACAAACAGGCTGCGCCAGATCATGGGACCCGGACCGCCGGCCTCTACCGGTCCCTGCCGATCGAGGTAGCGCTGAGCCAGGGATGCCTGCGCAGCGCCCATCAGGTGGTGCTCCGAGTTGCGCCTCAGCCACTCGCCAAAGCGGCCCACCAGCTTCCCTCCTCCCTCACGCCCCAGCCAGACAGTTCTGGGCGGCCAGGGCGATCGGCTCGTTGAGAGCGCCGATCGCCGGGGAGTAGACGTTCTCCATCCAGGCCAGGTCCTCGATCGTCACCGCCTTCTTCACCGCCATCCCGAGGAAATCCGCCCTTTCCTTGATCCCCTCGCCGCCCACCAGCTGCGCACCGATCAGCCGCCGGCTTCCGGGTTCGGCGAGCAGCTTGACCCGGATCTTGGTCTTGCCCGGGTAGTACCGGGCTCGCGAGATGCCCTCCGCGACTCCCATCACGAAGGGGAGCCCGAGAGCGGTGGCGAGCGTCTCGCCGAAGGAGACGCCGCCGATCATCCACTTGCCCGCAACCATTCCCCAGGGGACGTAGACGGGCTCGTAGACGCGGCTGCCGCCGGCCGCGTTGGCTCCCGCGACCTTGCCCTGGGCATAGGCGTGGCTGCCGGTCAGTCCCTGGATCGGGACCTGGGTCAGGATGTGGGGCAGCTCGACACAGTCGCCGGCCGCGTAGACGCCCTCGACCGAGGTCGCCATCCGCTCGTCGACGCTGAGGCCCCCGGTCGAGCCGATCTCGAGCCTGGCTTCGCGCGCCAGCCGGTTGTTGGGCCGCTTGGGGGTGCAGATCACGGCGACGTCGGCGGGCAGATCCCCTTCTGTGGTCCGGACCGCTCGCAGCCTGCCGTCGCCCACGAACTCCAGCGCGCGCGTCCGCACGTGCATCTTCGTCCCCAGTTCGACCAGGGACTCCTCGACCGGCTGCATGATGTCCGGATCCGCCGCCTCGGACAGGAGCCAGGGGCGGGGATCCACGAGGTGGGTCTCGATCTTTCGGTGCGCGAGGGCAGTCGCCATCTCCAATCCGAGCGGCGTGCCGTCCACGACGACGGCGCTGCGGGACTCGTCCAGCACCTCGTCGAATTCCATCGCGGTGCGGATGTTCTTCACGTAGTAGAGGCCTTCGAGCTGGCTGCCCGGGAGGCCGGGCGGCGCGTAGTCGAAGCCGGTTGCCAGCACCAGCCGGTCGAAGGGCACCGCACCTTCGCCCTCGACGAGGATCCGGCGCTGCCCGGGGTCCAGGCTCGCCACGCGGGTGCTGTAGTGGACGTCGATGCCCTGTTCCTCGTAGAACTCCCGGCTCTGAAGGATCAGAGACTGGAAGTCGGGGATCTCCCGGCCGTGCACGTACGGAATGCCGCAGGGGCTGTAACCGACGTCTTCGAAATCGGTGTAGACGCGGACCTCCGAGTCCGGGTCCGTCTGTTTTGCGGCGCCCGCCGCACCGATCCCGGCCGCTCCACCCCCGACGATGACGATCCGCTGCATCGCTTCAGCGCGTTGCCAGCCCCGCCGCCAGCATAAACTATCGTAAATCCCATGTCTCCTATCGTGAGCCGCACTCCGGGCTCCGACGGCCAGACCGCCGAGCCGCCAACCGGTGCGCTCAGGGCCAGGGTGCCCGGACCGATCGACGAGGTCGTCGACGGCATCGGGCCCAAGATCCGGCAGCTGCGGCGACAGCACAACCTGTCCTTGCAGCAGCTGGCCGAGCGATCAGGGGTATCGGCGGCCGCGATCCACAAGATCGAGCGCAGCGGCATGGTGCCCACGGTCGCGACTCTGATGAAGCTGGCCCTCGCCCTTAAGAGACCGGTGAGCTACTTCGTCGAGGAGGAGCCCGCTCGGACCGCCGTGTTGATCCGCGCCGGCGCGCGCAAGCCGGTGTTCACGTCGAAGCAGGGCATCATGCTCGAAGGTATCAGCGGTCCCTACGGCTCCTTCTTTGTGGCGGGTGCGCTGGCTACGGTAGAGCCGGGAGCGGACAGCGGCCGCAAGGCGATGGAGCATCCAGGCGAGGAGCTCGTCCACATCCTCGATGGGAACCTCTGGTTCCGGATCGAGGAGGAGGAGTTCGACCTTGGGCCCGGCGACGCCCTCCACTTCCGCACCGACCGCCCGCACCGCTGGGCGAACCTGTCCAGGGCACCGGCGCGGGCGATCTGGCTTTCCCTGCGCACGTCATGACCCGCATCGCGGTCGTGGCCCTGGGCGGCAACGCGATTGCCGCTGAGGGCCAGGCTGCGACCTTCGAGCAGCAAAACGCCAACGCGACCCGGATGGCGCACGTGGTCAGGGAGCTGATCAGCGGCGGCTACCGGGTGGTGCTCACCCACGGCAACGGGCCGCAGGTCGGCAACCTCGCGCTGCAGCAGGAGGAGACGGCGGCTTCGGTTCCCCCGCAGCCTCTTTTCGTGCTCGACGCGATGACGCAGGGCCAGGTCGGCCACATGCTCGCCCTCGCCCTCCGCAACCTGGAGCCGGCCCGGCCGCCGCCCGCGGTGGCCGTCGTGACGCATGTGCTCGTCGACTCCGCGGACCCCGTCTTCGCGCACCCCGACAAGCCGATCGGGCCCTTCTTCACCCGAGCGCACGCAGCGGCGATGTCGGAACAGAGAGGGTGGCGGGTGACCGAGGACGCGGGCCGCGGCTACCGCAAGGTCGTTCCCTCGCCGCGCCCGCTGGCCATCCTTGAAGAGGATTCGATCAGGATCCTCGTGGAAGCCGGCTTCATCGTGATCGCCGTGGGCGGCGGCGGGGTACCGGTGTGCTGGAGCGGTGCCGAGCTGGTTGGCGCGGAGGCTGTGATCGACAAGGACCTTGGGGCTCAGGTCCTGGCCTCGGCCATCGGGGCCGACGACCTGATCATGATCACGGGCGTCGGCGAGGTTCTGCTCGACTACGGGACGGCCTCGGCGCGGCCGATCCTCGAGATCAGCAGCGTGGAGGCGGAAGCCTACCTGGAAGAGGGGCAGTTCGCGGCGGGCAGCATGGCGCCCAAGATCGCCGCCGCGGTGAGATTCCTGGAGAGCGGCGGACATCTAGTGGTCATCACCTCCCCCGAGCACATCCTGGAAGCGCTCCGGGGCGCCCATGGCACCCGCATCGTTCGCAGTCCGGCCGCATGAGGCGATGAGCACCGGCCGAGTCCGCGTCCGGCGCGACACCTACGTGGACTCGGTCCTCCTGCTCTCCGCCTCCCGGACGATGAGTGCAGAGCCAGGTGTCGAGTGGGCGGCGGCCCTGATGGGCACACCCGCCAACCTGAGCGGACTGACCGAGAGAGGCTTCGAGCCGGCCCACCTCCAGGCGGTCCGGGTCAACGACCTGCTGCTGGCCGTGCTGGCCGGTTCGGCCGAAGACGCCGAGCAGGCGCTGGATGCGGCCGAGCGGGCGCTCGCGCCGCCCGCTGAGGTGGCGGCGGCGCCGGCCTCGCCGGCTGTGAGTGCACGGCCGCGATCGCTGCACGCGGCGCTGACGCAGAGACCGGACGCCAATCTCGCCCTGATCTCCGTACCCGGGCCGTATGCCGCTTTGGAAGCTCACAAGGCGCTGTCGGCAGGGCTGAACGTGCTCCTCTTCAGCGATCACGTCCCCCTCGAGGCCGAGATCGAGCTCAAGTCCCGCGGCGAAGAGCGTTCACTGCTGGTCATGGGTCCGGGGGCCGGTACCGCCGTCCTGGGCGGCGTCGGCCTGGGATTCGCGAACGCGCTCCGGCCGGGAGGGGTCGGTGTCATAGCCGCCGCCGGAACCGGCGCCCAGGAGGTGAGCTCGCTCCTCGATCGGGGCGGGGCCGGGATCAGCCACGTGATCGGGGTCGGCGGCCGCGACCTGCAGGACGAGGTTGGCGGGCGGATGACCTTGATGGCGGCGCGCGCGTTGGAGGCCGACCCGCGCACTCAGGTCATCCTTCTGGTCTCGAAGCCCCCGGCACGAGCGGTCGCCGAGAAAGTCCTTCTCAGCTTGGGCGGGAAGCCGGCCGTAGCGGCACTCATCGGCCTGCCGCAGGAACTGGCCTGTCCTCCAGGCGTACGTTTGTGCCGCAGCATGGAGGAGGCGGTGTCCGCCGTGCTGGGCATCCTCGGCCTGCCGCAGCCTGAGCCTCCAACCGCTCTGCCAGCGAAAGTGCGGGAGCTGCTCCAGAGGTTGCCGGCCGGCCGGCGGGCCGTCCGCGGTCTGTTTTCTGGAGGCACGCTCTGCTTCGAGGCGATGGTCATCCTTGCGCGACGCCTGGGGCCGGTGTACTCGAACACCCCGCTCAGCGGTGATTGGGGACTTCCGGCTCCGTCCGGCGCCCACGTCTGTCTCGACCTCGGCGAGGAGGAGTTCACCGAGAACCGGCCCCACCCGATGATCGACCCGGAGAGCAGGGCCCAACTCATCCTCGACGAGGCCAGGGATCCGTCCGCGGGGGTGATTCTTATCGACGTCGTTCTCGGCTACGGGGCACACTCCGACCCGGCGGGCGTTCTGGCGCCTGCCTGCGCCGCTGTCACCGGGACAGATGGGGGACCCGCGGTGGTCGCCTACGTCCTCGGCACCGACGGTGACCCGCAGGGCTACGCCGCCCAGTGCCGGCTCCTCGAGGAGTCGGGCTGCCTCGTCGCCCCCAGCGGAGCGCGCGCGGCCCTGGTCGCGGCGGCGCTGGCCGTGCGACAACCCGAGATCACCATGGAGACGCCATGAGCCTGGCTTCGCGAGAGGTGCCGGAGGTGGCGCTCGTCACCTACTCGACGAAGCCGCGCGGCGGCGTCGTCCACACCCTGTACCTGGCGGAAGCGCTGCGCGCGCTCGGACAGCCGGTCCACCTCTTCGCGATGGGCGATCCCACCCAGGGCTTCTTTCGTCCCACGGAGGCGCCCTGCACGATCATCCCGGCCCCGGCAGCCGCGGAAACGCTCGAAGAGCGTGTCTGGCAGACGGTGGACGTTCTCGCCGATGGCTTGCGCGGCGCCGCTCTGGCCGGCTGCGGCGTGCTCCATGCCCAGGACTGCCTGGCCGCTCGGGCGGCGACCCGCCTGCGCGACGAGGGCGCTCCGATCCGGGTGATCCGAACCGTCCACCACGTGGACGACTTCACGACCCCGGCCCTGATCGAGTGCCAGCGGCGGTCGATCGTCGACCCCGACCGCGTACTGGTGGTCAGCGAGTACTGGCGCCGCCTCCTGAAGCAGGAGTACGGAGTGGATGCGGTGGTGGTGACCAACGGGGTCGACGCGAAGCGGTTCAGCACCTCCGGCATCTCCCCCCAAGCTTGCCGCGCCGGGATCGGGGCCGAGGGGCGCTTCCTCTTCCTGACGGTCGGCGGCCTCGAGCCGCGCAAGAACTCCCTCGCACTCATCGAGGCGCTCTCGGAGGTCAGGAAAAGGACTTCCCCGCCCCCGCTGCTCGGCGTCGTCGGCGAGCATTCCTTCCAGGACCACTCGGGCTATCGAGACACGGTGCTCAACCGCGCCGCGGAGCTTGGCCTCGAGGTCGGCGCCGACATCCACCTGCTCGGCACCGTCCCCGATTCACTGCTCCCAGCCTGGTACGGCGCCGCCGACGCCTTCGTCTTCCCCTCCACGAAGGAGGGCTGGGGGTTGGCGATCCTGGAGGCGATGTCGGCGGGACTGCCCGTCGTGGCGTCTGACATCGCCGTCTTCCGCGAATACCTCGACGGCGAAGACGCGCTCCTCGTCCCGCCGCATGACCACGGCGCCCTGGCCCAGGCCATGTACCGGCTGATCGTCGACCCAGGCCTCCGGGACCGCCTCGCCAGCCGGGGCCGCGAAGTCGCCGCGCGCCACACATGGGACCGCTGCGCGCGCCAGCACATCGCGTTCTACGGGACTCTGACGACCGCCGCTACCGGTTAGACGCCGAGCGCTCGAGCGGCCATCTCCGTGCCCGCGACACGGGAGCGGATCTTGGCCAGCGCCGTCTCCCGCGCTGTCGACAGGTCGTCGGCGAAGGGGGCGAACCCGCAATCGTCGGTCGTGCCCAGGCGCGCGATGGGGATGTACTCGGCCGCCTCGAGCACGCGGTCGCGCACCTCCTCGGGGCTCTCGACCCTTGGATTGAGCGGGTCGATCACCCCCACGAAGACACGCTGCTCGGGCCGGCTGCTCTCCCTCACGATCTGCAGCACATGGCGGCGGTTGGGCTCGCTCGCCAGCTGCATGTAGAAGTTGCCGGCCGCCAGCTGGAAGAGCTGAGGCAGGAGCTCGGCATAGTCGACGTCGAGGCTGTGGGTGGAGTCGCGGTCCCCGCCCGGGCAGGTGTGAATCCCGATCCTCTGCCTCTCCTCGCTCGAGAACCGAGCCAGCACGTCGTTGTTCAGGTCGATGAAGGTTCGCAGCAGCTGCTTGGAAGGATCCAGCTTCACTGAGAGCCTCGCCTCCGTGAGGTCGAGCTGGACGCGGTAGGCGCCCTTTTCGAGGCAGGAGCGTATGTCCATCTCCGCCTCCCGCGTCAGGTCCTCGAGGAACGCGTCTTTCCGGTAGCCGTCGAGACCTCCCTCTGGATAGAGCAGGCTGAGGGCGGACGGCGAGATCACCGCCTGCTTGAGGGGCCGGTGGGCGTAGCGCAGCGCCCGCTCGACGAACGATCCGGCCCGGCTGTGATAGCGGAACGGACCCGAGCGAAGCCGCGGCAGCTGCCGGGTGTGCCCGTCGGCGTACCGGATCGTGGCGCCGTCGGGCGCCAGGTTGGCCAGCCCGTCGATGGGATAGGTGGCGAAGTCCGGCTTGCCCTGCTCGCCGTCGGTGACCACCGGAGAGCCCGTGGCTTCGAGAGCGGCGATCGTCTCCCGCACCGCCGTCTCGACCGCCTCGTCGTACTCGGCCGGTGGGATCCGGCCCTCCGCTCGCGCCTGCGCCGCCGCCCTCAGCTCTTCCGTGCGCGGGATGCTTCCGATGGCTTCGGTGGGGATCGGCATGTGGCAACCTCCTCCGAGATCGACTCTAACTCTCAGACCCCCGCCACCAGCCGGTCGTACACGATCTGCGACCAGCTCTCCATGCCCAGGTAGAAGATCCGCATCTCCTCCAGCGTGAGCAGCTCCCCGGACAGCTTCTCGGTCTCCCGGATGGCGATTTCAGGCGAGTCCCCATCGACGAGGAAGACCACGCCCAGGTGAACCTTCGACACCGGCGCCGACTCGTCGTTGATCAGCCCCAGCATCCGCGCCTCGAACTGCCCGCGGTACTCCACCTCCTCCTCCCACTCGCGCCGCAGCCCGTCGTTGATCGGGTCGCCGCCATCGAGATCGCCCGGGTTGATGTGGCCGCCCACGCCCAGCGAGTACTGCTGGCGCAGCCGCTTCTCGCCCGACGCCTTCAACCTTCGCGTCAGGAAGTAGCGGTCGCCGTGCCGGAAGACGACGTAGGGGATGATCTGCTGGTAGGCAGGGTCCTCCTCGACCTCGGCCCGGGGCATGAAGAACGATCGCTCACGGATCACCTGCACCGCGCGCTCGAGCCCGGTGTCGATGAACCCGTGCCAGGCGCCGTTGGGGAATATGTCCTCCCGGCTGACGCAGAGGACGTGCTCGGCGAAGACCCCCGGCATCAGAGCTGCGTCATGTCCACAAGGGGGGCGGTTCGCCGGGGCGAGAGCGGCGTGATGTCAACCATGGGCGTGTCGCCGAGCATCATCGCCGCCAGCGACTCGCCGATCGCCGGCGAGTGCATCACGCCATGACCGGAGAAGCCGCAGCACGCCCACACGCCCGCGCGCTCGGTCTCGCCGACGAGGGGGTGGTGATCGAAGGTCACCTCGTAGGAGCCGGTCCAGGAATCGATTGGCTGCTCTACAGCCGCAATGGGGAGCCGCCGCGCCAGCCAGTCCCGGAAGTGTCCCCACGCGTACTGATCGCCAGGTCCCATGACCAGCAGCGAGCCTCGCCGCTCCCGGAAGTGGTAGCCAGATCCCGCCTCCAGAGTCATCGGCACCCGCAGTCCGTCCAGCCAGTCGAAGGGCCCGACCTCCCACACCGCCCGCTCGACCGGCGTCACCTCTAGCTTGACGCCCAGCCCCGCGGCCACCTCCGTCGACCAGATCCCGGCCGCCACCACGATCGCCTCCGAGCGCTCGATCACCTCCGCCGGAGCCGTTTGGCCCCAGGCAAAGCGGGCGCCCGCCGCCTCCGCCTCCTCGACCATCGCGCGATGGATGAGTCGCGGCTCGTAGACGCCGTCCAGCTCGCAGAAGTTGGTCGCGACATAGGCGCCGGCGTCGAGGAACGGCATCAGCGACCAGGGGTCCGGATGCGTGATCGGAAGTCCACAGGCGCTCTGGAACTCGGCCCGCCGCTTGAGCTCGGCCGCCACTTGGTCGTCCTCGGCCAGGTACAGGTAGCCGTGGGGCTGGAAGCCAACGCGCTCCGCTCGCTCTGCGAACCAGGGCCGCGAAGCCAGCGAAAGCGAAATGTTGAGCGCGCTGCCGTGCTGCGTTCGAAAGCCTCCCAATGCCCGAGGTGTAGAACCGGACCCGGCAGGCAGCAGGTCGTAGACCACGACGTCGCGACGCCGACGCCGAGCCAGCGCGCCGGCCAGAGACGCCCCGGACACGCCCCCGCCAAGGATCGTGATCAAGGTTGAACCAGCGAGATAAGCCCGCGGCCGTAGCGGGCGACCAGTTCCGCGGTCCGATCCACGATCTTCTCCGGGACCGGCAGAAACCACACCCAGGCTGCCCTCTCGGTTTCGGTCGTGATCATCGTTCGCGCCGAATCCGACGTCGGGTTGCCCAGCGGGCCGAGCGCGTCGGCGACGCAGATCCTGCCCTCCACGTTGACCCAGCCTTTGCGAATCCCCTCGTAGCCCTCGCCCATGGCGCCGACCCGGATGTTGAGAGGCCCCTCCGTCCGGCCGAGGTCATAAAGACCGACCGGTGACTGGGCGAGCAGCGACATCACGTTGGCGACGTCGACCAGCGAATTGACACGCGGGAACGGCTCCCCGCGCAGGGCGCGGCGCAGCAGCGCCTCGCTCGAGGGCCGCGTCTTGGTGGGGTCGATGTGGAAGCGCCGAAAGAGCGCCCGCGCCAGTTCGACGCCGGGCACCCGCCCCTCACGCGCCGCCTCGAGAGCCTGCTCGACGACCCCTGTGAAGTCCTCCCGCGGCTCCGTCACCTCGAGCTCACGCAGCTCGAGGACGACCACGTCGATGCCCGCCTCGACGCTGACGCTCAGGCCTGGCAAAGCGCCTCGAGGTCCCTCCAGAAACCCGGGTAGCTGATGGCCACGCACTCCGCGCCCTCAACCTCTGTCGCACCCTCGGCCACCAGGCCGGCCACGGCCAGAGCCATCGCCACGCGGTGGTCGCCATAGGAGTTCACCCGGGCTCCTTCGAGCGGACTGCCACCGTGGATCACCCAGCCGTCCTCCAGCTCTTCGACCGCCGCCCCCATGGCCGCCAGACCTGCCGCCATCGCCGCGATCCGGTCCGACTCCTTGACGCGGAGCTCGCGCGCGCCCGAGATCCGGGATTCGCCGGGGATGGTGGCGGCGAGCACCGCCAGCACCGGCAGCTCGTCGATCAGCTCCGCGGCCAGCTCGCCGCCGATGCTCAGGGGACGGGCGCCGGCCGCGCTGCTCACCAGCAGGTCGGCGATCGGTTCCACCGGGTCGGGGATGTCGGTGCGCTCGATACAGGCGCCGGCGCCGGCCATGAGCTGCAGCAGGGCGGTGCGCGTCGGGTTGACCCCGACGCGCGGCAGTTCGATCCGCGCGTCGGGATGAACCGTCCCGGCCACCAGCCAGAAGGCCGCCGCCGAGAGATCGCCCGGCACCGCTATGAAGGGCTGGGCGCGGAGCGTCGCGGGCGGCCGCAGCCGCACCCGCGTCCCGGAAGTCACGACCTCGGCCCCCATCGCCCGCAGCATCCTCTCGGTGTGATCGCGCGTGCGGACCGGCTCCTCGACCACCGTCTCGCCCTCCGCGAACAGTCCCGCCAGCAGCAGCGCCGACTTGACCTGCGCGGAGGCCACCGGAGTCCGGTACTCGATCCCGCGGAGCGGGCTTCGGCCGCCGATCCGCAGCGGCGGCCCAGTGTCGGCACCGGCGCCCATTTCCCGGAGCGGCGCCACCACCCGGTCCATCGGCCGGCGCGAAAGCGAGGCGTCGCCGACCAGGACGCTCTCAAAGGGCTGGCCGGCCAGGAGCCCGGCGAGCAGCCGCATCGTCGTGCCCGAGTTGCCGCAGTCCAGGGCCGCCTCCGCCGCCCGCAGTCCGTGCAAGCCCACACCGCGCACGGTGCCCTCGCTGAACTCGACACCGAGCCGGTGCAGGCAGGCGGCGGTCGCCGCGACGTCTTCGCCGGTCGACAGATTGCTGACCGCCGTGTCCCCGTCCGCCACCGCGCCCAGCATCAGCGCGCGGTGCGAGATCGACTTGTCGCCGGGAACGCTCACCCGGCCCCGCAACCGGCGGGCCCTAGGGATGCTGACCGGCACGTTCCGCCTCCCAACGCCGGCGGGCTTCGCGCGCCTCTTCGAACAGCTCGACCAGACGGGGATCATCATGCTCGATGTGCCGCCGGAGGCGGGCGAGCGCGGCTTCCACAAGCCCGAGTGAACTGAGGATGTGCTCGCGGTTGGTGCTCGCGATTCCGGCATACATCTCGGGATCGCCGGCGGCCAGCCGGCTCATGTCCCGGAACCCGCCGGCCGCCAGGCGCGCCATGTCTGGCCACTCCGCGTCCGAGGTCACTGCGAGCACGTACGCCACAGAGACCAGGAACGCGGAGTGGCTGACCCCGGCCACCAGCCGGTCATGCCGCTCGGCGTCCATCACCACCGGCAGGGCGCCCACCATCCGCACCACCTCCTCGACCACGGGGTGCGGCCGCGAGAGGACCCAGATCGCACCCTGGAAGAGGTCGGCTCTCGCGGCCTCCAGGCCGCTTGCCTCCGCACCGGACATCGGGTGGCCGCCGACGAACTCGACGCCGGCTGTCTCCGCCCAGCGCACGACCTCGGCCTTGGTGCTGGCCATATCCGTGACCAGCCGGCCCGGGAGCTGGCCGAGCAGCTTCCGCATCGCCGGCGCGGGCACCGCCAGGACGACCAGGTCCGCAGCAGCTACAGCATCGAGATCCGTGCCCGCCAGCGCCACCACACCGCGATCCATGGCGGTCCGGCAGGTTCGTGGATCGCGGTCGCAGCCGAGGATAGTCAGCTCCGGTCGCGCTTGGCGCAGGGCCAGCGCGAGCGAGCCGCCCATCAGGCCCAGCCCGACGATGCCGAGGGTGCCGACAGTCATTGCCTCCGTATGGTGGTGGAAGTGGCGGGCATTCTGTTTGACGTCGACGGCACCCTTCTCGACACGACCTACCTCCACGTGCTGGCCTGGGCGCGCGCTTTGCGCGACCACGACCTGCAGCGTCCGATGTCCATGATCCACGGACTGATCGGAATGGGCTCGGACAAGCTGATCGACAAGCTCGTCGGCGGCGAGCGCCCGGAGCTGAACCTGAGTCACTCGCGGCATTACGGCGAGCTGATGAGCGAGATGCGCGCGTTCGCGCAGGCGCCCGAGCTCCTGCGTGCCTGCCAGCGCGGCGGCGCGACCATTGTCCTCGCCACCTCGGCCAAAGGCGACGAGGTCGAACCGATCCTGGACGCCATCGGCGCCCAGGAGGCGGTCGGCGCCGTGGTCTCCTCCGCAGACGTCGCCCACAGCAAGCCCGACCCTGACATCTTCGTCGAGGGATTGCGCCGCGGCGGGCTGCGAGCGGAAGAGGCGATCGTGGTCGGGGACACCGTCTGGGATGTCGAGGCCGCCCGCCGTACCGGGCTCCGCTGTGTGTGCGTGACCACAGGCGGCATCGCGCGCGAGGTGCTGACGAAGGCGGGCGCCGTGGCCGTCTACGACAGCGTCAGCGAGCTCTATGAGAACCTCGATCGCTCGCCCCTGGCCGCCTACCTGCCCGCCGCCAAGACGGCCTGACCACGGCGCATCTGCCCCTACATGAAGAACCCACCCACCGTGAATCCCCCCACCCCGGGGGAATGCTCCAAGCGTAGTTTGGGTGTCAATAGTGGGTGTAAAGCCGCGATACAACCCCACCGCATACAGCGGGCCCGATCTTTCGTCAAATAGAGGCCGGCTGCCGGCAGCAGGCTCGTACAGCGCTCGTTTGACGCGCCGGGAACGTCAGGCCCCCGCCGCCAGCCCCACCTCGCTCCGCACGGCCTGCAGGCTGAGCCGGAAGACCGATCCCTCCCCCGGTACCGAGCTCTCGAGCACCAGCTCGCCGCCGTTGCGCCGAGCCAGCTCGCGCGACAGGTACAACCCCAAGCCAGTCCCCGGCTGCGGCGGCAGCGACGGATCGTTGACCCGGTAGAAGCGCTCGAAGATCGCCTCCCGCCGCTCGTCGGGCACCCCCAGCCCACGATCCTCGACCCAGACCTGCGCATCCGGCGAAACCCGCACCTTGACCCAGGGCGGCTGCGCCGAGTATGTCAGGGCATTGTTGACGAGGTTGTCGATGATGCGCGCTACGTGCGCGGCGTCCGCCTCCGCCGGAACCGGTTCAGGTGGCACCTCGAGCATGAGCTGCGCCCCCAGCAGCTGCGCTCGCGGCTCAGCCCGCTCCAGCGCCTCCCGTACGGCGGTTCCCAGGTCGATGACCTCCGGCTCCCCGTGGATCGTGCCGGCCTCCATCCGCGCCGCCAGCAGAAGCGCATCGACCAGCTTGTTCAGCTCACTCGCCTTTTCGTTGAGGATGTCGATCGGCCGCACCCAGGAGTCGTTTGGCGGCCCGAGCGTGCCGTCGTCGAGCATCGACAGGTAGCCCGTGATCACCGAAAGGGGCGTCCGCAGCTCATGGGCGGCCATGTTCAGGAACTCCGATTTCGAGATGCTGGCCGACTCGGCCTGTACGAAGAGCTCGGCGTTGCGCAGCGCCACGGCGGCGACGTTTCCGATCAGCTCGAGCGTCTTCACCTCCTGCTCGCCGAAGGGCTCCCCCTGACGCCGGGCGAGCAGGATCAGGGCGCGGTCCTCCTCGCCGACTCGCACGGGCAGTGCCGCCATGTGCCGCACGCCCTGGAGCCAGGCGGTGACGGAGCCCTCCTCCTCGAGGGCCGAGACAGAACCGTCGAGCACCGGCTGCTGCCGTTCCAGCGCCTTCTGCAGCAGCGCCAGGGCCGGGAAATGCCCCCCGCGCGCAAGCCGCCGGCGGCCGCCGCTGTCGTAGCTGTCGAGCACGGTCAGGGCACGTCCCTTTTCGACCAGGAGCAGAACGCCCTGGTTGGCCTGGACCGCGTCGACCACCTGGCTCAGGACCCGCTCCAGGACCTCCCTCGGATTCAGCGAGGCGGCGAGATCGGCGACCATGTCGACGCCGGTGCGGAGCCGGTTGTCGAGCTCGCGGTTGAGCGCGCGCACTGCGTTTTCCGCTCGCCGGCGCTCCGTGATGTCGCGGCAGATGGCGGTCGTGACGGCCTCCCCGCCCAGCGTCAGCTGGGATACCGAGATCTCGGCCGGAAATTCGCTTCCGTCGGCCCGGCGCGCGGTCACCTCCACCGGCGACGGCGACGCCTGGGGCAGCCCGCTCGGCACCAGGTCGGTCACCGTCCGCGAGGCGACCTCTTCCGCCGTCATCCCGAAAAGCCGTTCCGCCCCGCGGTTGAAGAGCAAGACCCGGCCGATCGAGTCCATCGCGAAGATGCCATCCGGGGCCAGTTCGAGGATGTTGGCAAAGCGCGCCTCGGCCATCTCGCGCTCGCGCTCCAACTCCCGCAGCTGGCGCTGATGCTCACGTTGCTCCAAAAGGCGCAGCTGCTCGGCCTGCTCGCGCACCGCCTCCGTCTTGTGGAAGAGGTCCACGAAGGTGGCGACCTTGGCCCGCAGTGCATCGGGCCGGAAGGGCTTGAAGATGAAGTCGGCGGCGCCCACCTCGTAGGCGGCGGCCATGTCGGCCTCGGCACGGTCGAAGGCGGTCACGAAGATGATCGGGAGAGCGGCCGTGTGCGATCGCTGCCGTATCAGGCGCGCGGTCTCGATCCCATCCAGGTCCGCCATCCGGACGTCCATGACGATCAGCGCGTAGTCGTCCCGCAGGAGCAGGCGCAGCGCCTCGCGGCCGGAACCGGCGGTGACCAGGTTCTCGCCGAGGGGCTCCAGGATGGCTGCCAGCGCGACCAGGTTGGCCGGGGTGTCGTCGACGATCAGGATCGATGCTTTGCCCTGGCGTGGGGGCGTCAACGTGTTAAACCTCGACACCTCCCACGACCCAGTGCTGCAGCACCTCCAGCAGCTTCTGGCCGTCCACCGGCTTGGCGATGTAGTCGGAGGCGCCGGACTCCAGGCACCGCTCGCGGTCGCCCTGCATCGCCTTGGCCGTCACGGCAATGATCGGCAGGCCCTGCAGATCCGGCATTTCGCGGATCGCCCGCGCCGTCTCGTAGCCGTCCATCTCCGGCATCATCACGTCCATCAGCACGGCGTCGATGCCGTGCGTGCTCTTCAACAGCTCGATTGCCTCCATTCCGGTCTCGGCGGCGATCACGCTGACGCCGCTTCGCTCCAGGAGTGCCGTCAGCGCGTAGATGTTGCGGATGTCGTCGTCGACGACCAGGATCCGTTTGCCGCTCAGCGAGCCCTCAGCCGCGGGCGCCGGCGGAACTGGAGTTCGGCTCTCAGTGGGTTCGGGCGCGATCTGGCGAAGGAAGCCCTCCACCTGCTCATGGAGCTCGGCCACCCCCTGGCCGGCGGCCTTGGTAACCACCCCGCGCGTCGTCTTCTTGAGACGGGAAGCGTTCTTCCGGGAAAGGTCCATCGCCGTGTAGACCACGATCGGGACGGTCCGCGCCACCGGGTCGCTCTGCACCCGGTCGATGAATTCGAAGCCCGTCATGTCGGGCAGCCCGAGGTCGAGCACGATGCAGTCGAAAGTCCGCCGGCGAAGAGACCTCAGGGCATCCTCGCCCGTGCCGACCGCCATGATCTCGAGGCCCGGTGCCGAGAACTGGGACACGATCTCCTGCCGCTGGACGGCGTCGTCCTCGATCACCAGCAGGCTCTTGCCCTTGGCGCGACGGCCCCGGATCCGCCCGAACAGCTCGCCCAGTAGGTCCTTGGTCACCGGCTTGGTGAGGAAGGTCAAGCCCTCCTTCGTGCCTCGGATCTGGTCCTCCTCGCGCACGGACACGATGTGGACCGGGATTCCCGCGGTCTCCGGTTCGTGTATCAGCTGGTCGTAGAGGGCCCACCCGTCCCGGCCCGGCAGGCCGATGTCGAGCGTGACGGCGTCCGGCTTGAACCGCCGAGCCAGCTCCATCGCGTCGTCCGCGTTCTGGGCGATGAGGCCCTTGAACTGGTTGCGGTGGGCGATTTCGATCAGGACCTTGGCGAAATTGCCGTCGTCCTCCACGATCAGGACCGTCCGGTCGGCGGCCGTGATTTCCTCGCGGTCGTCGGCCACGGCCACGTCGTGGACCGGCCGGGCCACCGGCAGCGGCCGCTCGGGCCGCAGGGCAAGGACCTCCGACACCGTCAGCTCGACCACTTTCGCGCGGCTTGCGGCCTTGTCGGAGTTCTTCTCCGAACCGTCCTTCCGCTCCTCTTCCGGCGCCTCGCCTTGTTCCCCATCTTGGCCCGGCGTCTTCTGCGCGGGTGACACAAGCGGCAGGTAGACGGTAAAGGTCGAGCCCACTCCGGGCGCGCTCTCGAGCTTGATCTCCCCGCCCAGCAGGTGAACGAGCTCCCGGCTGATCGAGAGCCCGAGCCCGGTCCCGCCGTACTTGCGGCTGGTCGTACCGTCGGCCTGCTGGAAGGCCTCGAACACGTACCGCTGCTTCTCCCGGGAAATGCCGATGCCGGTGTCGGCGACCCGGAAGGCGATCACCGCCTCAGCGTCGTTGAGCGAGGTGTTATCGGCCGACCACCCCGACTCGACCGCGGCTATCGAGAGCTCGACCCGGCCCTCCTCCGTGAACTTGACGGCGTTGGAGAGCAGGTTGCGCAGGATCTGCTGCAGGCGCTTGGGATCGCTGTAGATCGTGGGTGGCGTCCCCGGCTCCACGATCGAGTCGTACTCCAACCCCTTATTACTGGCCAGGTGCCGGAAGTTGAGCTCGGCGAAGTCGCGCAGCTCGTCAAGCGGTACGTCCATGAAGTCGAGGACGACGGTCCCGGACTCGATCTTGGACAGATCAAGGATCTCGTTGATCAGCGAGAGCAGGTCCTGCCCCGAAGAGCGGATGATCTTCGCAAACTCGACCTGCTTCGCGGTCAGGTTGCCGTCGCCGTTCTCCGCCAGCTGTTCGGCCAGGATGAGCAGGCTGTTGAGCGGCGTGCGCAGCTCGTGCGACATGTTGGCGAGGAACTCGTTCTTGAATCTGGAGGTGATCTCCAGCTGCTCTGCCTTCTCCTCCAGGGAGTGGCGCGCGAGCTCCACCTCGTGGTTCTTGCGCTCGACCTCGACGTTCTGCTCGGCCAGCAGCGATGCCTTCTCCTCGAGCTCGGCGTTGGTGGCCTGCAGCTCCTCCTGGCGGCTCTGCAGCTCCTGGGCGAGCGTCTGCGACTGCACCAGCAGCTCTTCGGTCCGCATGTTGGCTTCGATCGTGTTGAGCACGATCCCGATCGACTCGGTGAGCTGATCCAGGAAGTCCTGGTGGATCGGGCTGAAGCGTTCGAAGGAGGCGAGCTCGATGACCGCCTTCACCTCACCCTCGAAGAGGACGGGGAGCACGACGATGCTGAGCGGAGGCGCCTCGCCCAGACCCGACGAGATGCGGACGTAGTCGTTGGGAACGTTGGTGATCAGGATCCGCTGCTTCTCGAGCGCGCACTGCCCGACCAGCCCTTCACCCAGGCGGAAGCTGGTGGCGAGGTTCTTGCGTTCCCGGAAGGCGTAGGAGGCGTGCAGCTTGAGCAGCAGATCGTTCGGGGCCGTCTGCTCCGCGGTGTAGAAGACGCCATGCTGAGCGCCGACCAGTGGGGCCAGTTCGGAAAGGATCAGGCGCGCCACCGTGGTCAACTCGCGCTGGCCCTGGAGGAGCCGGGTGAAGCGCGCCAGGTTGGTCTTCAGCCAGTCCTGCTCCGCGTTGCGCTGGGTCGTCTCGCGGAGGTTGACGATCATCTCGTTGACCTTGTCCTTGAGGACGGCCACCTCGCCGCTCGCATCCACATTGATGGAACGGGTGAGGTCGCCCTCGGTGACGGCGGTCGCCACGTCGGCCATGGCGCGGATCTGGTTGGTCAGCTGGGCGGCCAGCTGGTTGACGTTGTCGACCAGGTCCTTCCAGGTGCCGGCGGCGCCGGGCACCGACGCCTGGCCGCCCAGCTTGCCCTCGACGCCCACCTCGCGCGCCACCGTCGTGACCTGGTCGGCAAAGGTCGCGAGCGTGTCGGTCATCTCGTTGATGGTGTCCGCGAGGGCCGCGATCTCGCCCTTCGCTTCCACCGTGAGCTTGCGTTTGAGATCGCCGCGGGCGACCGCCGTGACGACGCCCGCCACACCGCGCACCTGGCTGGTCAGGTTGCCGGCCATCAGGTTGACGTTGTCGGTCAGGTCTTTCCAGGTTCCGGCCACGCCGCGAACCTCGGCCTGGCCGCCCAGCTTGCCCTCGGTGCCCACCTCGCGCGCCACGCGCGTGACCTCAGAGGCAAAGGAGTTGAGCTGGTCGACCATGACGTTGAGGGTGTTCTTGAGCTCGAGGATCTCGCCCTGGACGTCGACCGTCACCTTCTTGGAGAGGTCGC
>CAZXGB010000018.1:12182-27821 GCA_964640005.1 uncultured Actinomycetes bacterium | reverse complement strand
TAGATCGGGTCGAGGTCGCGCTGGGAGATGAACTGCTCGACGTCGATCGTCTTCGAGCGCTCGGGGGCCAGCTCGGCGAGCTCCTCGTCGGTGACCTCGACGAAGCGACCCGGGCTGATCTCGTAGCCGCGAACGATGTCCGGGCGGGCGACGGCCCCGGGTAGATCGGGCGCGGCCTTGGTGGGCGAGCTTGGAGGCCGCTCCGGTCCAGAGTGTGGCGCCGCGCCGGTGCGCTCAGGCGTTTCAGCCCGCTCGGTGAGGGGTGGAGGTTGCGCCGCCCCCGTTGGCTCGCCTTCCTCGAGCGCCTCAGCCGGCCCGCCCTGTTCGCCACCGGACCAGGTCGCCGCTTCTCGCACCCGGCGATGCCGAAGGCGCTGGCCGGTCTGCCGATCGAGCTCCCGGAAGCGGACGTCACGCCGCTTTACCGCTGGATAGAGCCGGACCGGGACCGTGACCAGGCCGAAGCTGATCGATCCTCGCCAGACCGAGCGGACCACCCGTCTAGTCTTGCCCAAGCCGGCCGGCGGAGGTCTCCTTCATTTCCGTCGTCTCAGCGCCAGCCCTGCCTCCTTCGAACAGTCGCTGTTACAAAACCTTGACAACTCTGAACCCGGATCACCTGCCGGCTCACAGGAATTCCTAACGTTTCCCCGTCAGGCTGCTGAATGAAGGTGTCCTTGACCGCCGTCATTCGAGTGCAGCTTCTTCTGGCCGCCGGCGCCATGGTGGCCGCCTGCAGCTCGCCGGTTCGCCTGGCCACCGGCAGCGAGATTCAGGGCCCACCGGCATCGACGCCATCACCCGCCGCCTCGGCACCGGCGATCCACCAGGCGACTCCAGCGCCCAACGCTTCGCCCGGGGCCGCCGCGCCTTCGAACTCGGGGGCGCTGGGCCAGCTGCAGGCCGCCTACCGCGCCGTCGTTGACGCGGTGCTGCCCTCGGTCGTCGAGATCGACACCGGCAACGGCGAGGGCTCGGGCGTGGTAATGGACGCCGCCGGGAACATCGTCACCAATGCGCACGTCGTCGAGGGCGCGAACAGCCTTACCGTCAAGACCTCGTCGGGCCAGAGCTACTCGGCGACGCTCGTCGGCACCTATCCAAACAACGATCTCGCCGTCATCAAGGTCTCGGCCGGCAGCGGCGATGGCGCGTCCGGCCTCAAGCCCGCGACCTTCGCCGACTCCAGCCAGGTCCACGCCGGCGACATAGCAATCGCGGTGGGCAGCCCGTTCGGTCTTCTCGACAGCGTGAGCGAGGGCGTTGTCAGCGGCACCGGCCGCACGCAGGACGAGGGGAACGGCGTGACCCTGTCCGACCTCATCCAGACTACCGCCGCCATCGCTCCCGGAAGCTCGGGCGGCGCCCTGGTGGACATCGAAGGAAGGGTCATCGGGATCACCACGCTGGGGGTGGCCGCGGGTGGACGCGGAGGCAGCGCCGGGGGCATCGGGTTCGCGATCTCGAGCAACCAGGTGGTGAGCGTGACCAAGCAGCCGCCATCGTCGAACTCGAGCTCACCGAGACCGGGAGCCACGGGCAGCGCCTACCTCGGCGTCAGCGTGGTAACCGACTCCAGTGGAGCGGCCGTGATCGCCGCCGTTGAGCCGGGCGGGCCGGCGGACAGCGCGGGAGTGCCCAGCGGCGTGACGGTCGTCTCGATCGACGGGCAGCGGGTGCCCAGCCCCTCCGCCCTGACCCGCATCCTCGGCAGTCACAAGCCCGGGGACACGGTCGCCCTCGCCGTCCGGCTCCCGTCCGGCAGCGCCCGGACCTACCAGGTGACGCTGGGCGCCCACCCATAGTGCTCTGAGGAGAAAAATGCAGGACCCAGAACCCCGCCACCCGCTGGCACCGAAGATGCCCCGGCGCGCCCGGCCCGATGTCCCGCCGACGCAGCAGTACGCGGCGAAGGTGCCGGCGCAGGTCGAGGAGGTCCTGTTCGAGGTGCGCCGCCTGATCGTGGGTCAGGACCGCTTCCTCGAGCGCCTGCTCGTCGCTTTGCTGGCCGGCGGCCACGTTCTCGTCGAGGGCGTGCCCGGGCTTGCCAAGACCGCTGCTGTGCGCGCGCTCGCGCAGGTCGTCGGAGGCCAGTTCGGACGGATCCAGTTCACGCCCGACCTGGTGCCCGCCGACCTCGTCGGGAGCCGGGTGTTCAGCCCCAACAACGGCCAGTTCAGCACTGAGCTGGGCCCAGTCTTCTGCAACCTGCTCCTCGCCGACGAGGTCAACCGCGCGCCCGCCAAGGTCCAGTCCGCGCTCCTCGAGGTCATGCAGGAACACCAGGTGACGATCGGCAAGGAGACGTTTTCGGTCCCCGAACCCTTCCTCGTCCTGGCCACCCAGAACCCGATCGAGGCCGATGGCACGTATCCGCTGCCGGAGGCGCAGATGGACAGGTTCATGCTCAAGGTCCTCGTCTCCTACCCCAGCCAGGGCGAGGAGACCGTGATCGTGCAGCGCATCGTCGGCCCGCCCGTCGAGCTCAAGCAGATTGTGTCGCTGGAGCAGCTGCGGGAGATGCAGCTCCAGGTCAGGAACGTTTACGTCGATCCCGCCGTCATCGGGTACGCGACCACGCTGGTGGCAGCCACCCGCAGCGCCTCGACCATGGGACTCCCGGAGTTCGCGAACGCCATCGCCTACGGCGCCAGCCCGCGTGCGTCCATCCACCTGGTCTCGGCCGCCCGGGCGCTCGCGTTCATACGTGGTCGCGGCTACGTGCTCGGTCACGACGTCGCCGACGTGGCTCCGGAGGTCCTCCGGCACCGCCTCGTCCTCAGCTACGACGGAATTGCCGACGAGGTCTCCGCCGAGAACATCGTGAACCGGCTGCTGGAGCGCTATCCGGCTCCCCGCCTCGACCTCGGAGACCGGGTTGGCTGAGTCCCCCGGGCGCGGGCTCGAGGTCCTGCGCCGGGTCCGCTGGCCGGTCGCCAGGCGGCTCGGCGTCCATCCCTGGGGCGACGAGCGGTCCCGCGTCTTCGGACCCGGGATCGAGTATGCGGATGTCCGCGAGTACCAGCTCGGCGAGGACTCACGGCTGATCGACTGGAACCTCAGCGCGCGCTCGGACAGGCCCTTCGTCAGGCTCTCTCACCCGGACCGCGGTCTCGACGTCTGGCTGCTCGTAGACGTCAGCCAGTCCCTGGAGTGGGGGACCGCACGCTGTCTCAAGCGCGACCTCGCGATCGGGTTCGCGGATGCCGCGGCGCTGCTCCTGACGCGGTACGGGAATCGGGTCGGTGCGATCGTCTTCGATTCCGCCGTCCGCCGGATCCTGCCTCCAACCGCCGGCCGCAGCGGCCGCCTCGCGCTGGTCGCCCATCTCAACGCTGCCGTGCGGGAGTCGCGCGAAGCGTCCGGCACCGACCTACCGCTTGCTCTTCGCACCGCTCGCAGGCTGGTCACGCGCGCCTCCCTCCTGATCGTCGTCTCCGACTTCCTTGTCGAGCCGGCCTGGTTGAAGGAGGTGCGGGCTCTGTCCGAACGGCATGAGGTCATGGCGGTGCGTGTCGTCGATCCTCGCGAGCTCGAGATACCGGACATCGGTGTGGTCTGCTTCGAGGACCCGGAAACCGGCCGCCAGCTGGAGGTCGACACCTCGGACGGCCGGCTTCGGACAAGGTTCGAGCAGGCGGCCGCGCGTCAGCGGGAACAGTTCGCCGAAGACGTCAAGCGGGCGCATGGAGTCCCGGTCGAACTGAGCACGGCCGGCGATCTTGTCTTGCAGCTGGTTGCGATGCTGCGAATGGAACGCGCCCGGCAGCGGCGAACGCGCGTCCGCGGACGGCAAGGAATCGCCTCGTGACGTTCGACCAGCCGCTCGTGCTGCTCGGCCTGGCGGTCCTGCCGCTGCTGGTCGCCCTCTACGTGCTCGTCCGTCGCCGGCGGCGGCGATACGTCATGCGTTTCACGAACCTGGCCCTGCTGGCCAGCGTCGCCGGGAAGGGACCGGGTATCCGGCGGCACGTTCCGCCTGCTCTGATGCTCCTCGCGATCGGGACGCTACTCGTCGGCCTCGCCCAGCCCATCATCTACCTCGAGGTCGCGCGCAGCGACGCCAGCGTCATGCTCGTCGTCGACGTCTCCGGCTCGATGCAGGCCACGGACGTCGCGCCCACACGCCTCGAAGCCGCCGTGCGAGCCGCCCGCACTCTTATCAACGGACTGCCGGCGAACGACCGCATCGGTCTGATCAGCTTCAACGGCAGCGCCCACCTCGACCAGCCCCTCACCGACAACCGGCAGCAGGTTGTCGACGCCCTGTCCAACCTGCAGGCGAACGGCTCGACCGCGATCGGCGACGGCCTGTCGCTCGCGGTGCGCCAGCTCGCGCCAGCGCACCCCGCAGCGTCATCCGCGAGCCGGCCGGCTTCGATGATCGTGCTCCTGACCGACGGGGTCTCGAACCGCGGGGTTGATCCGATGACCGCGGCGGCCGAGGCCAAGGCTGCCGGAGTTCCGGTGCAGACGGTCGGCATCGGGCAGCGCAATGCCAATGTGCGTGTTCAGGGCCAGGAGGTCGGCGGCGTCGACGAAGCGACGCTGCAGGCGATCGCGCAGACGACCGGCGGCAAGTACTACTACGCGGAGGCCGCGGGACAGCTGAACAGCATCTACGGCTCGCTCGGGTCGGAGTTCGGCTGGCGGCTCATGCGTGTCAACACCGGCCCGTTTTTGATCGTCGCCGGCATGCTGGCGCTGGTCGTGGCGGCGGCCGTGAGCCTGGCCTGGTTTCGCGTCCTGCCCTGAGCGCGTAGGTCAGACCAGCGCTGTCAGGCTGGGCTCGCGGCGCTTGATCAGCGCGTCGGGGACGTCCGTAATGAACATGTAGCCCGGTGCATGCGTGATCGCGAGCTCCGGCTGCGCCGTCATGATCAGGGCCTGAGGCGTCACCCCGCAGGCCCAGAACACGGGCACCTCGTCGGCGAGCGGTAGGATCGCGTCGCCCCAGTCGGGCTCGGATAGGTCTGCGATCCCGATCTGCTCCGGGTCACCTACGTGGATCGGCGCGCCATGCGCCAGCGGCAGTTCTGCCGTGACCCGCCGTGCCAGCTCCAGCTGGTCCGTCCGGATCGGGCGCATCGAAACCACCAACGGGCCGCGGAAGCGGCCGGCCGGCTGGACCTCGAGCGAGGTACGAAACATCGCTACGTTCTGCCTGAGCTCGAGGTGCCGGAGTCTCACGCCAGCCGCGAGCAGCTTGCCTTCCGCCGTGAAGCTGCAGCCGAGGAGGAACGCGACCAGGTCGTCCCGCCAGAGGTCGCGCACGTCCGTGGGCTGGGCGCTGAGACGGCCGTCGCGATAGACCCTGTAGCGCGGCAGGTCGGTGCGCAAATCCGCCTCGGCTGCCACGCGGCGCGGATGGGGGTCTCCAGGGCCGGTCATGTCGAGCAGCGGCATCGGCCGCGGGTTTGCCTCGCAGACGGCAAGGAAGTCGGGGGCCAGGGCTTGCGGCAGGATGGCCAGATTGGCCTGGACATAGCCGGAACAGACGCCCGTGGTGGGGCGGTCCCATCCGCCCTCGCGGATCGTGCCTCTGGCCTCGGCAGGCTGCGCATGCGAGAGGTCGACCATGCCTTAACCGTACCGGCCGATACCGATAACCGACCCGAGGTGGCTGGTCGCCTAGACTCCAGATTCAGCCGGTAATTGGCGCTCGCTTGATCACAGGAGCAGGTCTGATGCCCGCGACACTCAATCCCTACCTGAACTTCAGAGACAACACTCGGGAGGCGATGGACTTCTATCGCAGCGTGTTCGGTGGCACGCTCCACCTCACCACCTTTAAGGAGTTCAACGCGTCGCAGGACCCCACGGAAGACGACAAGATCATGCACGCGGTTCTGGAGGCGGACGGGATCGTTTTCATGGCTGCCGATACGCCGAACAGCATGGAGTTCCGCCCTGGCAAGAACATCCGCATGTCCGTCAGCGGCGACGACGAAGCGGCGCTGACGGGCTACTACGACAAGCTGGCCGCGGGCGGCACTGTCGACATGCCACTTTCCAAGGCTCCTTGGGGGGACACGTTCGGCATGCTGACGGACAGGTTCGGCATCGGCTGGATGGTGAACATCTCCGGCAAGCACGACTGAAAGCGCGGGGGAACCTCAGGTTCCCCCCGGAGCGGTTGCGGTTCTCGGGCACGCGTCGTTGGATAGGAAGCAGACGCCGGCGACCGGATAGGGCGGAGCACTGAAGCCTGGCCTGCTTCGGCGGGCCGTGCCAGGGGGTCCGGAACGTCATGAGCACGCGGAAGCCTTCCCGGAAGACTGCCCGGCTTCCAACGCGCTTTGGGAGCTTCCGGATCTGCGTCGTTCCCGACCCCGCCGCCGCGGGCACGGTTGTCCTCACTCGCGGCACTTCGCCCAAGCGCGGCATCCCGCTCGTGAGGCTGCACTCTGAGTGCGTCACGGGAGACGCGCTGGGATCGCTGCGGTGTGACTGCGGCGAACAGCTGGCGGCTGCGCTGTCCGCCATCCAGCAAGCGGAGAGCGGGATGCTCCTCTACTTGAGGGGCCAGGAAGGTCGCGGGATCGGCCTCGTCAACAAGATCCGCGCCTACCACCTGCAGGACCAGGGGCTCGACACGGTGGATGCCAACCTCGCCCTCGGTCTGCCCGTCGACCTTCGCGACTATTCCCCGGCTGCCTACGTCCTCCGCGGGCTGGGCGTCACCCGAATCCGCCTTCTCACCAACAACCCGGCCAAGTGCGCCGCACTCAAGGGGCTCGGAATCGATGTCGTCGAGCGGGTGCCCCTGGAGGTCGTCCCCAATCCTTCCAATGCCGCTTACCTCCGCGTGAAGGCGGTGCGGATGGGTCATGACCTGTCAGCGTTCAGAGAGGCTCCGGAGACGGCGTCGCCGATTCCCGGCAGCGCTCCGGACGGCCGGCGGCCTTCGGTCACCATCCACTACGCGCAGACGCTCGACGGCCGCATCGCCACCCGAACGGGCAATTCGCAGTGGGTGAGTGGAGACGCGTCCCTGCGGCTCGCGCACCGGCTGCGGGCGGAGCATGACGCGGTCCTGGTCGGGGTGGGGACGGTCCTCGCGGACAACCCGAAGCTGACCGTGCGGCACGTGCCTGGCCGCAACCCCGTCCGCGTGGTGCTCGACAGCTCATTACGGCTGCCGGTCGATTCGGCGCTGCTCACGGACGGCGCCGCGACCACCATCGTCGTCACCACGCGGCGGGCTTCCAAAGCGCAGGTCGCCGCCATCGGCGGTGCCGGCGGCGTCGTGCTGGTTGTCCCCGACGACGGCGAGGGCCGTGTCGACATGCGCGTCGCGCTCAACCGCCTTCGTGCACTCGGGGTGCGGTCAGTCCTGATCGAAGGCGGCTCAGCCGTCATCACGTCCGCTCTCCGCCTGGGTCTTGCCGATCGCCTCGTCGTTTGCATCGCGCCCAAGCTGGTCGGGACCGGCATTGACGCCGTCGGCGATCTCGGCATCCTGCGTCTGACCGAGGCGACCGGCTTTGACGGCGCCCGCTTCCATCAGCTGGGCGATGACGTGATCTTCGAGGGCCGGATACAGCCGGACATCCAGTCGCGAGGTGAGGCTCTGTGGCGAGAACGGCAAGCGCCGTTTGGTTTCCACGCGCTCGGGCCGTAGAGCTGCGGCCCGAACCGGTTCTCGACCCCGGGCCCGCCCAGGTCCTCGTCAGTGCCGTCGCCTCGGGAGTGAGCCACGGCACCGAGATGCTCGTGTATCGAGGTCAGGTCCCTCCGGAGCTCGAGCTCGACCTCCCAACGCTCCAAGGAGGTTTCAGCTTCCCGATCAAGTACGGGTACTCGAGCGTCGGCCGGGTGGCGGAGCTCGGCCCCGGCGTCCGCGAACTGCGCCGCGGCGACCTCGTGTTCGCGCTCCATCCTCACCAGGACCTGTACACGCTCGAGGCCGAGCGGGTCATGCGGCTCCCGGACGAAATCGATGCCGAACTGGGGGTCTTTCTGGCCAACCTGGAGACCGCGATCAATGTGCTCCTCGACGCGCACCCGCACCTCGGGGACCGCATCCTCATCTTCGGACAGGGCGTCGTCGGCCTCCTGCTGACGCAACTCAGCAGGCGCGCCGGTGCCGGTCTTGTGATCACGGTGGACCCCATTCCACGGCGGAGGCAGCTCAGCGAGGCGCGGGGAGCCGACCTCGCGCTCGCTCCGGGTCCAGGACTCGCCGATCAAGTTCGCGACCTGACTCGGGGAGGCGGGGCGGACGTCGTGCTGGAGGCGAGCGGGTCCGGATCGGCACTCGACGCCGCCATCGAATGCGCCGGGTTCCAGGCGCTCATCGCGGTCTGCTCCTGGTACGGCTGCCGGCCGGTGAACCTTCGACTCGGTGGCGCCTTTCATCGCCGGCGCCTTCGGATGATCAGCTCCCAGGTCTCCAACCTCGACTCCGCGGTCAGCGATCGCTGGAGCTTCGAGCGGCGCCGCGAGCATGCACTCCAACTGCTCCCCGAACTCGAGCTTGGCGGTTTGATCACGCATCGCTGCCCCTTCCAACGGGCGGCCGGCGCCTACCGGCTCATCGACGAGCATCCGGAGGAGACCGTCCAGGTCGTTCTCACCTACGGGGAGGAGCCATGTACGAGGTAGGGGTGAGCGCGCGCTTCGAGGCCGCCCACAGCCTGCGCGGAGACTTCGGTCGCGCGACCCGGCTCCACGGACACACCTACCGGGTCGTCGTCTCCGCGGCGGGTCCGGAACTTCGCGGCGACGGGTCGCTCTGCGACATCAGCCGCCTCCAAGCGGCGGTCGACGAGCTCGCGAGCTGCCTTCACTACCGAAACCTCGCCGAGGTCGATGAGCTGGGCGACCTGAACACAACAGCGGAAGTTCTCGCCCGCCACTTCTTCGACCGCGTCGCCGCCGCACTGGCCGGTCAAGCCGTCGAGTGGGTAAAGGTCCGGCTCTGGGAGTCTCCGGACACGTATGCCGGCTACCAGGGGCCGGTGCCGCGTTTAGACGCTTCGAGCTCTGAATAGGTGGCCAGGCAGCGGCGGGCGCAGGCGGTCCAGGTGAAGCGATCGTGAACGAGGTCGCGTCCACATTCTCCAAGCCGTCGGGCCAGGCGCCGGTCGCCGAGCAGCTCGCGCAGCCTCGCCTCGAGCTCGGCCCGATTGCCCGGCTCGACCACAAACCCGGTCACCCCGTCCTCGACGATCTCGGGCAGGCCGCCGATGCGCGAGCAGATCACCGGCGTCGCGCTTGCCATCGCCTCCAGGAGCACGAGCCCGAGCAGCTCGGAGACCGGCACGTCCTTGCCGTAGCACGTGCGGCTGACCGAGGGGAGCACGACGACCTCGGCCTCGCGGTAGAGGAGAGGCAGGGTTTGCTCGTCGACCGGGCCCAGGAAGCGAACGTCTTTGCCGGCGGCGAGCGCCGCGAGCAGCCGCGGGTACCCTCGTTCAGGCAGGTCGGGGTCGTGGCCAGCGCTGCCGGCGACGGCGAGGCCGGCGCCGGGCGGCAGCGCTTCGATCAGCACGTCGATGCCCTTGTGCGGTGTCACCCGCCCCACGTAGAGGACGCCGCGCCGGCTCGTTTTCGGGTCGGGCCGGAAGCGTTCGGTGTCGGCGCCCCCATAGATGACGCGCGTGCGTTCCGGGGGAGCACGGAGCTCGCGCGCGGAGTAGCGCGAAACCGGCAGGAAGCGGTCGAACAAGCGCTGCAGCAGCCCACCCCAATCGCCGCCGCGGGAGCCGTGGTCGGTGACGACCAGCGGGAGACCGCTCATCCGTCCCGTCACGGCCGCCAGGCGGGTAGGTGCGGCGCGCATGTGGTGTGCGTGGACCACCGTCGCCCCCGCGAGCGCGGCCGGCAGTGCCGGCGTCAGCGCCTCCGCAGGGTGCCCGCCAAGCCAGTGCCATGCCTTTAGCGTTGTCACCCGCAGCCCGTTCGGCTCTCGCTTCGCCGAAGCGCATCTCCCGAACGTCAGCAGCTCGCAGTCGACCTCGCGAGCTATCGCACGCGCCAGCTCGAGCGGATAACGCTCGCCTCCGCCCAGGACGCCGTCGGGTCCGAACGGGGTCGGGGCGACGTGGAGGGCGCGCATGCTAGATCTCAGGCTCCTTACGCTGGGCGACCCCAACCAGGTCACCGGCGGCTACCGCTACCACCTCCGTATGGCGCAGGCCGCGCCCGATCACGGCGCCAGGGTCGAGTTCGTCTCGCTGCCGCCACCCACACCACGTGCCGCAATCGCCGCCCAGCTAGCGCTCTGGGAGCTTTCGCGTAGCCGGCCCGACGCCCTACTCGTCGACAGCATCGCCGCTTGTTTTTGCGCTCCCTGGCCGTCCCTTCTCCGGCCCGCCTTTCCGCTGATCGCCGTCGTCCACCAGCCGCCCGGCGGCATGGCCGGCAGCCGCCTTCACTCTCGGCTGCAGGCCCCTCTGGATCTCATTGTGTACAGGCGCGCTCGCCTGCTCATCGCCGCCAGCGAGAGCCTGGCAGCTGACCTCGAGGCGGCAGAGCTGCCCGCAGAGCGCATCCGGGTGGTCGCTCCGGGCCGGGATGCCGGCGCCGGCCGGGCCGCGGCCGCCGCCGATCTCCGAGAGGGACGCCAGGCGGCGATACTCTGCGTCGCCAACTGGCAGCCGCGCAAAGGCCTCGACCAACTGCTGCTCGCGCTGGCCCGTCTCCCAGCCGGTGTCGCAACACTCCACCTCGTGGGTGATGAGCGGACGGATCCCCGATATGCGGTGCGTCTGCGCCGGCTGCTCGAGAGACCGGATCTCGCCTCCAGGGTGGTCGTGCACGGGGCGTTGAGCAGCGCGCAGGTCTCCGCGCTCTACGGCGCGGCCGACATCTTCGCGCTCCCGAGCCTGGTCGAGCCCTACGGCACCGTGTACGGGGAAGCGATGGCGGCCGGTCTGCCGGTGGTTGGTTGGAGGGCCGGGAATTTGCCCCGATTGGCCCGGGATGGGGAGGAGGGAATGGTGCTGGAGCCAGGAGACGTCGGCGGCCTCAGCCGCGCGCTCCGCCGTCTGGCCGAGGACGCCGCCTTCCGCCAGTGCATGGGCGCGGCGGCGAAACGACGGGCGGCGGCCCTGCCCACGTGGTCGCAGTCGTCGGCCCGGTTCTTCGCCCTCGTCAGGGAGGCGATCGGTGGCTGATGAAGGACTCGCGCGGGCGGTTGCCTATCGAGAGCGCGGGTGGATGGCCAAGTTCCTCGCTCATCCCGCGCGGGAGTCGGTACTGGCGGGCTACCGCCTGGCTCCCTGGCTTCCAGTCCGCAGGGCTCGGGCAAGCCTGTTCACGGGGCAGCAGCTCAGTGTCCTGCTCCCGGAACTGGTCGCCGCCGACCTCTACCGTCACGGCTGCATCGAGCCCGGACTGACCGCACTCGTGCTCGAGACCCTGCGGCCGGGCATGACGTTTGTCGACGTCGGAGCTCAATACGGCTACTACACGATGCTCGCGCAGGAGGCCGTCGCTCCCGGTGGCCGGGTCATCGCCTTCGAACCCGGCCGGCTCAGCTTCCGGATGCTGGAGCGGAACCTGCGCGGAGCGCCCGGCGTTCAGACCGAGAACCTGGCCGTTTGGCGCGCCTCCGGCACGCGGATGCTCCACGACTTCGGCCCGCGCCATTCCGCGCTCAACAGCCTGTTCAGCGACGCGCGCGCACCGGTTCCCGAGCGTTCACGGCTGGACGTCGACAGCTACGAGGTCGGATGCGTCTCGCTCGACGACTACTTCGAGGGCTCGGGACCGGCTCCCGACCTCGTCAAGATCGACGCCGAGTCGTCCGAGCTCGAGGTCCTGCTGGGGATGCGGAGGCTGCTCAGCGCCAGCAGCCCGGTGATTTCGATCGAGGTTGGTGATTTCGGCGTTGCACAAGCGCCCCTCGGGCACCGATGCATCGCCTTCCTGGAGTCGGCCGGCTACGCACCCTTCGAGTGCTCCGGCGGCGAGCCGATTCCGCACCGCGTCCGCGCGCGCTATGCATATGGGAATCTCTGCTTTCGCAAGGTCGCTGTCTGAGCATCGCCGGCGACGTTCCTCAGCGCCCGCTCATACTCGGCCGGCTCCGCGTCATCGCTTGCACGAATTCGGCTTCGTTGACGACCGGCCCCAGACCGAGCTCCCGAGCCAACCGGAGGACGTGCGGCGGCCGGAGCCCGGCTTCGGCAACCATCTCCTGGTCGTCGAACGCACCCCGCGTCGGGCCGTGGTAGCGAACGCGCCCATGCGTGAGCACGATCGTCGTCGCACACGCCTCGCCCACGAAGTCCATGTCGTGCGTCACAACCAGCACCAGGTGCCCGGCCGCGTCCAGTTCGCCAACCAGCCGCACCAGCCGCTCCCGCGAGTGGTAGTCCTGTCCGAGCGTCGGCTCGTCGAGCACGATCACCGGCGGGTCCGAGGCCAGCGCCGAGGCTATCGCTACCCACTTCCGCTCCGAAAGCCCGAGGTCATGAGGATGGGTTTGCTCTTTGCCATTGAGACCGCACAGCTCGAGCGCCTCAGTGACCGCGGTCTCACGCTCGGAGGGCGCGATGCCCAGGGCCCGCGGCCCGAACGAGACCTCGGCGTGGACCGTTCGCTCGAAGAGCTGGTCATCGGGATTCTGGAAGGCATAGCCGACCATTTGGGCCATGCGGGCGACCGTCGTCGAGGTCACGTCGACCCCATCCACCACCACCGAGCCGGCCGCCGGCCGGAGCAGGCCGTTCAGGAGCTTGGTCAGGGTTGTCTTGCCGGCTCCGTTCTCTCCGACCAACGCGACCACGCCACCGCTGATCGCGAGCGAGAGCCCGGGTTGCGGATAAACGTCGGCGCCACCCGGATAGGCGAAGCGCACGCCCTGAAGGGAAATCTCAGGCACGAATGAAGGTCTCCCTGGCCTCGGCGAGCCGCACCGGCCGCCTACCTTTGACACCGAGCGCGCGCGCCAGCCGGGAATAGACAGGGACGCCACACGTCGCTTCGACCTGCGGCTCATCGAAGACGTCGCTCGGCGGTCCGTCCGCGATCACCCGGCCGCCTGCCATCGCCACGATGCGGGGACAGAGCTCGCTCAGAGTCTCCAACCGGTGTTCGACGAGCACCACCGTCGTGCCGCGCTGATGGAGCGATGAGATCACCCCGAGGATCGCTTCGGTGCCCGCCGGATCCAGCTGCGAGGTCGGCTCGTCAAGAAGCAGCAACCGTGGCCGCATGGCGAGCAACCCGGCCAGCGCGAGCCGCTGCAACTGGCCGCCCGAAAGGTCGAGTGGGTGACGGCCGGCCAGGCCCTCGAGCCCGACCAGCGCGAGTGCCTCCGCCACGCGCTCGTCGATCTCCGGCCACGGGATGCCGTGGCACTCGGGACCGAACGCGACCTCCTGGTCGACCCGTTCGCGGGCGCCAGACACCTGAGTGAACGGGTTCTGGAAGAGGAGGCCGACCTCGGCCGAACGCGCGGGGACCGAAATCGCGCGCGAGTCACGTCCGAGCACCTCGACCCGACCACTGAGCTGGCCCCCGAAGAAGTGCGGCGCCAGCCCCATGGCAACCAGGCACAGAGTCGACTTGCCGGCGTTGGTCGGGCCGACCACGCCGACGAGCTCGCCCAGGCCCACCGTCAGGGAGACTCCGGACAGCGAGCCGGCCGGCGCCTCTTCGTATCGATAGGAAACGCCTTCCAGCACCAGTGCCTGGGAGACGCCGGTCAACGCCACCCCGCAAAACGGAGCCCGATCGACACCGGGACCGCCGCCACCAGCGCCCAGCGCAGGGCTCGCTGGAGGGTCGAGTCAGCGAAGACGACGCGGGACACCCGCTTCACCCGCATCCCAAACCCGCGAACCTCGAGCGCCATCGCACGTTCCTGGGTGGCGACCAGCGACGACAGGACCAGCGGGAGCATCAGCGGAAGGTACGCGCGCGCTCGGCGCACGAGCGTTCCCTCCGTCTCCAGGCCCCGAGCCCGCTGGGCATCCTGGATCCGCCCGGCAAGCTCGAGCGTCTGCGGGATGATCTGCAGCGCGGACTGGACGACGTAGCCCATCCGCGGCGAGAGCCCCCGCTGCATGAGCGCCTCGGCGAGGTCGGTTGGGCGGGTCGTGAACGAGAGCAGGAAGGTCGCGGTGACGAGGCAGGCGATCCGGAGCGCCGAGAGCACGCCGGCGGCGACGCCCTCGCGGAAGAACTCGAGGGGGCCGGCCCGAACCAAAAGAGTGTGATTCGACGGGTTGGCGAAACCCTGGACTACGAGCAGCAGCGCGATGATCGGGAGCAGGATGACCAGCGCCACCGCGAGCAGCCGGCGCAGCACCCCGGCCACCACCACCAGTGTGAGAAGCAGCAGCAGCTCGCCGGTCACCCAGGGCGCCGAGGGCGCGATGTAGGCGACCGCGATCGCGCTCAGCGTGAGCAGACCCTTGGTGATCGGATGGGCGCGGTGGAGGAGGCTGCCGCCCTCGGCGAAAAGGCTGAGTCCCCTTGCCACCGCGCCCCTGACGCTGTTTAGGCGGTGCCCGAGGGCGCGGTCACCGGCTCACCGCCATCCACCGGCCTCCGCCACACCGAGAACAGAGAGCGGAACCGGTTCGGCAGGCCCTGATAGATCAGGAGGGCGACGAGGACGGTGATCAGCTTGTCGGGGAGGTCGCCCAGCGCCTCGTCGACGTAGGCCGCGATCACCTGGGGCGTGCCGGCCTTGACCATGCCGGCGTACACGGCGTCGCCCAGAGGCAGGCCGCTCTGGCCGTTGTAGAGGGCCATGTTGAGAGGCGTCGAGCCGATCGATGCGACCAGGAAGACCAGGACGTAAAGGTAGACCCAACCGATCCGCCGCTTCTGCCAGTTGTAGTAACCGCCGATGCCGGCCGCGAAGCCGATCGCGAGCGAGATGACGCAGTACGGTGCCGCAATCGGGTCCACGGTGCCCGAGCTGATGAAGTTCGTGATCAGGCCGGCGATGCCCGCCACCCAGGGGCCGGCGAGCAAGCCGGCGAGGACGGTGCCGATCGAGTCGAGGAAGAGTGGAAGCTTGAGCGTGGACGCGATTGCATGGCCCGCCCAGTCGATCGCGATGCCGACTGGGATGAGCACGATGGCCAGTGTGTTCATCCGGAACTTGAACGCGTTCAGAAAGCCCATTAGCCCCCCTTCTCCTGTGTCGACTAGCGCTCACACGGCGCCTGATACCGGCACTTTAGGCGTGCCCTGGTGGGGCGTCAATTGCGGTCCATGGGTAGCATTGGTCCGCGTCATGGCCGGCCGTGTCGTCGTGCTCGGGTCTTTGAACATGGACTTCGTGGTCGGTGTCGAGCGTTTGCCCGAGCCCGGGGAGACGGTGCTGGGCGGCGACCTGCTGACCAACCCGGGAGGCAAAGGCGCCAATCAAGCGGCGGCGGCGGCCCGGCTCGGCGCAAGCGTTCGCATGGTCGGGCGAGTGGGTCGAGACGCTCATGGCGACCAACTCCGGCACGGTCTGGAACTCGACGGAGTGGACGTTTCCGGCGTCGCCTTCGATGCCGAGGCGCCAACGGGAGCAGCGCTGATCCTGGTCGCAAGCGGCGGCCAGAACGTGATCGCGGTCGCGCCCGGCGCCAATGCTCGCGTGAATGAGGAGGACGTCGAGCGCGCGCTTCAGGGTCTCGGGCCGGGCGACGTGCTGGTCATGCAGCTGGAGATCCCGCTGCC
>CAZXGB010000018.1:0-12082 GCA_964640005.1 uncultured Actinomycetes bacterium | reverse complement strand
CGGTGGAGGCGGTCGACACCACGGCGGCGGGAGATGCCTTTGTCGGCGCACTCGCCACCTCGCTGGCCGCCGGCGAAGACCTGGTGGCCGCCGCACGCGTTGCGGTCCTGGCGGGGGCCGCGGCAGTGACGCGGCGCGGGGCTCGGCAGTCGCTGCCGACCTCCGGCGACCTCCGCCGCTTGTTCGGCGAGGCCTGGCGGAAATGAGCCGGCGCCGAATAATCCTCGACTGCGACCCCGGCCACGACGATGCGATGGCCATCCTGCTCGCGCACGGTCATCCGGACATCGACCTCGCCGCCATCACAACCGTCGCCGGGAACCATTCCCTCGAGATCACGACCTTCAACGCCCGCAGGGTGGCCAGCCTGGCTGGCATTCACAGCGTCCCGATCGCGGCCGGCGCCGCTTCGCCGCTGGTGCGGCCGCTCGTGACCGCCCCCGAGATCCACGGGGAGGCCGGGCTCGAAGGCTTCGAGTGGCCGGCGCCCGATGTCGAAGTCGCGCCCGAGCATGCCGTCGACCTGATCGTCGACTTGGTGATGTCGCAGCCTGGCGAGATCACGCTCGTGCCCACCGGCCCGCTGACGAACATCGCCCTCGCACTTCGCCGGGAGCCGCGGATCGCGGAGCGCGTTCAGGAGGTCGTGCTGATGGGCGGGTCCTGGTCGCGGGGAAATCAGACGCCCGCAGCCGAATTCAACATCTTCGTCGACCCGGAGGCGGCCGCGATCGTGTTCGGCGGCGGCTGGCCGGTCACGATGATCGGGCTCGAGGTGACCGAGCGAGCGCTAGCCGGCCCGGACGTGCTCGAGCGCATCGAGCGGCTGGGGACGCCGGTCGCAGAGGCGGTGGTCGGCCTGCTCGAGTTTTACGCCGAGCAGCACCGGCGAGAAACCGGCATGAACGATCCTCCGGTCCATGATCCCTGCACGATCGCCCAGTTGGTCGCGCCCGACCTGATTCCGCTGCAGCCTGGCCACGTGGAGATCGAGCTGACCGGCACGCACACGCTGGGCATGACCGTCACCTGGTTCCGAGAACACCGAGACCGGCCGTTCAACGCCAGAGTAGGCATGGGAATCAACGCGGCCGGCTTCTGGGACCTCTTCGTAGAGACGCTTGCCCGGATCTGACAGCCGGGCGACCACAGCTGGAAACGCTAGGAAGCGACTTCCCCAGTAGAGGACATCGCGCGCGCCTGCTCGACGATCTTCCTCATCTGCAGCAGGTGCGAGTCGTCGTGGGAGAGTCCGCCCAGGAAGCGGGCGATCGCGTTGTTGCCGGGCACGTCGAGTTTCGGCTGGTAGAGCATCTCGAGGTTGGGCTCGTCGGGCCATGCGTCGAGCATCGCCAGTCGCATCCTGAGGCTCTCCAGGAGGCGGTGCCGGCAGAACTCCACTGTCGTCGCTTCCTGCCACGGCGTTTCGTAGCGGGAGCGGCCGACGACCCGAACGCCGCGAGCCAGCGTGAGGGCGTGCGCGGCCGCCTCCTCTGACGAGGCCGTGGTGTGGACCACCACGTGTCCCAGCGTCCAGGGAAGGTTGACGTCCTCGTCGCTGGCGGCGTAGGTGTCGTTCGCGTCCGGGTCCTCGGGCACGTAGACGACTTCCGCGTCGGTGACGCCGTCCAGCGCCGCGAGCTGGAGCCCGACCATCTCCTCGGTCAGGCGGCGAAGGTCATCACGGGTCAGTCCTTCCGCCAGCTGCATGAGCGTCCGCTGCTTCTCGTGGTAGGGCGCGAAGTCGATCATGGAAAGCGCAACACCTCAGCGGTGCCCCTTATTCAGCTTTCACCGGTGCGAGCGAATGAAACCAGGTCGATATCAAGCGAGGGCTGTGGTGCGGAGAGTGCCTGGCGGTTGCGTACATGCGTTCGATCCGCTTAGATTCATTCACGTGCAACGGCCTGAGGGCGAGACGCTGGTGGAGTTGGCGGCCGCCCTCAGAGGCGAGGTGGAGGCGCGGATCGAAGGCGAGCACGACCGCTTGCTGGAGGTCAGCCAGATCGTCATCGATGCCCTGCTCGCACTGGCGAAGGCCTCGATGATAAAAGGCCCGATCAGGTGAATCGCGGGCCAGCCAACTGGGACGGCCGTTCCGCCGTTAGAGGACGGCTCGGCGTCGACCTCTGAAGAGCCTGGCCAAGAGCAGGAGGATCACGGCGCCGAAGAAGGCGACCACGATCCGGCTGATGATCGGATGATCGGCGACCACAACCTGGACACGGAAGAGCGCGGCCAGGAAGTTGCCTAGGAAGGCGCCGATGATGCCGATCACGACATCGCCCACGAGTCCGGACCCGTGTCCGAGCATCGCGCGACTCGCGAGAAAGCCCGCGACCAGCCCCACGAGCACCCAGACCAGCAGGTCGTAAAGGCTGAAGCTTAGCGTCACGTTCTCAGGCATAGTGATAGTAACGGTATCATGGCGTGGGTCGGCTGCCAAGCACGTGGTGCGGGCACGGCAAACCCGATTACTGCATTCCAGGCCTCTCAGTGGCACGATCGTGACGACGTGATCCGCGGTCTGGGCGCCTTCCTGGTCGCCCTGCTCGTCCTCGCCGCCTGCGCCGAGCCGTCATCGTCCCGCTCGGTCGCTTCTTCGCCGCCGGCGCCCGCCGCCACCGCGGCTCCGGGCGCGGCGCCGGTCCCCACGCCGCCGCCGCCGTACTCGATCGACGCCCTCCGGGTCCGCGCCTCCCACTCGCAGGCGGGCACGATCGAGGTTCTCGACCGGATGTGGACCGGCGACGGTTTCGTCAAGTACCACGTGCGCTGGACGAGCGGAGGCCAGCCGATGACCGGCACGATCTCAATTCCGAACGGCGATGGGCCCTTCCCGGTCGTCATCGTCAACCACGGGCACATCCCGCCCGAGCGCTACTGGACCGGCCAGGACTCGGGCATCTTCGGCGACCCCCTGGCAGCCCACGGATTCATATCGCTTGCGCCCAACTACGTCGGCTACGAAGGGTCGGGCCCCGGGGAACCTGGCCTCGCGAACAACGAGCGGATCGCGGTCACCGACATGGACCTGATCGCCTCCCTGGGCAGTCTTCCCAAGGCCGACGCGACGCGGGTGGCCGTTGTCGGTCACAGCCAGGGCGGAGGCGTGTCGCAGATCCTGATGGTGACCGACCCGCGCGTCCGGGCCGTCGTGCTGTATGCACCGGTAAGCAGCGACGAGGCGGAGAACGCTCGCCGCCTGCACGACCGCAACGGCACGTGGCCCTCGCCGAACGGCGACCCGGGCTCGAACCCGACGCCTTACGCGCTCATGTCACCGCGCAACTACTTCACCCCGAGCGTGCCGCCCGTCCTGCTCATCCAGGGAACGCTCGACCACACGATCCCGGCAGAGCACACGCAGCACACCTTCGACGCGCTGCAGAAGGCCGGGGTGAAGTCGCAGCTGCTCTGGATCCCGGGCGGCGATCACGACCTGGTGGGCAACGACCTAGCGCGCGCCGTAGGTGCCGAGGAGACTTGGATCCGCGCCGCCATTGGCATCTAGCGGATCGTCAGGCGCCAAGACCCCAAGGGATTCACTGCGAGACGAACTGAGACGCCAGCCCGCCCCAGACCATTTCCATCACCGACTCGACCAGGGCTCGCCTCGGGACCTCTGGGTGCAGGGTCCACCAGCTCGCGAGGCCGTGCAAACCCTTCTTGAGGAACTCCGTCCACACCTCGAGCCTTCGATCGCGGCCCCCGGCATCCGCCAATAGACCCCGCTCCGCGCCGACGAGTGCCACCAGTCTCGCCGTTGCCCCGGCCTGCACCTGTTGCCAGGCCTCGAACGCCTCCGCGTCGCCCTCGGGAGCCGTAAACAGCACCTTGGCCGCTTCCGGCCGCGACTCGACGTATTGAAAGAAGCCGTCAATCGCGCTGCGAAGCCGGACTTCGACGGGCGTCGGGTGCTCCATTACCGCCTCCGTCGCCGAAGTCAGCTCATCCCGGATGCTCTCAATGACGGCCACATAGAGCCCTTGCTTCGAGCCGAAGTGATCGTAGAGGAGGGGTTTGGCGACCCCTGCGGAGGCGGCCACCGCCCTCATTGAAGCCGCGTGATAGCCGTCCTCCGCAAAGACGTGCGTCGCCGCATCGAGGATGCTGCTCCGGCGCTGCGGCCGCTTCAACCGCGCCTGGCTCACGGTGATATGTTACCTACCGGTCAGTAACTTTTCGAGGAGGCCAGGAATGAAGGTCTTTGTGGCGGGTGCGAGCGGTGCCGTCGGCCGGCCTTTGGTGCGCCAGCTGGTCGCGGCTGGGCACGAGGTCGTCGCCATGACGCGTTCGCAGCGGAACGCCGGTCCACTCGCTGCGCTTGGTGCCGAGGTCGTCGTTGCCGACGCCCTCGATCGTGGCGCCCTTATCGAAGCGGTCGCGGCAGCGAAGCCGGTGGTCGTCGTCCACCAGCTGACAGCGCTCGTCGGCGTCAAGGACTACAAGCACTTCGATCGCGAGTTCGCGATGACCAACCGGCTGCGCACCGAGGGAACCGACCACCTTCTCGAGGCGGCCCGCGCGGCGGGGGCTCGGCAGGTGGTCGCCCAGAGCTACGGCAACTGGAACTACGAGCGCTCCGGCAGCGGACTGAAGACGGAGGAGGACTCCCTTGATCCTTCGCCGCCGAGAAACCAGAGGGAGACCTTCTCGGCGATCCGCTATCTCGAAGAGGCGGTCGTCGACGCTGACGGTATCGACGGGGTCGCGCTGCGTTACGGCAACTTCTACGGACCGGGTACCGGCATCGCGGCAGATGGAGACGTCGTCGCGGCCGTCCGCAAGCGCGCGCTCCCGATCATTGGGAACGGAGCCGGCGTCTGGTCCTTCATCCATGTCGAGGATGCGGCGGCGGCGGTCGTGGCCGCCATAGAGCACCGTGCACGAGGTGTTTTCAACATCGTCGACGACGAACCGGCTCCGGTCGCTGCCTGGCTGCCCGAGCTGGCCAGGGCGGTCGGCGCCAAACCGCCCCTGCGGGTTCCGACCTGGATTGGCCGCCTGGTGGCCGGTGAGGTGGGTGTTTCGATGATGACCCAGATCCGCGGCGCCTCCAATGCCAAAGCCAAGCAGGAACTCGATTGGTCGCCCGCCCTATCGAGCTGGCGGCAAGGGTTCCGGACCGGCCTGGGCGCGAAGGCCACACCGCCGGCTCCGGTGGCGCAGGCTAAGTGAGGCGGAGGTTTATCTGCGCCGAACCCGGGTGACCCGTTCCGTGGGCAGCGGCTGCGTTCCTAGACTCGAGGGGTCGGCATCCCTTCAGCCACGCGGCCGTCACCACGGCCCCGGAGGTGCGCGTGAATGCGAATCCGGTCGTTGTCGGCATCAACCGCACGCAGGACGGGTCGATCAGCGTCATCGACGGCGCCTCCGTTTACAGCCTGCAGAAGGAGCGCATCACCCGCCGCAAGCACCATTGGGGGCGGCTGGGCGACGTCCATGACCTCTATGCGGGCCTGCTCCAGAACCTCCATGAGCCCGTCGATCTCGTCGTCGAGTCCTACTCCTCCGACTCCGAGATTGAGAACCGGGTGGCATACCGGCAGGAGCTGGAAGGTGCACTGAGGTTTCGCCGCGGAGCGCGAGTTGTCCAGGTCTCCCACCACCTCGCGCACCTCAGCAGCGCCTTCCACCCCTCGCCCTTCGAGAGCGCGGCGGCGATGGTGATCGACTGCCAGGGAAGTCCGGCCGGCGACTTCTCGGAATCCGACGCACAGTTCGCGGCCGCCCCGGACCTCCTCGAGGTGGCGTCGTTCTACCGGTGCGATCGCACGCGCATCGAATGCGTCGGGAAGCAGCTTTGGGACGGCGACTGGGCCCGCCCGACCGGTCTCGGCTGCTTTTACTACCAGCTCACGCGGATGATCTTCCCCGGCGAGGGGAACGAGGGGAAGGTGATGGGCCTGGCGCCCTTCGGCAACCCAGATGCCCTGGGCCTGCCACCGCTCACCGTGCGGGGCGAGCGGGTCCTCATCCCCGACGAATGGATCGCCATTTTCCAGCAAGGCGAACGCTTCCGGTTCTCAGCCGGCGAAGGCGGCTGGGAGGGCGCCGCGGATCTCGCCGCCGCCGGCCAGCGCGTCTTCGAGGACGCGTTGCTCGAGGTGGCGGGTTGGCTGCACCGCGAAACCGCGCTCCCCGACCTGTGCTTCGCGGGCGGGATCGCGCTCAACTGTTCGGCCAACTCGCGCCTGCTGCGTGAGAGCCAGTTCAAGCGGCTGTTCATACCCCCCAGTCCCCACGACGGAGGCACGGCGCTCGGCTCCGCGCTCTACGGACTGTCCGAGCAGTTGGGGATCCGGCCGGCATTTCGGTGGGAGAACGACTTCCTCGGCCCAGACGACGATGCCGCGGCGAAGGCGCGATTGGTGACGTCGCTTCCCCGTGACGAGCTGCTGTTGGAAACCCCGGACGACATCGCCGGGCGCATCGCCCGGCTGCTGGAGAGCGGGCGCGTGGTCGGCATCCATGACGGCCGCAGCGAGTCGGGCCCGCGCGCGTTGGGGAACCGGAGCATATTGGCGGATCCGCGCCGGCCGTCGATGCAGTCCTTCATCAACGACCGAGTCAAGGGGCGTGAATGGTTCCGCCCGCTGGCCCCGATCGTGCCGCTGCAGGTCGCACCGGCGCTTTTCGACATCGACAGGCCGGCTCCCTTCATGCAGTTCGCGGCCTCTGTTCGCCCCAAGCATCGGCCCGAGCTGCCTGCGACCACCCATGTCGACGGCACCGCCAGGCTGCAGACGGTCGATGAGCAGAACACGCCCCTGCTCTGGGCGCTGCTGATGGAGTTCGAAGCGCGGACGGGCTGTCCGGTGCTCCTGAACACCTCGCTCAACGGGCCGGGGCAGCCGCTCGCCGAGTCGCCCGATGACGCCGTCGACTGTCTGCGGACGACGGACATGCACGCCCTCGCGATGCCGCCATTTCTCATCCGCAAGCGCCGGGAGCCGGACGTGCCGAGCGGGCGCTCGTGATGATCACCCTGGGACGTGGACAGAGTTGACCGGCAACCGATCCCTTGAATTGAAGGGGGCCCAGATGACGTGGCTGGGCCACGCCACATTTCGCTTCACGACGCCGGAAGGCCGGATCGTCCTCATCGATCCGTGGACCTACAGCAACCCCGCTTGTCCGGAAGAGCTCAAGGTGGCCGGCAGAGTGGACGTGATCCTGGTCACGCACGGCCACAACGATCACCGCGCGGACCTGGCCAGGATCGCGGAGGCCAGCGCGCCAACCGTCGTGGCCGTCCCTGAGCTGGCCAAATGGCTCGCCTCCAGGGGTGTGAAGAATACGTTCGGCATGAACCACGGCGGAGTGATCCGGCTGCACGACGTTGGGATCACAATGACGCCGGCGAGCCATTCCTCGAGCGTCGACGAGGATCCGTTTGCCTACGTCGGCGTCGCCGCCGGTTACGTCATCGAGTTCTCGAACGGGCGCAGGATCTATCACGCGGGGGATACCGCGGCCTTCGACGGGATGCGGGTCGTCCGCGACGTCCACCGGCCTGACGTGGCCCTCCTGCCCATCGGTGACCACCACACGATGGGTCCGGAGGAGGCGGCTTTCGCGGCGACACTGCTCGGCGTGCGGCAGGTCGTGCCCATGCACTACGGACTTCCCGGGACGTCTGGAACCCCTGACGCGCTGCGGGCTGCTCTCGATGGGGCCGGCCGCCGCGACCTCGAGGTTGTGGAGATGAAGCCCGGCGAGACGATCGGGTAAGCGCGCGGACGGGCGCTAGCGGGGAGTGGCCCCGGCCAGGCGGTCGATCACGTTGCGCGTGATCTGCTCGACGATCGGCGCGCGGCCACCGGCGACCACCCTCGCCCAGTCAGTCGTGCTGGCGGTGAAGACAGTGCCGTTCGGGCTGTGAACGCCCATCGTGGCCGCCATGTTGCCCAGGCCCCAGCCTCCCTGGCTGAGGTCGGAGGTGCCCAGGATTGTGAAGTCGGCAGGCGTGCCATCGCGTCCGGTGGGAAGTGCCGGGAGGCCGCGCTTGAGGCGCCCAATGTCGAACTCGGCCCCGTCACACTCGTATCCGACCAAGTGCTGGTCCGGTCCGTTCCCGAAAGTCTCCCCATCGCGCAGCCCCGTCCCGGCGAAGACCCAGTGGCGTGCATGCTGCACCCGGTAGCCGAGCGGAATCAGGTGGTCGACGCTGCGCTCCCCGCCGTTTCGAAAGCTGACCCCGGTCATCTCGTTCTCGGGTCCGGGGACGGAACCCGGAGCCGACCAGGGATGGAGCCGGCGCACCGTGAATCGGTCGTCGAATGCGATCTGGTGCCAGCACGTGTTGCCGCTGAAAAAGGCGACGTTGCGTCCGCTCTGGAGGAAGGCGTCGACGTTGGCCCGCATCTCTGCGCTCCAGTACTCGTCATGGCCGACGCTGAGCAGCAGTTCGTACTCGCCCAGCAGCCGCTGCTCGCGATCGTTGTGGATGTCGAGGTCGGTGCAGTAGTCCAGCCGATAGCGGAGGGCCTCGATCCAGGCGATGAAGCCGGCATCCCAATGCACGAACGTCTGGCGCGGCGTCGGGTCGAAGGGATCGCGGTTGAACAGGTCCCACGGGGTCCCGCCGGTGCCGCCACCCGGGCGATGAAGGCTCACGACGGGCGGGACGGCCGCCTGCAGTTGGTCAGAATCGGGCACGCTGTATAGGCTCCACCCACCCCGGCGCGTCGCCGGGTCATAAGGTTCAGGAGTCGCCTGGTTGTACGCGTGATATGTGAGGAGCGGAACCTTGTAGAGGATGGGCGCTCGGGACCTGGAATCGGCCTGCTTGACGACGAAGAGCGCCTTCGAGTGGCGCGCGTCCGGCGTATGGGCTTCCGGAGCCCTGATCACGCCGCCGTTGCGGTCGCCCTCGACGAGCATGGCGATGTACACGCCCGAGGGGCTATCTGCCGGGATGCCGAAGGAGTAGGCGGGCCAGGGCGGCAATCGCTCACCGTCCAGCCCTGTACCGGCCTCCCCCCAGTCCTGAAAAGGCGGGTGCGGCGGGGCGTTTTGACCCGCGTGCGACGCCGAGCTCCAGCGGTAGGCGAGGGTTGCGCCCTGCCGGTAGAAGTCGACGTGAAACCGCGGGGCGTCGGTTGAGACGTGAAGGGTGAGTACCTCTCCGGGGCAGACGCTCGGTTGATCGGGATATCCCTGGATCATCCAGATCCCCCCGGTCCTACTACTACTCCTCCGGGCGCCCGGCGTGCCAGCAGGACGTGATCGGCGCCAGGCTCCGCCGCCGCCGTCCACTCAGGACGCTGGCAGTGGCGCCGTCAGCTCGAGCTGGATGTTGTCGGGGTCCCGGAAGGGGAGCACCTGGATGCCAAAGCTGGGGAGGTCGGTGATCGGGCCGTGGGAGACGCCCTTGGCGTCGAACGCTCTGACCGCCTCCTCCAGCGTCGCGTGGTCGGGCACGCTCAGGCTGAGATGGTCGAGGCCGACCCGGTCCTCGTCGAACCTGTCATCGGCAGGTGCCACTGGTCGCAGGCCCAAAAGGAGCGATCCCTGGATGAGCACGCAGCCGCCGAACAGGATCGAGTTCGAGGGATCGTCGGGGGGCGGAACGTCCACCGCCACCTCGAATCCGAGCAGGCTGGTATAGAACTCGCGACTCCTGGCTACATCCGTGCAGGTCAGCCGCAAGTGATGGACTGCGGCGATCTCAATGCCCACTTGTCACCTCCACGACGTCTGTGCGTCGTGCAGCATCGTCACATATCCGGCCTGCGACCTCACGGATCGAACCGGATCGCGGTCTTCGCGTCTACTACTAGGCAGGTGGCGCGGCCCGAAGCAGTCCGCGCTCCAGGGCCAGCCCGACATCGATCCTGTGGTAGCCGGCCTCTTCGAACAGCACGACCACCGCGTCGGACTCCTGCCGTATGACGGTGCCGGCGCCCCACTCCGGGTGCGCGACGCGGGTCCCCACAGGAAACGGCGTCTGCGCGGTGGTGCGGCGCGAACGTCCCGCCAGGCAGTTGTCGCAATTCCCGCAGGGCTCAGGCAGCTCCTCGCCGAAGTACTCGAGCAGGTAGCGCCGGCGGCAGTCGGTCAGCTCGGCGTAGCCCTCGATCATCTCGGCGCGCGTCCTCTGCATCTCGCGGTAGCGTTCCTGCAGCTCACTGGCGCGCTCGACGGAGCCGCCTGCCTCGCGCAGCCGGTCGGCGATCAGCTTGACGCGACCGGGTGGAACTCCACCCACCGCCGGCGGGCCTGGGCGGCCGCCTTCACCGGCTGCCGCCAGCGCTGCCGCGACACGTTGGAGATCGGCATCCGAAAACCTCGCGCCCGATGACCGGAAGCGCGAAACCGCGGCGTCCCCGGGCAGGTAGTAGAGCTCGGCATTTGCGGGCGCGCCGTCGCGCCCGGCTCGGCCCATTTCCTGGTAATAGGCGTCGACCGATTCCGGGAGGCCGGAGTGAAGGACGAAACGCACGTCCGGCTTGTCTATCCCCATGCCGAAGGCGATCGTGCAGGCGACGACGCGGATGCGTCCGTCGAGGAATCGCTCGTGCACGTCGTTGCGCTGCTTATCCGAGAGGCCGCCGTGGTAGTAGGCCGCGGGAACGCCGGCCTCTTCCAGCGCGCGAGCGAGCTCTTCGGACGCATTGTGGGTGGCGCTGTAAATGATGCCCTCGCCCTCGAGCTCCTGGGCCCGCGCCAGCACTGCCGCCGTCCTCTCGCGGTCGTGGGAGACGTGGTGCACAGCGAGGCGGATGTTGGGGCGGTCGAATCCGCGCGCGATCACGGCTGAGTCGCGCATCCCGAGCCGGGTCAGGATGTCAGCCCGCACCGGCGGCGCCGCGGTGGCGGTGAGCGCGAGCACGCGAGGGTGTCCGAGGGCCTCGATCGCGGCGCCCAGTCCCAGGTAGTCGGGGCGGTACTGGTGTCCCCACTCACTGACGCAGTGGGCCTCGTCCACTACGAACAACCGCGGCCCAGCCTTGCCCAGGAGGTGGACCAGCTCGGGCCGGCTGAGCTGCTCCGGCGTAATGAAAAGGAACGTGAGGCGCCCGGCGGCGAAGTCATCGAGCGTCTTCTTCTGGAGGTGCTCGGGCAGCGACGAGTGGAGTTCGCCGGCGGCCTCGACGCCCGCTTCGTCCAGGTGCCGTACCTGGTCGTGCTCGAGGGCGATCAACGGCGAGACGACGATCGCGGGTCGCAGGCCGGCCAGGGCCGCGACCTGGTAGATCGCCGACTTCCCCGAACCCGTCGGTAGCACCACCAGCGTGTCCTGTGCGAAGACGCTGCGCAGCGCCCCGAGCTGGGCGGGGCGGAGCCGCTGGATCGCGAGGCGCTCCCGCGCGACCTCCTCGATCGGGGGAGATGGCTCGCGGGGACCCGGTTCGGGGGAACGGCGCTGGTGCTGTGGCGCGTGTTTCGTGAGCCCGACGCTACCGAAGCGGCCGCGCCCGTCCGCGAAGCGCTGTAGCCTTCCGCCAAGGAGAACGTATGAGCGACGTCATAGCGTCTGTGAGCCGGATAGTGGATGCCCCGCCCGAACGTGTGTACCAGGTTCTGGCGGATTACGCGGGTCAACACCACCGGATTCTCCCGGAAGAATTCAGCGGCTACCGTGTGCTCGAGGGCGGCCTGGGCGCCGGGACAGTGGTGGAGTTCACAGTGACATTGGCGGGTGGCGCCAGGCACTCCAGGGCCGATGTGACTGAGCCTGAGCCAGGGCGGGTCCTGGTCGAAACCGACCACACGACGTCCACGGTCACGCGTTTCACCGTCGATCGAGAAGCGGGAGGATCGAGGGTGACAATCGACACCCGCTTCCCGGCGTCGCCACCGCCCCGCGGGTGGGCGGAGCGGCTGTTCGCGCCTCGCATGCTGAGGCAGTTGTACGTGAAGGAATTGGCGAATTTGTCTGCCTACGTGGCAGGCGACTAGGCGTCATCGCGGACGACAACCTGCTCGTTCGCGAGGGGACTCGGCGACTCCTGGAGGCGGCCGGCGACGTCCGGGTGGTCGCCGAGGCGTCCGATGCCACGCGATCTTTTCCAAGCGCGGGTTGAGCGAGGAGCCTGAGGTTCACAAGCGGGTGGCGGCGGTCGTCAAGTAC
>CAZXGB010000017.1:0-29534 GCA_964640005.1 uncultured Actinomycetes bacterium | reverse complement strand
CGGCGGGAACGCCGTCGATGATGACGGTGTGCTGCGGCCCGTGCGACTCGCCGGCCGTCAGCCAGCGGAACATATGCCGCGATTGAGTTTATTGGTCTACGCCGGCCGGCGTGGACCTGCGGGAGAGGCCGGCGTCAGACCCCCGGAAAAAACAAATGGCCCCGGCCCTGGGGCCGGGGCCATTCGCGGTTCTGTCGGCTTAGCCCCACCAGTCGGCGCCGGCGCCGAGAGCAAGAACCGCCAGGGTCGCCACGGCAACCGCCGCTCCGATCAACTGCTGCTTCCAGGTCATGCTTTGAGTCGTCCTCCCAACCGAAATGATGCAAGCGGAACTTTACGGGTCATGCGGGTGGCCTCGGTTAATATTCAGAAAGTTCTTGTAAAGACTTAGCGCAATAGCTTGCGAAAACCCAGGCGCAGCCCGCGCGATGCACCTACTTCAGCCAGGCGCGGGCCATCGGCGGCAGGAGGGCGAGGACCGCGATCGTGGCCAGTGCGAGGTCGAGACCACACACCAAACCGAAGTCGCGCACCATCGGCACCGGGCTGACCACCAGGACCACGAACCCGGCCGCCAGGGCCAGTGCGCTGGCCGCGATCGCCGGGCCCACACGGGCGGACGCCGTCGCCGACGCTTCGGCGGCCGGCGCACCGGAGGCGCGCTCCGAGCGGTAGCGGCTGAGCCAGAGCACGCTGAACTCGGTGGCGAAGGCGACCACGACGCCGGCGAGCAGGATGGTGATCGGCCCCGAGCTGACCCGAAGCGCGGCCAGCAGGGAAGTCGCCCAGCCCGCGGCCACGGCCGCCGGCAGGACGGCCAGGAGCGCCGGCAGCGGCCGCCGGTAAGCGCCGAGCAGCACCGCCAGCACGATCGCCAGCGCCAGCATGTTGAGCCGCAACTGGTCGGCTTCGAGCTGGGAAAGCGCCTGGGCTGCGAGCACGGCGAGTCCGGCCGGGTAGGCGCGGTAGCCGGCGGGCGGGCTGCCCGCGGCATTGAGGCGGGCGACCAGCGCGCGATCGTCGTCGACCGAGGTCAGCCGCGGCACTCCGAATATCGAGCGAGCGAGGTGATGATCGCCGCTCACCACAGCTTCTGTGAAGTAGCTCGGGAGGCGCTGGAGGATCAGCTGGGTGGCGCTCGAGTCGGGAGCATTGCCGTTGTTGAAGGCGGTCAGGAAACCGGAGAGGCCCATGAGGGGCCGCAGGTCGGTGCTCGTGGCCCGATCTGTGGCCTGCTTCAGCCAGGCCACCGCTTCTGGGGAGGTTACGTCGTGGCCGTTCTGGCCCTTGAGCACGAGGTCGACCTCGCCGACCAGGCCGACCGCGTGTTGAACGTGCTGCGCCTCGGCGATGGCGCGGCTGCCGGCCGGCATCAGCTGAGCAGGATCGGTCTCCAGCTTTACGAACGGCATCGCCGCCCAGCCTATGAGGCCTAAGACGGCCAGGGCGGCGGCGGGCGCCAGTCCGAGCCTCCCAAGGCGCTGGATCGGCGGCCAGGGCACCGGCACTCGGACGGGCGCGAGCTGTGGCCGGCGCTCGGCGACGATCGCCAAAAGGGGGATCCCGACCAGCACGCTCGCTCCCCAGGATGCGGCCACGCCGAGGGCCATGAACACCGCGAACTGCCGCACCAGCGGAATCGGTGAGATGGCGAAGGCGAGCATGGCGGCGCCCGTCGCGAGGGCGGCCACCGCCGTCGCGGGCAGGATCGCGCGGATCATGCGAGTGATCCGCGCGCCGGCGGCGCCCTCCTCCTCGGCCAGCCGGTTCACCGACTGGATCACGTAGTCGGTGGTCAGCCCGAGGACCACCGGGATGACTGCCAGCGTCGCCGGCGTCAGCGGAAGTCCGAGCCAGCCGGCTGCCCCCGCGGTCCACAGGCCGGCCAGCGCGGCGATTGGTACCGCGAGCAGCCGGAGCGGCGCCCGGATGGCGAAGGCGGTCACCAGGAGCATCGCCAGCAGGGTCAGCGGAAGCAGCCAGAGCAGGGAGGTGCGGACCGAGTCGGCCAGCGACACCGCAAGCCCCGGCCCGCCTGTGACGTGGGCCTGCAGCCCGGCCAGCTCCTTGCGGTGGGACTGGGAGTCGATCCGGTCGAGCACCCTTCTGACGTCGTCCGGGGTCGCCCCCGGGTCCATCCGGACCTGGATCAGCGCGTGCCCGGTGTCGGGCATCGCCCACACCCAGAAGGGACGAACCTTTTGACCACCGGGCTCGAGCAGGATCTCGTTGTAAAAGGTCGGGTTGTCGACCGCGGGCAGGCCGAGCGTCGGATATTGGGCCGTCAGGCGGTTGGCACAGGCGCGCACTGCCGCGTCGAAGGCCTGCTGGCCGGCGGCCGTTTGATCGGCGGCCGGCTTGCCGGCCGACTTGGCGTCAGCCAGGGCCTTGTCCTCGGCCGCCTTACCCTCCTGACCGCAGATGTCGAGCGCACGCGAGGTGACAGCGCCAGCGAACGTGTTGACGAGGGTGCCGGGCCCGTAGACCCGCTTCACCCCATGAATGCGCGCCAGCTGGCCCTCCATCCCGGCCAGCCCGACCATGTGCTGGGGGGAGAGCAGCGGCTGGCCGGGCGCCGCCTCGAACTCGACGACGATCGGATCCGAGCCGAAGGTCGCGGCGTAAGCGGTCTCGTCCCGGTAGTCCTGCGATCCCGTGTCCGCCAGCAGCTCGATCCCTGCTTCCGTGTTGAGGCGGGGCGCTCCGGCCGCCAGGAGACACGTCAAGGCTACCGACGCGAAGAGGCCCGCGAGCGCACGCCGGAGCAGCGTCGACTTCCCCTCTTCGCTCACTCCCACACTCCTGCGAAGAGGCGACTTGAGAAGCGCCATCAGGGCGACCCGGTGCCCAGCAGCGCCTTGATGAGCTGCTCGTCGCTGGTCTGGGTCGGCGTCGACGCCTGCGCCGACGGCTGGCCCGCACCGCTCACCGTGCCGCTCGGCGTGCCGCAGTTTGCCGGCAGACCCGCGGTGCAGGGCCCGGATATCGACATCACCTTCACGTAGTGGCCGGCGGCGTCCGAGTAGGAGAAGGCCGACTTGGTCTCGACCGCCGCCGCCATCAGCGAAGGCAGCGAAGGGTTGATTCCGACCACCAGGCGGTCGCCGGCGGCCACCGCCGTCCGGACGCGAATCATGTTCGGCGCCAGGTTCTGGAGGATGTAGGCCAGGTTCTGCTGGTTGCCGTCCATCACGACGTTGAGCCCGCGCAGAGTGTTCGCGGTCTCGTCGATCCCGGACCCGAGGCTGTCCTCGACGTTGACCAGAGCCTGGAGCACCGGGTCGGTGTCCGCGATCTGGCGGTCGATCGGCGCGTACTGGATGTCGCGGTTCAGCTGTTCCGAGTACATGAAGAAGTCGGCCAGCTCCTGGTCCCGGCCATGGAGCGTGTCCGCCACCGACTGGAGCTGCGCGTGGGACTGGCCGAGTGCATGGATCGCGCTGTTCACGTCCTGTCCCCGACCGTCGGAGCCCTTTGCGAGCTCCACGAGCACCGTCTTCAGGTTTTCGCGCACGTCCGGCTGGAGCGTGTTCAGGACCTCGTCCAGCTGTACCGCGACCTTGACGCGGCCCGGAGGGATGGTCCCACCCTCGGGCATGCCGCCCGCGTGGCCGCCGTCGAGGTCGATGTACTGCGGCCCCAGGAGGCCGTGCCCGCGGATGGTCGCGCTCGCGTCCAGGTGTACGCGGTCCCGGTAGGCAGGATCGATGGAGACGTCCAGGGTCGGCTGCCCATGGTCGCTTCGGATCGACTCCACGCTGCCCACCTTGACGCCGCCCAGATAGACGGCGGCCGCCGGGTTGAGCTCGCCGAAGCTGGAGGCGGCGAGGTGCAGGTGGAGGGGCTGGTTCCAGGGCAGTGTCGGGGGCCGGAAGACCAGCACCAGTGCCACCAGCGCGATCGCAGTCGTCCCCAGGCCGATCAAGCGCCTGCTGGCGGCAAGACTCCCCGGACCTCTCCCGACCGCAGGGCCATGCCCGCGCATCACAGGCCTCCCTGTGCCAGGCCGGTCAGTACGCCGGGCAGCGAGGGCTCAGGGAGCGGCAGCACGGGCGTCCCGGGCGGGTTGATGAGGCCGGGTCCCGGGATGCAGGTGCCGGGGGAGGGCGTCGGGATCGGGGTCGGCGACGGCCGGCCGGGAGCGGGCAGGCAGGGCGGTAGCGGCGAGGGGCAGGGCGCCAGCGTCGGGAGCGCCGTCGGCGTGGGCAGCTTCGGCGCCGGCGGCAGCGTCGGGCAAAGCGACGGCTTCGGGGTGGGAGCGGCGGGCGGTGCAGTCGCCGGCGCCAGCGGCGCGTTCGGCTGCGCCTGCGCGCTCGCGGGGGCCGCGGGACAGGCGGGCTGGTTCTTGTCTTTCTGGATCGAGTCGTACCTGCAGTCGACGATCAGGTACTGGCGCAGGTAGCTCCCGTTGGCGTCCTTCTCGGCGATCGCGGAACCGATTTCCGGGATGAGGACGTTGAGGCCGGTCTCGAGCGAGCCCAGGTTGTCATGCAGGTACGGGCCGACGTAGCCCAGGGTGCCGTTGAGCTGCACCAGGAAGGGATCGAACGTCGCCACCGTCTGGTGGAAGTTGCCCTCTTCGCCGTTGAGCGTGCTGTCGAAGTCCGTCATCGTGTTCGCCAGGTGCTGGATGAAGCCGGCCATGCTGGCGTCCTGCGACGCGATGGTGCCGTTCACCACGTTCGTGTTCTGGACCAGGCCGCCCAGGTTGTCGCGGCTCTGCGCCAATCGCCGGCTGGTGACATCCAGGTTGCCGGTGATGTTTCCGATGTCGGCGTCGTGGTTGTGGAGCGTGGAAAGACCCGCGCGGGACTCGACCGCCAGGTTGCCCAGGTTGTCCAGGAGCGCGTTGATCGCCTGCTGCCGGCCCTGGACGCCACCTCCGGCCTGCTGAACAAGGACCTGGAGGTCGCTCCGCGTCTGCGGATCGAGCGTGGAGAGGAACTGGTCGAAGTCGACCGGCGTGATGGTCGAGGTCGAGGGGATGCGGGCGCCGTTGGGGATCTGAGGCGTCCCGGCGGCCGGAGTCAGCTCCACGTACTTCTGGGCGAGCAGCGTCGAGTAACGGATGCGGGCGATGGTCCCGCGGTGGAGCGGCGAGTATTGGCGGTCGATCCGCATCGTGGCGACGGCCTGACGGCCGGCCGCCTGGACGTTCGTCACCTGGCCGACCTCGGCGCCGGCAATGACCACGTCGGCGCCCTTGGCCAGGCCGTTGGCATCCTCGAAGGCAGCCGAAAGCGTGTAGTCGAAGCCCGGCGGCCAGCCCAGGCTGAGGTTGCCGGGCAGGCCGAAGTTGAGGTTGATGCCGACGGCGGCGAGCACGACCACCAAGCACCCGGCGAGCAGCGCCGCGCCGGCGGCGACGGGGTTGCCCTTCGTCAACCTCATGGTTGCGGGCCTCCGCCCGAGCAGGTGACGGTGGGCGCGAATGAGCCGTTGGACGGCGGCGGCATGACCGAATCGGTCCGGAGCTGGTAGCCCTGGCCGTCGGATGAGCCGTTGGGCGTCTTGTACTGAGTTGCGCTCTGCATCTCGTTGAGCATCGTCAGGATGTCGCCGACGCAGGGATGGAGGATGGCGAGCGCCGTCGTCGAGTGGGCCTGGAACGCCTGCAGGTCGTCGAGCAGGGCCGGCATCTGCTTCAGGATCTGGTTCAAGTCCTTCTCGTGCCCGCCCAGGGCCTGATTGAGCTTGCTCAGGGCCTGGTTGGCGTAGACGAGCTCCTCCTGGAGCTTGGCCTGATGGTCCGCCAGCACCTGCAGGACAGAGGCGCCGTTGGCCAGATCGCGCTTCAGCGCATCGGCCTCGCTCGCCATCATCGTCGCCACCCGGTCGAACTCCTGCTGGAGGGCGTCGATCTCCTTGTCCCGCTCCGCCAGTCGAGCCGAGATGTCCCGCGCGTCGGTTGACAGCTGCGGGAGGGTCTGCAGGAGCACGTTCAGGTCCTGACCGGCGCCGTCGAAGGTCTTCCCCCCTTCGATGGTCAGCGTGTGGACGCGCTCGCGCGTCGCCGGATCGAAGATGTCGTTGACCTCGTCCAGGGTGACCGGCGAGGCGGTGTCCTGGAGCGGAATGACCCCGCCGCGCGGAAGCGCAGCGCCCGCGCCTTGCATCAGCTCCACGTACATGGTTCCGAGCACGCCCTGGGGGCGGATGGTCGCCCGCGTGCCCTGGTGAAGCGGCACGTGCCGGGCGTCGAGCTTCATCTTCACGATCGCGCCGGCGGCGGATCCGTCGGGCGCGACGCTGACCTGCTCGACCGTGCCCGCCGGCACGCCGTTGAGCACGACGTCGTTGCCGGGCACCAGCTGGTCCGCGCTCTGGAAGTAGCCGCTCACCTCGTACGGCTGTGCCTGGTTCCAGACGCCGTATCCGGCGCCACCCAGGCCGGCCATCGAAAGCAGAAGGGCGAGCGCGAGCTTCATGGCGCGCTCCCGAGCAGGAACTGGAGCGCACCCGGCAGGGTTCCGGCCGGATTACCGGCCGGAACGGGCGTGGCCGCGGCCGGCGGTGCAGCGGCAGCCGGCGCCGGCGCCTGGAAGTCGTTGATGTTCGTGAAGCGGAAGGAATGGCCGAAGGCGTCCCGCTGGGCGAAGGCCGATTCCCACTCGTAGGCGAGGGTGATGGCCTCCGGGCTGGTCACGTTGAGCTGGTTGCTCGGATAGTTGACCTGGGCCAGCAGGAGCTCCGGCAGCAGCCGGTCGAGGTCGGGGTTGGTGAGCGAGAGCAGGTTGCGCCCCGTCTGGATGGTCGGCGGCGCCTTCTCCAGGCTCGCGCGGTCGGCCGGCGTGAGGTCGGCAAAGGTGGTGTCGAGCGACGTGAACAACGCGTCGGCCTGCTGGATGGTCCCCGCCAGGTCCTGGTCGCGCCGCGCCATGGCACCGAAGGCGGTGTTGCCGCTGTCGACGATCTGGCCAAGTGAGTCCTGCTCGTCGGCGAGCGCCTGCATGATCGTGTTGAGGTCGGTCAGGATGTGGTCGATGTTCTGCTGCCGGGCTTGAGCGGTCTGCGCCAGCGGCCGGAAGTTGGCCGCCGTGTCAGCCAGCGCCGGCAGTGATTGGTTGACGTTGCCGGCCTGGCCGTCGACCGCCACGCCGAGCTGCCGGAGCGTCGTCGTGAAGGCGGCCCGGGCCTGCGGGTCCATCTGCTGGAGGACGGAGTCGATCTCCACCGCGGACCCGGTTTGCGAGCGCGGGATCATGTAGCCGTCCGGTGCCGGCGGCGCCGTGCTCTGCCGGTTGCGGACGAGCAGGACGTACTTCTCGCCCAGCTGGCTCTTCGGGCGCACGATCGCCTGAACGTCGCGGCGCAGGCTGACGCTGTTGTCGATCCGCATGTCGACGATGGTTCCGCCGTCGGTCGCGTGGCGTATCCCGACGACGCGCCCGACCTTGACCCCGGAAACCGACACATCAGCCTGCGTCACGAGCCCTTCGGCGGCGGCGAAGTTGGCAGACAGGGCCCAACCGCCCTTCCCCGGCACCTCGAGACCGAGACCCACGGCCAGAAAGGCGATGCCGGCGATACAGACGGCCGAGAAGACCGCCACCATGACCAGGCTGGACAGGGTTCGCTTCCTCATGGCGCCGGGCTCGGGCTGGTGCGGTGCAGATCCGCATTAGTGATGGGCCGGCCGTCGACGCCGCACGGCTGGACGTAGGGGTCGCAGGGCAGGCTGAGGGTGCCCGGGTTGTCCTGCGTCACGTAAACCCGCCACATGTGCCGGCCGGTGGTCGGATCGACGCCGCTCATGACCGACGACAGCTCGTAGAAGAGAGAGGCTATCGAGTTGGCGTTGTCGGCCAGCCGCGGATAGACCACGTTGGCGTCGTCGAGATAGCGGTTGGCGTTGTCGATCGTCTGCGGCCCCTCCGCGATCGCGTTGTGGAGATCGGAGGCCGCGCTGCCGGCGAGCGCCTGGTCGAAGATCGCCATGACGCGCGCGTTCTCCCTGATGGTCCCCTCGAGGGCCTGCTCGCGCTGGGCCAGCGCCGCCATCAGGCGATCCCAGTCGGTGATCATGGCCCGGAACTCGCTGTGCCAGGTCGCGAGCGTCTGGAGGATCTTGGTCAGGCTCGAGATCAGCGTGTCGAGGTCGGACGACTGGGCCGCGACCGCCGTCGCGATCCGCGAGAGGGAGGTTGCCAGCGACCTCAGGTCCGCGGCTGCCACATTCATGTTGCCGCCGTTGCCGGCGGTCGCCTCACCCAGGTTGTTGATCACCAGCGTGAGGCGATCGCGAGTGTCGCTGTCGAGCACGCTCAGGATCCGATCCACCTCGACCGGGGTCAGCGTCTTCGACTCCGGGATCGCGCCCCCGTCCGGCATCGGCCCGGCCGCGGAGGTGCCCCGGTTGAGCTCGACATAGGACTCGCCGAGCAGGTTCTTCGACTGCACGACCGCGCGCGCGTCGCGGTAGAGCGGTGCGTAGGAGCTGTGGATCAGCAGCTGCGCGACGGCGCCTCCCCCGCCGCCTGGCTGCAGCGTTTCGATCTTCCCGACCCGGACGCCGGCGATCGTCACGTCGTCTCCGGGCACCAGCTCGGCTGCGCTCGCGAACTGGGCCTTGACCGAGTAGGGGTGGTCGAAGAAGAACTCGCCGCCCATCTGCATGGCCAGGTAGCCGAGCACGCACAGGCTGACCAGTGCGTAGCCGAGGAAGAGCGGCAGGTTGCGCTTGCTCCTCACGGCTGCGGCCCCTGCTGTGAACCTGACGCCTGCGTGCCCAGGAGGAAACCGAGGACCCCGCCCAGGTTGTCGTTGGCGCCGCGGATGTTCGCCGGGGATTGGCCGGCCGCCGCCGGCGAGCTGCTGCGCCCGCCGGCCGGGACGTCCGGGCTGGGCAGGCCGAGGGTTCCGGTGCCGCCGATCAGGCTGATGCGGGTCGCGTAGCCGTACTGGTCGTGGCCGCCGAAGACCTGCGGCCCCTCCTGGATGCCGGTGATGAACTCGTCCAGGTGCGGCATCAACGCGTTCATGCCGCTGCTGAGGTCACTCGTCACCTGGTTGGCCGAGTGGACGGTCGTGGCCAGCGAGTGGTTGATGTTATTGAGGTTGCCGCCCGTGCCCTGGAGCGCGGCGTCCGTCCGGCTGAGCGCGGAGTTCGTCTCGCCGAGCGCGCGCTGGATCTGCGCGTCCTGGTCGGCCAGCGTCTTCATCAAAGCCTCGGTGTTCTTGATCAGCTGGCCGAGCTGCGTCCGCCGGTCGGACTGGGCGAGCTCGCTCGTGACCTGGCTCAGGGCGCCGATCACGTCCTGCAGCTCGCGGTCTCGCTGGGCGAGCTGGTCGGCAACCGCGGCCAGGTCTGTGAGGTCCTGGCTGCCGGCGCTGAGCCCGCGATTCTGGACAGCGCCCTCGCCCGCCAGGCCGCCGCCCAGCTCGTCGATGGCCACCTGCAGCTTGTCCCTGGTCGGCTGGTCGAAGGTGTTGAAGACGTCCTGGAGCTCGACCGCCACGCCGACGTGGGTGCGCGGCAGCTGCGCGCCCGAGCCCAGCGTCGAGCTCGCCTTGCCCGGGTCGAGCGCCAGGTACTTCTCCCCGAGCAGGCTCTTGGGGCGCAGGGTGACGGTGGCGTCGCTGTGGACGGGCGCGTACTGGGGATCGATCCTGATCGAGGCGATGGCGATCCCGTCCTGGAGACGAAGGCCGTCGATCCGTCCCGCCTTGGCCCCCGCGATCTCGACGTCGCTGCCCTCGTAGAGGCCGGCCGCCGAATCCAGCGGCACGCGCAGCGTGTAGGACTCGGCGCTCGGGTCGAGGACGATTCGCGGGAGCAGCATCGAGAGCCCGATCAGCGAACCCAGGGCGAGGACCCATTTCACCTTGAGCGCGGCCAGCGTCAGGTAGTGCATCAGCGGCTCCTCAGTCCATCTGCAGCGGTCCCTCGACCGCCCCTCTGATGAACTGGCGCGTGAACTCCTTGGCGGACGTCCTGATCGCTTCCTTCGGCCCTTCCTCGACCACCCGGCCGCCGTGCAGGAGCACCACGTTGTCGGCCACCTCGAAGACCGCCTTGGTGTCGTGGCTGATCACGACGGCGGTTGATCCGTAGCGGCGCTGAATCTCCTTGATGAGCTCGCAGAGGAGCGCCGTCCGGACCGGATCGAGGCCGGAGTCCGGCTCGTCGAAGAGCAGGATCTTGGGCTCCAGCACGAGGGCTCGCGCGAAGCCGGCGCGCTTGCGCATACCGCCTGAGAGCTCGTTGGGCATCTTCTTCTCGGCGCCCGCCAGGCCGACTTCGGTCAGCCGGTCCATGACGATCTCGCGGATCTCCGACTCGCCCTTCTTGGTGTGCTGCCGGAGCGGGAAGGCGACGTTGTCGAAAAGGTTCATCGAGCTGAAGAGGGCGCCGTCCTGGAAGAGCATGCCCATGTTCCGGCGCAGCTCGAGAAGCTCCTCCTCGCTCATGCGCGGCACGCTCATCCCGTCCACGACCACGTCACCCCGGTCGGGCATGAGGAGGCCTACGAAGTGGCGCAGGAGGACCGATTTGCCGGTTCCGGAAGGCCCCATGATCACCGTGATCTCGCCCTCGGGAATCGCGCAGGTCACGCCGGCCAGCACCCGGTGCGCCCCGAATGCCTTGTGCACGTCGCGGCACTCGATCAGCGGCTGTGGCGGCACGGGCCGCGTGTGCTGGTTCTGTTCGTAGGTGACTGCCATCGCCGGCTCTCGCTCCTTTAGGTGGGAATCGGAAGATTCGGGTTCTGGCCCCAGAAGAGCTGGGTCAGAACCGCGTTGAAGACGACAGTGATGACGAGCGAGACCGCCATCGTCTTGGCCACCGCGCGCCCGATGCCGACCGCGCCGCCGGTGACGTGGTAGCCGTAGTACACGGCCACGCAGACGATGGTGAACGCGAACGTGATCGCCTTGATGAGCGAAAACGCGAGGTCCTGAAGATTCGTGTAGCGCCAGAAGTAGCTGAAGTAGATGCCGTCGGAGACGAGGCCGATCTGGAAGTGCTGCACGATCCAGCTGGCGAGAAAGCTGGTCGCCAGGCTGAGCACGTACATGAACGGCATCACGAGGATCGCGGCCAGCATCCGGGTCGAGACCAGGTAGGGCAGGCTGGGGACGCCCATCGTCTCCAGTGCGTCGATCTCCTCGTTGATCCGCATCGTGCCCAGCTCGGCCACGATTCCACAGCCGACCTTGGCGCCGACCGCGAAGCCGAAGAAGAGCGGGGTGATCTCGCGCATGTCGCAGAGTGCGTTGAAGACCCCGGCCAGCGACTCCGCGCCGCCCAGCTGATGGAGGGAGAAGTATGCCTCGACCGAACACTCGGAGCCGCTGAAGTAGGTGATGACGAGCGCCACCGGCGTGCTCGAGACGGCGAGGAAGGCGGCGTACCACCAGATCTCGCTCGCGTAACGCAGCGAGCGCGGGATCTGGGAGAGGCCTCGGGCGGCAAAGACCAGGATCTCGCCGAGCACCTCGAAGACGGCCAGGCCAGGCGCCCAGAAAGGCGGCTGGGTGGCGTAGGCCGGCGAGTCCGGGGGCATCGTGGGATCGGCGGCGGCCATGGCTAGCGGAGGGTGATCTGGCTGTGGAAGAGGGCCAGCACGGTTGGCGTGTAGAGGTACTCGAAGGCCTGGATGCCCACGAAGCACCAGATGACCGACGAGTGGACGGCCTTGGCGACCCCCTCCGCACCACCGCGGGCGCTGATGCCCTTGTAGATGCAGATGGCGGCCACGATGGCGCCGAAGATCACGCACTTGATCTCGCCGCCGATGACGTCGACGACCGTTCCCTGGGTGAAGAAGGAGGCCATGAAGCCGCCGGCGTTGACGCCCACCACGACGATGCCGACCAGATAGCTGGCGAGCATCGTGAAGACGATCATCGGGAAGTTGTAGAGGGCGGTCATGAACATCAGCGCCAGTGCGCGCGGGACGACCACGAAGAGCACGTTGGAAAGACCCATGACGCTCAGCGCTTCCAGCTCCTGACGAACCTGCCGGGCGCCCAGGTCGGCCACGATGGCGGTCCCCGAAACCGCCGCGATCATGAGGCCGGTCGCAACCGGGCTGAACTCCCGGATGTTGGACATGACCGTGAACCCGCCCAATCGGTACTGGGCGCTGGCGGCCTTGAAGAACTCACCCGCCTCGAGCGCGACAATGGTCCCGAAGCCCATTCCGGTCAGCAGCAGGGGGATGAAGTTGGCGGTGATGATGAAGCGGCACTGCTCGAGGAATTCCTGCCAGTAGAAGGGCCGGCGGATGGATCCGCGGAGGGCGGCGCCGAAGAGCAGCGTCAGTTCGCCGACACCGGCGAGCGAACCGCGCGCTCTCGAGATCACCTATCACACCCCTCCAAAAAAGTGACTGCCTGCCTTAGGTAACACGAACCTGGAAATGCGTCAAGACGTTATAACACAGCTATCGTCTTTCAACAGTGGTGCTTACGATACCCCGACATACCGGCGCGTCAATAGGGAAGCGCTGATTCTGCTTGGCGGTGGCCGGGCGCTGCTCATGCAGCTGGCGATGCCCGGGGTCGCCGCCGGGGTTGACGAGCACTCCGACTTCCGCCGCCGGCCGCTGCGCCGGCTCTGGCGAACCCTCTCGCTCACGTACCGGCTCTCCTTCGGGAAGCCCGACGAGGTGGTGCGTGCGGCGGCCGCGATCAACCGGGCGCACGCGTCGGTGCAGGGAAAGGGTTACTCCGCGCGGGATCCCCGGCTCCTCCTCTGGGTCTACGCCACCCTCGTCGACTCCGCCCTCGTGACCTATGAGACGTTCGTTCAACCGCTGAACGCCGCCGAGCGCGAGGACTACTACGCGGGCTCGAAGTGGGTGGCGCCGCTGCTCGGACTGCCTGCCTCAAACCTGCCTTCGGAGTGGTCCGATTTCGCCGCCTATGTCGAGCGCACGGTGGCCGAGGAGTGCGCGATCGACGCTCGAGCTCGGGCACTCGGGCAGCGTGTCCTCCACCCCGTCCCCTGGCTCCCAGCCTGGGTATTCGCGCCCGCCGGCGACATCACGACCGGACTCCTGCCCGGCTCGCTCCGAGACGCCTACCAGCTCGGCGAACCCGGGCGCTGGTATCGGTGGGCGTGCCGCACGCTGCCTCGGCTCCGCCGCCGGGTCCCGTGGCTGCTGTGTGTGCCCTGGGCGCGCCGTAACGGCTGACCTCGGCTCTCGCTTTGCCTTGACAAACCTTAACTAGAACTTAATAGCGCTCATACCGAAGGTGGCTACCGTTTGCGGCCCGGGTGAGGTTGCGCCGCAGCGCAACGCTCGGATGAGGGAGGAGGATTTCAATGCGCAGAGCAGTTCTGGGCGCCGTGGTGGCCGTGCTGGCCGGTGTGCTGTCTGTCGCTCCAGCGTCGGCGTGGGCCGTTTACTGCGACTGGGACCCGCTGGTGCTGATCGTGACCCCCGGCGGACACGTGGTCCCGGTCTACGACAGCGTGTGGACGCCGAGCCCGTTGGACATCGGCCTGCCGCTCGAGTCGTACACGGCCACGCGGGGCTATGACGCGGCTGGGAACCCGGTCACCAACGTTGACATGGCGATCAGCGTACCGACCGGCTTGCTTTTCCGGTTTCAGACCACGGACATGGTCACCACGGGCTTGCTTGGGCAGGGACGGGTTCTGGCCAGAGCGAGCGGCTGGAGCGGGCAAACCCTGCACCTGAAGTTCACCCTCAACGAACCCTGACGCCGTGAACGGGCGCCGCGAGGCCTTCCGCGGCGGTCTGGTCGCACTTGCGGCGATCGCCGCCGCTGCCGCCTGGATCGCCCTGCCGCCACAGCATGTCAACTGGGCACTCGTACTCACTCTGTTCGCCCTGGGGGTCGCGGCCGCTCAGTTTCCGCTCCACCTCTCCCTCACCCACAAGGTGAGCGTCGCAACCGCGGTCTTCTTTGCCGCTCTGCTGCTCTTACCGGCTCAGCAGGCGGCGCTGCTCGTAGCGGCGGGGGGCCTGGCGGACACGATCGTCTCCGTCGTCCGTCGCCGGTGGGGACCGACTCCCGTCGCGGCGCCGCCGCGGGGCGTCGTCGCCACGGCGGCTTTCAACATGGCCCAGGGCTACCTGGCCGTGCTGGCGGCGGGATCGGTGCTGGCATTGGGCGGTGTCTCAGCCTCGACGCTGGAGCCGGGCGCGCTCCCGCTTATCGCCCTCGCGGCTCTCACCATGTACGCGATCAACCTGCTCGCGGTGAGCACGATGGTCGCGCTCTCCCAGGGGACGAGCCCCGTGCAGGTCTTCCTGGACACGCAGCGCACCGTTGCCGTCCAGTTTGCGGTGCTCTACGTGGTTGGGCTGGCCGTGGCCTGGTTGACCGTCCGCTATCCGTGGGTTCCGGCATTGACACCGCTGCCGGCGGCCCTGATCTATCTGTCGCTGAAGCGGGCCGCCCAGCTCTCAGAAGAGACGATTCGAGCGGTCGAGCGGATGGCCGACATGGTCGACCGCCGCGACCCCTACACGTTCGAGCACTCCCGGCGCGTCGCCGAGTACTCGGTCCTGCTCGGCCGCCGAATCGGGCTTTCGCGAGACGAGGTCGAGATCCTGCGCCTGGCGGCCAAAGTGCACGACCTGGGCAAAATCGCGGTCCCCGACTCGGTGCTCTTGAAACCGGGCCGGCTGGCACCGGATGAGGAGGCCCAGATGCAGGCCCATCCGAGGACCGGCTACGACATCCTGTCGGAGTTCCGCGAGTACGGGAAGGTCCGCGAACTTGTCCTCACCCACCACGAGCGATTCGGGGGCGGCGGCTATCCGACCGCAATGGTCGCCGGCCGCCTCCCCCTGGTGGCGCAGGTCATCCCGGTCGCCGACTCCCTGGACGCCATGACGACCGCACGCCCGTACCGCGATCCACTCCCCTGGCCGCTGGCCCTGGACGAGCTGCAGAAGTGGTCCGGGGTACAGTGGAACCCGCAGGTGGTGGCGGCGGCGCTCGAGGTGTTCGCCGAGCGGCGCCGAGCGGCCGCCCCGAGCGCCAAGGCAGCGCTCGCGCTCAGCTCTTGAGGTAGGCGAAACCGAGGGCCCGCGGCCCGGTGTGCGTCCCCAGCACGCAGCCGATCTGGCCGGTGACGACCTCGATGCCCGGCAGCTCCGGAGCCAGCTCGCGCCGGATCCGTTCCGCCTCCTCAGGCGCTTGCGCGTGCATCACCGACACCCGTTCCAGCGGGTAGTCCTGGCGCAGCAGTTCGAGGATCCGGGGGATTGCCCGGGAGCGGGTGCGCACCCGGTCGAGCGGCCGGATCTCACCTTCGCTCACGCCGAGGATCGGCTTCAGATCGAGTACCGATCCGATCATCGCCTGCGCTCGTTTGATCCGCCCCCCCATCTCCAGGTAGCGCAGCGTGTCGAGCAGGGCGATGATGCGCTGCTTCGGCACCCGTTCCTGGACGCGGGCCAGCGCCTCCTCCAGGGTCGCCGACTCGGCGGCCGCCTGACACAGGAAGGCGACCGACATGGTCACGCTGCGCGAGTCGACGACATGGACGGGAAAGCCCTCGACGCTGGCGGCTCCCGTTCGCGCGGCGTCGGCGGTACCCGAGAGCTGGCCGCCGATGTGGATCGAGATGACGCCATCGCACTCGTGACTCAGCCGCTCGTAGACCTGGGCGAACTCGCCCGGCGAGGGCGCCGAGGTCGTCGGCAAACGCGTGGCCTCCGCCAGCTTGGCGAAGAACTCGTCATCGGTGAGGTCGACGCGATCGCGATAGGTCTCGGTACCGAAGAGGACCTTGAGGGGCACCACCTCGATCCCGTAGCGCTCGACCCAATCGGGCGGCACGTCGGAAGTGGAGTCGGTGACGACGCGGAACCCGGCCACGGCCGACCTATTCGACGGAGAGGATGAACGGGTAGTGGTCCTGACCCCCCGCCTGGACCTCGACCTCGAGCTGTGGGAAGCGGTCGCGAATCGCGGACGAGACGAGCTCCGCATCCCCCTCGGTCGCGCCTTCGCCCGTGTACACGGTGACCAGCTCGTAAGCCTCGAGTCCGAGCTGCTGCAGTGCTTCGGCGACCACCGAGCCGTAGTCGCCGCCCGCGGTCTCCAGCTTGTCGTTGACGAGGGCGATCACGTCACCCTTCTTGACGGTGACCCCGTTCGAGCGCGAGTCGCGAACTGCGTGCGTCACCTCGATCGTCTGGACGCGGCCCGCCGCCTCCCGCATGGCGCCAGCGTTGTCGGCTGCCGAGCGCTCAGGGTTGAAGGCGATGACGGCCGCGATCCCCTGCGGCACCGTTTGCGTCTCGACCAGGTGCACCTTCTTCTTCGTTGACGCGTTGACAGCCTCTCGCGCCGCCATCACGACGTTCTTGTTGTTGGGCAGCAGGACGACCTCGTCGTAGGGCTGGGCCTCGATCGCGTTCAGCATGTCGCGCGTGCTCGGATTCATCGTTTGCCCGCCTTCGACCAGCGCGTCGACGCCGAGCCCTTTCAAGATCTCGACCAGGCCGGCTCCGGACGCCACAGCCACCAGCCCGACCCCGTTGGGGCGCTTCGCCTGCTGCACACCGGCGGGCGGCGATGCCTGCTCGAGGATGCGGCGATGCTGCGAGCTCATGTCGCCCACGCTCAGCTTCTCGAGCCGGCCATAGGCGCCGGCCAGGCTGAGCACCGATGTCGGGTCGTCAGTGTGGACGTGGACCTTGACCAGCTCCGGCTCCCCGACCACCAGGACCGAGTTGCCCATGGCCGCGATCCGTTCGCGGATGGTGTCGACGTCGAGGTTCTCGCCGGCGATCAGGAACTCGGTGCAGTAGCCCCAACCCTCTTCAGGCAGCTCGAGCGCAGTCTGGGCGGCGACCACCGGCCGCCGCGAAACCTCCGCGCCATCGCTCTCCTCGAGCGTCCGGAGCATTCCCTCGAGCATGACCTGCAGCCCGTAGCCACCCGCGTCCACGACCCCGGCGTCCCTGAGGATCTGGAGCTGAGTCGGGGTGCGCTCGACCGCCTTGCGCGCACCCTCGGCGGCGGCGCGGACAACGTCGGACGGGGTCGCACCATCGGCCGCGGCGGCCAGGGTCGCGGCCCGACCTGCCTCGCGCGCCACGGTCAGGATGGTGCCCTCGGTCGGCTTGAGGACCGCCCTGTAGGCGGCGTTGGCTGCCTCCTCGAGCGCGCCCGCGAGCTCCACCGGCGTCAGCTTCGTCTTGCCCTCGACCGAGCGCGCGAAACCCCGGAAGATCTGGGAGAGGATGACGCCGGAGTTGCCCCGGGCACCCATGAGCGAGCCATGCGCGGCGATCCGCGCGATCTTGCCGACGTCGGTCGCCTGCGACTCCTTGATGTCCTCGACGGCCGACTGCAGGGTCAGCAGCATGTTCGTCCCCGTGTCTCCGTCCGGGACTGGAAAGACGTTCAGCCGGTTCACCTCCTCCTGGTTGGAGGCGAGCCAACTGACGCTGCCCAGGAGGGCCTGCCTGAGGAGGGCGCCATCCACGACCCGCGGCAGGCCGCCGGGCGCCCCATTCGCGGGGGCTATGGCTCGTACACCCCCTGCACGTTCACATTCACTTCGGCGACCGGCACTCCAACCATGCGCTCGACCTCGAAGCGCACCGCAGACTGCAGGTTGTGTGCCACCTCGGTGATCCGGACACCGAACTGGACTACGACGTACGCGTCCACGATCAGGCCAGCCGGGGATTCTCGGACATCCACACCCCGATGCAGACTGTCTCGCCGGAGCAGCTCCGCAAAGCCGTCGCGGAGTCCGCGGGCGGCCATCCCGTGCACGCCATAGCAGTCGAGGGCGGCGTGGGCGGCGACCGCGCCGACGACCTCGGGGAGAACCTCGATCCGGCCCCACTGCCGGGAGCGGCGAAGTTTGCCTGCCACAGCCTCCGGATCGCCCGCGCTTGGCCCTTCAGCCTGGAGGTTCATAGGTCACGCCTATGGTACAATCCGCCTTCGTCGCCCAAGCAGGACGGCTCCGCGCGCCTGCTGACCGCGTCGATACAGGACGGAACAAATCATGGCAAAGAGATGCGCTATCTGCGGTAAGAGCCCGCAGTACGGACACAACGTGAGCCACTCCAAGGTGCGCACGAACCGCCGCTTCCTGCCCAACCTTCAGATGGGGACAGTGACGATCGGAGGCAAGACGGTCCGCGCCCGGGTGTGCACCCGCTGCCTGCGCAGCAACAGCGCACCCGCGTAGCCGCTTTCAGCTGAGCGTTTCGCTCTACCTGGCGATCGGCTTCGCCACGCTCCTGCTGGCGGGCGCGTTGCAGTACCTCCTTTACGCGCGCGTCCTGCGCGCTGCGCTCACCTCCGACGACGTCGAGGAACGGCGGACCGCCCTCATCAGGTGGGCTCGCCTCATGCTCGGGCTGGGCGTCCTGATCGCCGTCCTCGCCGGCATATACGTACTCGCGCTGCTGTCACGGCACCCATCCGGCTGGGCCTGGGTCGCGCCCGCGGTCGGCGCCGTCGTCGGAAGCGCCGTGCCCCTACAGATCGTGGTGGGCCGCATCATGCGCTCGGCCCTCGGCTAGGGCGGTTGGAGGTCGAACTCCCTGCCCAGCAGCTCACCCAGCCTGCGGACATCCCGCTGCAGGCCCTCCCAGACCCGATCCCGAGCGTCCGGCAGCGGCGGAAACGGCTCTGGATCGAGACAGGGGCCGGCTGCGAGGTCGGGGCGCTCCACCATCTCGCTGAAGAGCAGAGTCCAGGCGCGGGGCACGACCTCACGGACGGCGTAACCGCCGCCCCCGGTCGCCACCCACCGTCCCTCGCACAGCTCATGGGCAAGCTCGTGAAACCGATGGCCGATGACGGGCCAGATCCGGGTGGAGTTCTGCACATGAGCGAGAGGATCCAGGTAGTGCGTGTCGCAGCCGTCCTGGGTGACCAGGATGGTCGGTTTGAAGTCCGTCAGGAGGGGCGGTACGACCGCCTCGAAAGCTGCCAGCCAGGGCTCGTCCCACGTGTAGGGCAGGACAGGGACATTGACGGCCTTCCCGACCCCGGCACCGCGGCCGGTCTCTTCCGGGCTCCCGGTGCCGGGAAACAGGTAGCGGCCGCTCTCGTGGATGCTGATCGTGAGCACCTCGGGATCGTCGTAGAAGATCGCCTGCGTGCCGTCGCCGTGGTGAACGTCGACATCCACCACCGCCACCCGGTGACCCTGCCCCTTCAGCCAGGCGGCGGCGACCGCCACGTCGTTGTAGACGCAGAACCCCGACGCCCGGTGGCGGGCGGCGTGGTGAAGGCCACCCGCGGGATTGAAGGCGTGGAGCGCCTCGCCGTTGTGCACGAGCTCGGCCGCGACCAGGCTGCCCCCGACCACCTCCGCGCAGGCTGCGTGCATCCCGTCCGCGATCGGATTGTCCGGGGTTCCGAAGCCGGCGTCGAAGACGCGCGGCAGCGCAACCGTGTCCCGGAGATCGGGGTCGCTGAGCTCACGCACCAGCTGGACGTAGCCGGCGGCGTGCACCAGCTCGAGCTCCTCGTCGCTCGCCTGCCGGGGAGCCACCGTTTCCGCGAACTCGTCAAGCCCGAGCTGCCGGATCAAGTCGACCGTGAGCTTGATACGGAGCGGCTGCAGGGGATGGTCTTCGCCGAGGACGTAGTCCATGAACGACTCCCCCCAGACCAGCCGGACGCGACCGGGCACGGCGCTTACTCTATCGACGGGGTGCAATCGGTCGCGTGATTGAAGCCGACCTCGTCGTCCATGGCATCGGCCAGCTCGTCACCTGTGAGCCGACCCAGGGTGAAGGTGCCCTCGGGCTGCTGGAAAGCGCCGCCGTCGCCGCGCGCAACGGCGAGATCGTTTGGGTCGGGCCAAGCGGCCGCTGGCAGTGGCGCCTCGATCTCACCGAGAACGCCCAGGTCATCGACGCCCAGGGTCGCTGCGTGCTTCCCGGCTTCGTGGACGCCCGCGCCAATCTCCTCTGGGCCGGCATGCGAGCCGACGAGCACGCCGCCCGGCTGCGCGGCCAGCCCTTCTGGGGAGGCGGCATCACGCGCAGCGTCCGCATCACCCGAGGCGTCGACGAGGAGGGACTGATGGCGATCGGCCGCCGCCGCCTCGAGAGCTATCTTCGCCACGGGGTGACCGCGGTCGAGGCGCGCAGCGGCTACGGGCTGACGCCGGAGTCGGAGGAGCTGCTCCTGCGCGTGGCCCAGCGCCTGGCCGATGAGTCACCGGCGCGCGTGGTGCCGACTTTCATGGGCCTGCACGTCGTGCCCGACGGGTACACCGCGGAGAGCTACCTCCAGCTCGTGAACGAGGAGATGCTGCCCCGCTTCCGGGCCTTCAGCCACTTCTTCGAAGCCTGGTGCGATCCCGGCGCCTTCACGCCGGATCAGTGCCGCCGGATGCTCCGGCGCGCCATGGGCCTGGGCTACCAGCTCAAGCTGCAGGCGGCGCAGGTCGCGCCGGGCGACGGTCCGCGCCTGGCCGTCGAGCTGTCGTCGACCACGGTCGAACAGGTGAACTATTTGCGCGACGGCGACGCGCGTGCGCTGGCCGAGTCGTCGGTCGTCTGCGTGATCTGTCCGACCTCGACGCTCAACCTGCGGCTCGCCTCCGAGGGTTCGGCGCGGGCTCTGGCGGCCGCCGGCTGTCAGCTGGCGGTCGCCACCGACTTCAACCCGGGCACCGCCTGCAGCGAGAACATGTGCCTGATGATCGGGATTGCCTGCCTCGAGCTCGGGCTTTCGCCGGAGGAGGCGGTTCGGGGCGCAACGCTCGGCGGCGCCCGCGCGCTGCGGCTCCAGCGGCAGTGCGGCTCAGTCCGGATGGGCAAGCGCTGCGACCTGCTCCTCCTGGATGCCGAAAGCTATCTGGAGATTCCATACCGGCTGGGAGTCAACCTGGTCGAGACGACGATCTGTCAGGGCCGGCTGTTCGGCCAGCCGTCGGCGGCCCAGCTCGGCGGCAGGGTGATCGCACATACGCCTGACTGAGGCGGTTCCCAATTTCTCCGAAGGCCGCCGCCCGGAGACGGTCGAGCGTCTGGCCGTGGCCACGGCCCCCGCGGTGCTGCTCGACGTCCATCCGGACCCCGACCACAACCGCAGCGTCGTCTCCTTGTGCGGCCTTCCGGAACGAGTTGAGGAGGGTCTTCTCTCGGCGGTGGCGGAGGCAGCCCGGCTGATCGACCTGCGGGCGCACACCGGCGTCCATCCACGCGCCGGCGTCGCCGACGTGGTGCCGCTGGTACCTCTGACCGGGTCGCTGGAAGAGGTGGCGGAGGACGCGCGCCGGCTGGCTCGCCGGATCTGGCGCGAGCTGCAGCTGCCGGTGTACCTGTACGGTCTCGCCCTCGGCGGGCCGTCGCTGGCCGACATTCGCGCCGGCCGGGCGCGTCCAGCATTTGGTTCCTCCCCCCACCCCTCCGCAGGCGCGGTCTCAGTCGGCGCGCGGCGGCCGCTGATCGCCTACAACGTCACTCTTCCGGGGGCCGGCCGGGCGGCGGCGGCCCAGATCGCCCGCTCCATTCGGGCCACCTCGCCGGATGGGCTGCCCGGGGTGCAGGCGCTCGCCTTCCAGCTCGCCGACGGAACCTGGCAGCTTTCGATGAACCTCATCGACCTGACCACCGCCCCTCCCAGCCTGGTGCTCGAGGAGGTGCGCCGCCGGGCGGCCGCGCTTGGAGTCTCTGCGGGCGGCGACGAGGTGGTCGGACTCTGCCCGGCCGCGTTGGCTCCGCCGTCGGCGGCCGGGCGCGTCCTCGAAGCGCGTGAGGGAGCAGCTGTGGCGAGGGCGATAGGCGAGACCGAGGTTGCGACCATGCTCGCGGCAACGGCAACCGGAGCGGTCGACCTGGCTGGCGCCGCCGCCGAGCTGGCACGCCTTCCAGAGCCGGCTGACCTTCAGCTGCGCACCGTCCGTGAACATGCACTCGACGGCCTGGAAAAGGCCGCTCGAGCCTGATCAGCACTTCGAGATGTCGTGATTTCTGATAGTTGCGATATCATCTTTGGCGTGCAGATCCGGGACCCCATCCTGCGCCGGATCGGACTCGGTCCGCGCCGGGAGCCACCGCGTGAACGCGCGCTCAAGCCGGATGAGCTGAGCGGGGAGGAAACCGCGACCGGTACGCCGGCCGCCGGCCGGAGCACACTCGCGGAGGCCAGGCGCAAAGGTCCAATCGGCCTTCTCCAGATCCTCGGGCCTGGTTTGGTCACCGGGGCGAGCGACGACGACCCGAGCGGCATCGGCACCTACTCGCAGGTGGGCGCCCAGTTCGGCTACGGAATGCTCTGGACCGCCCTCTTCACCTTCCCGCTCATGGCCGCCGTCCAGGAGCTCTGCGCCCGCATCGCTCTGCAAACCGGGGTCGGGCTGGCGACCGTCCTGCGGCGTCATTTTCCGGTCTGGCTCGTCGGAATCAGCATCGGCGGGCTGGTGGTCGCCAACACGATCAACGTCGGCGCCGACCTGGGCGCTGTCGCGGCCGGCCTGAGTCTGCTCTCGGCAGGACACGTGGCGCCGGCTTGGTTGGTGCTCCCGGTGGCCGCCGCCATCGTCGGCATGCAGTTCAGGCTGGCCTACGCAACGATCTTTCGGATCTTCAAGTGGCTGACGCTTTTCCTGTTCGCCTACGTCGTCACCGTCTTCTTCGCGCACCCATCGCTGGTCACCGTCGTAACGGCGACCGTGGTGCCCCACTTCGAGCTCAACCGCGACTTCATCATCGCGCTCGTCGCCGTGCTGGGCACGACCATCTCGCCCTACCTCTTCTTCTGGCAGGCCTCGTCCGAAGTCGAGGAGATGATCAAGGCGGGCTTGACGCGGGAGCAGGACAGGAAGGGCATAAGCCATCGGGCAATGCAGGCCGCCCGCCTGGACATCACGGTCGGGATGTTCTTCAGCCAGCTGATCATGTACTGCATCATCCTGACCGGCGCCGCCGTCCTCTTTGCGCACGGAAAGCACGACGTTCAGAGCGCGCAGCAGGCCGCCGAGACGCTGCGGCCGCTCGCGGGGCCCTTCGCCGAGGCCATCTTTGCCATCGGCTTCGTGGGCACCGGTCTGCTGGCGATTCCGATTCTCTCCGGCTCGGCCGCCTACGCCGTCAAGGAGTTCTTCGGCATCGGCGGCTCTCTGGCCCAGAAGCCAAAGTACCGGCCGACCTTCTACGGGGTGCTCCTCGCTTCGACCGTCATCGGGGTCTTCATCAATTACCTCGGCATCAACACCATCGCCGCCCTCTTCTGGACCGCGGTCATCAACGGCGTCATCGCCGTGCCTCTGCTGATCCTCATCGTCCTCACCGGCGCCAAGCGGTCGATCATGGGGAAGCGCGCGAGTGGGCGGCTCAGCCTCACCCTCACGTGGGCGGCCACGGCACTGATGGCGGTCGCCGCCATCGCGATGATCGTCACGGCGCTGCCTCTGCCGGGGCTGGGAGCGGGCCACTAGACTTGGCCCGTGGCCCGCGAGGTGAGCCGCGATGAGTTCGCTCGGACGGCCGACGACCTCCTGACGGCGGTCACCGCCGGAGAGGAGACGGTCGTCATCGTCGACGGCAAACGCCCGGTGGCCGTCCTCGCCTCTCACCATGCGCTCTCGTCTCTGGCCTCGATCGGCGGCGTCCCACGCTGGGAGGAGTGGCTGCACGAGATGAAAGGCGCTTTCCCCAACGTCGGCGGCCCGCTGAAGCGCGGCGCCCGGCCCAACGCCGTCCCCGAACCGATCGAGAAAGGCGCCCTCGGATTCGACCCCCAGTCGGGCAGCGTGGGCTCGCCGGCCGGCCGCGAGTTCCTGTCCGCGCAGCTCGACCGGCTCGGAGTGCCGGTGACGGACGACGCTCTTCTGAACACGATCTATGCGGCCGTTCTCGAGCTCTGCGAGGACAAGGAGATGGTCTACGCGGAGGACCTGCGGGTGATCGCCCAGGAGAAGATCGCCGAGGCGCCGCAGAGAATGCGGCTGCTGGCGGTGACGGTCACCTCGACGACCGGCATCCCGGCCACCGCCGAGGTGACGCTGGAGCTCGGGCGCGGCCCGGCCATGCGGCGGGAGCAGGGCGACGGCCCGCTGGACGCGGCGATGAAGGCGATCGAGCGCCTGAGCGGCCTGGCACCATCAGTCGAGAACTTTTCAGTCGTCGCCGCCACGCGCGGTCACGACGCGATCGCCGAGGCCATGATCCAGCTCGCGCTCGACGACGTCATCGTCGTCGGCGCCGGAGCGTCCACCAACGCGATCGAAGCCGGCATCCATGCCTACGTCAACGCGCTCAACTTCCTGGCCGAGGCACGCCAGCGGGCGTAGGGCGGGTGAAGTTCACGGACCAGGAAATCGAGTTCCTCCGCTCCCAGCGGATCGGCCGGCTGGCGACCGTCTCCCCGCGGGGCTGGCCGCATGTGATGCCGGTGATGTACTCCCTGCTCGACGACGGGTCCCTCGAATTCGACGCCGACGGCGCCAAGCTGCGGAACCTGTCCACAGAGCCGCGTGCCGCACTGGTGGTGGACGCCTCGGGACCGAAGCGCGGGGTCGCGATCCAGGGCCACACTGAAGTCGTGGGTCCGGAGCGGATCCGCCTGTCGCCGGCCGGCTGTTTCACCTGGGGTTTGTGAGCGCCTCGGACAAATGTGATACCGTGACTATCACGAAATGCGATCCCGTCGATTGCGGAACGCTCCGCCCCGTACCGGCCTCGTCCTCAGCGCCGGCGGAGTGCTGGGCGGTGCCTGGACCGCCGGTGCGCTGGCCGCGGTGGCCGCCGGCACGGGATGGGATCCAGCCGACGCCGACTTCATCGTCGGCACCTCCGCCGGTTCCGTCTTCGCGGCCCTGACCGCCTCTCGTGTCAGCCCGGAACGTCTGCTGCCGGCGCGCCTGCTGGCACTTGAAGGCATCCAGGACCTCGACGAGTGGCTGCTGGCGGAGCTGACGGCCGAGGACGCGTACCTTCGACACGGCTTCCCCCGCCCGCTGCCCGGATCACTCCGGCTGACGCTCAACGGGCTCCGCGACCGAACGGGCATCTCGTTGCTCAAGTCAATCGGGGGCCTGGCCCCGCAGGGTCTCGTGTCCACGGAGCCTATTCAGCGGACCATCCGCCGAGCCACCGCGCCCGCCTTGCGCCCACACGGCTGGGTAGCGCATCCGAACTGCTGGACCGTCGCCTGCGACTACCAGACCGGCGACCGCGTCGTCTTCGGTCGGGCCGGCGCCCCCCGCGCGCACATCGCGGAGGCGGTGGCCGCCTCCTGTTCGATCCCCGGCTTCTTCCAGCCGGTGCGCATCAACGACCGCGTCTACGTGGACGGTGGGCTGCACTCGATGTCGAACGCCGATCTCCTGGCCGACCGCGGCCTGGACCTGGTCGTCGTGCTGAGCCCGCTCTCGGCCCGTGACACGCATACTGGCTGGACTCCACTCCAGCGGCTGCATGCCGGGCTGCGCAGGTTGGCTGCCGCGCAGCTGGACCGGGAGGTGGCAAAGCTGCTCGATGCCGGCACCCACGTCTTGGTCCTCGAGCCGGACGCCGACGACGTGCAGGTAATGGGCGACAACGTGATGGATCCGACCCGCTCCCTGGAGGTGGCCCGGTCGGCCCTGGTCTCGATGTCCGCCAAGATCCGTCAGAGCGAGCTTCGCGAGCTGCTCTCGCTGCTGCCCCGCCGGCGGTCACTGGCCGCGCGCCTGCGCAGCGTGACCGGGCTGCTGCGGCAGATGCCGGCCGCCGCCGCGGTTTAGTGGTCTAGTCCTCCGCCTCGTCCTCTTCGTTGACGCCGCGCAGCAGGTTGACCATCTCGACCGCGACCTCCACCGCTTCGGCGCCCTTGTTGTTCTTCTCGCCCGAGCGCGCCAGGGCCTGCTCGCGATCGAAGGTGGTGAGAACGCCGAAGGAACAGGGGACCCCCGTGTCGAGCTGGACGTGCATGATCCCGCGGGCGCACTCGCCGGCCACGTACTGGAAGTGCGCCGTCTCTCCGTTGATCACGCAGCCCAGGCACACAACCGCGTCGTAGCGGCTCGACTCTGCCAGCTGCAGGGCGGTCAGGGGGATCTCGAAGGCTCCCGGCACCCAGTGCACGTCCGGATCCTGGTCGGCGTTGTGCGCCTTCAGGCTCTGCATGGCCCCTCTCAGCAGGCGCTTTGAGATGTCCTCGTTGTAGCGCGCTATCACGATGGCCAATCGCATACCGGCCGCGTTCAGGTCAGGCTTCAGCCCCTTTACACCCATCGGTACCTAGAGGAGGTGACCCAGCTTCTCGCGCTTGGTCTCGAGGTAGCGCCGGTTCTCGGGGTTGGGCGGGATCCGGATCGGAACCTGCTCGACGACCTCGAGGCCGAAGCCCTCGATACCGAGGTACTTGCGCGGATTGTTGGTCAGCACTCGCAGCTTGCGCGCGCCGAGGTCGTAGAGGATCTGGTTGCCGATTCCATAGTCGCGGGTATCGACCGGCAGGCCGAGCGCTTCGTTGGCCTCGACGGTGTCGAGCCCCTCGTCCTGCAGCGTGTAGGCGCGCAGCTTGTTGAGGAGGCCGATACCGCGGCCCTCGTGAGTGGAGAAGTAGACGACCGCGCCCCTCCCCTCCTCCGCGATCTGTGCCATGGCAGCCTGCAGCTGAGCCTGGCAGTCGCAGCGCTGGCTGCCGAAGACATCTCCCGTGAGGCACGCGCTGTGGGCGCGGATCAGCACCGGCTGCTCGGGATCGCTCGCGATGTCGCCCAGGACGAGCGCGACGTGGATTTCCTTGCTGACCAGGTCCTCGTACGCGTGCATGGTCCAGTCCTGACCCGCGATCGGTATGCGAGCGCTGGCGGTCCGCCGCACCAGCTTTTCGTTCCGGCGCCGGTAGGCGATCAGATCCCGGATCGCGATGATCCGCAGCCCGTGCTCCTGCGCGAACACCTCGAGGTCCGGCATCCGCGCCATCGTGCCGTCGGGCTTCATGATTTCGCAGATCACACCGGCCGGGTAGAGCCCGGCCAGGCGTGCCAGGTCGACGCTGGCCTCGGTCTGGCCTGCCCGTTTGAGCACCCCTCCCTCGACCGCTCGCAGCGGAAACGTGTGCCCGGGCTTGGAGAAGTCGCCCGGCTGGGCGTCCGGATCGAGGATGTGCCTGATGGTGGCGGCACGATCGTAAGCGCTGATGCCGGTCGTGGTCAGGTGCTTGGCCTCCACGCTCACGCTGAAGGCGGTGCCCAGACGGCTCGTGTTGTTGGTGACCATCGGCTCGATCTCGAGCTCGTCCAGCCGTGAGGCGACGATCGGCATGCAGACCAGTCCCCCGGCAAAGCGCGCCATGAACGCGATGTGCTCCGGCGTGATCTTGTCCGCCGCGACGGCGAGGTCGCCCTCGTTCTCACGATCCTCGTCGTCGACGATGATCACCGCCTTCCCCTGCCGGTAGTCCTCGATCGCCTCCGGGATGCTGCTCAGTGCCATGTTCCGCGCCCGGCTATTGTGCCAGCAGCCGTTCGGCGTACCTGGCCAGCACGTCGACCTCGAGGTTCACGACCGTGCCGCGCCGGTAGGTCCCGGCTATGGAGTGCTGGAGCGTATGCGGGATCAGCGCCACAGCGAAGAAGCCTTTGCTGACGGCCGCCACCGTGAGGCTTGTCCCGTCGACCGCGATGCTGCCCTTCTCCGCCACGTAGCGGGCGAGCCGGTCTGGCAGCTCGAACGTGAGCTCGCGGCCGAGCTCAACATCGCGATCCTGCAGGACGGTCGCCGTGGCGTCGACGTGGCCCTGGACGAGGTGACCGTCGAGCGGCTGCTGCAGGGTCAGCGCCGGCTCCAGGTTGACCGGGTCACCCGGCCGGAGCTCCCCGAGATTGGTCCGGACGATAGTCTCCGGGACCACGTCGAAGGCCAGCTCCCCGTCGCCGAAGCCGACGACCGTCAGGCAGGCGCCGTTCACGGCCACGCTCGCACCCGGCTCGGCTGGGATGCCGCTGCCCACGATGAGCCGCCCGCCGTCTCGCAAGCGAACCTCCCCGACCTCGCGAATGATTCCCGTGAACACCCTGGGGTCAGTATGGGCGAGCCGTGACCACCACGTCGTAGCCGGCCCGCTCGACCGCCTCGATCTCAAGCTTCAGCGCGGCCGCCATCTCGGCCACCCCGCGACCGCCGGTCGGTGGTTTGGCGCGGCGGCCTCCGACCACCTTGGGTGCCAGGTAGATGACGACCCGGTCGAAGAGCCGCTCCTCCAGGAACGAGGCGTGAACCTCGGCGCCGCCCTCGACAAGCACCCCGAGCACACCGCGAGCAGCCAGGTCGCGCAGAACCTTCTCCATCGGCACGCGCCGGCCGCGCCCGGTCAGCCGTACCAACTCGGCACCGCGTGCCCGCAACTCCTCGCCGCCGGTCTGCGCGCGCGTGTAGATCAGCGTCCGCGCGCCCACCAGCTTCGCCCCCGCCGGCGTGCGCAGCTTGGAGTCGACGACGACCCGCAGTGGCTGCCTGGCATGCGGTTCATGGCGGGCTGTCAGCTCCGGGTCATCGGCGAGCACGGTGCCGATGCCCACAAGCACGGCGTCGTGCTCGTGCCGGAGGCGGTGTGCATGCTCCCGGGCGACCTCTCCACTGACCCATCTAGAGTCGCCGCTGGCGGTTGCGATCCGCCCGTCGAGCGTCATCGCCCACTTGAGAGTGACGAATGGGCGCCCGAGCGTGCGGTGCGTGACGAACATTTCGTTCAGCCTGCGCGCCTCGGCGCCGTGCGCCCCGACCTCGACGTCGAGACCGGCTTGCCGCAGCCGCTCGATCCCTCGTCCGCGATTGCGCGCGTCGGGGTCCTCCATGGCGACCACCACCCTGCGCACACCGGCGGCGATCAAGGCGTCCGCGCAGGGGGGTGTGCGGCCATGGTGACTGCAGGGTTCAAGCGTCACGTATACAGTGGCGCCGGTGGCCCGAGCCCCAGCCGCGGCCAGCGCGATCACCTCCGCGTGCGGGCCGCCCGCGCGCTCGTGGTAACCCTCCGCCGCGAGATCGCCGGCCGCATCAAGAACGACAGCCCCAACCATGGGGTTGGGGCTGGTTCGGTAGTCGGCTCTGCTCGCGAGCTCGAGGGCCCGCGCCATCCAATCCGTCAGTTGCGGGAGCGAATCTGCTGAAAGCAGTCCTGGCAGTAGACGGGACGGCCCTGCGTAGGTAGAAAAGGCACTTCCGCGATAGTGCCACAGATCGCGCAGGGCACTTGATGCAGCGCACGCGCCCGGGCCACCGGACGGCCCTCACGCCGCAGTTGGCGGCACTCGGGGCAGCGGCCAGGTTCGTTCACCAAGCCCTTGCTCTGGTAGAACTCCTGCTCCCCGGCAGTGAATGTGAACTCGATGCCGCAGTCGCGGCAGGTGAGGGTCTTGTCGGCGAACACAGCCACTCGATGGTCTCCTTAGCAACGCCGGAAATGAAATGCCGGGGGAAGTATAAGTTGACAGACGCGCGAGCGGTAGTAGACGCCGGCGAGACCAAAAAAAAGACCCCTCGCGGTTTATCCCGCAAGGGGTCTTTTGAAGCACAAACCGAACAGGCTGCGAGAGATCGCCGAACACCGAAGCGTCCGGATCTGCTTCCACTCGTCACCGTTTCAGTGGACGAAGAGTGGAGATATAAGTGGACAAG
>CAZXGB010000016.1:0-29622 GCA_964640005.1 uncultured Actinomycetes bacterium | reverse complement strand
TGGGCGTCGGGCTGGGGCTCGGCGCTGGGGTCTGGCTCGGGGTCGGGGCCGGCGTGGGGGCCGGCGTCGGCGTCGGCGTCGGTGTCGGTGTGGGAGTGTTGGTTGGAGTCGGTGTCGGGGTGGGCGTCGGAGTCGATGTTGGTGTCGATGTTGGTGTCGCACTCGGCGTGGGAGTCGGAGTCGCGGTCGCCGTAGGGGTCGGGGTCGGACTCGCGGTGGAAGTCGCCGCTGGACTTGGCGCCGGACTGACGGTCGGGCTGGGAGTCGGTGACGAGGCGGCGGCGGCCGGGTGCGGCGCGAACAGCATCGTGCTCGCCATCAGGATGGCGAGCACCCGCCTCACCGGGGCAGCCGTCGAAGAGCGAAAGCGCCGGCGCCGCTGCCCAGGAGCAGGCCACCAGCGATCACGGCGCCGGCCACGAGAACGAGCGTCGAAACACCAACGCCGGGCACGAACTCCATGAAAACCGCGGCGCCGGCGCGGAGGCTGCCCAGCACGAATGCCACTACCACCAGCGCCGCCACGACACCGGCGGCCGCGCCCGTCAGGCCGCCCTCGACCAGGAACGGCAGCCGAACCGCCCACCAGGGTGCTCCCACCAGACGCATAACTCGAACCTCGTCCAGCCGCGAGACCGCCGCCGCGCGTACAGCGTTGGCTGTAACCGTCAGCGCGACGAAAGCAAGGAGCCCGAGCACGGCCGCGGCCACCCCGGCAGCCGTGAGCATCAGCCGTTGGAGGTGCGCATAGGCGTCGCGGTCGAAAGAGGTCGGGTAGAGGGGATTCACTGCGGGGTCGTGGCCCACCGCGTCCGCTACGGCTCCGATTGCCGACGGCGAGTTGAGGGTGACGTCAAGGCTGGCGGGAAAGGGATTGTCCCCGGCCGCGTCGACGAGGCCGGCCACGCCGGGACGCCGGAGCTCGCGACGCAGTGCCTCTTCGCGGTTGACGGCGTGCACCTCCCGGATACGCCGGTCGGCGGCCAGCCGGGCGCGCAGCGTACTCACCTGATCGGGTGAGGCCTGGTCGGCGAGGTACACGTGCAGCACGTACGCCTGGTTCGACTGGTCGGCGATGGCGTTGCTGATCGCTACCCCGGCGATACTCAGCATGCCGGCGACGGCGAGCAGGACGACCATCGAGCCGAACGCCGGGCTGACGGAGGCCAGGTTTCGAATCCAGCCCTTCAGTCCGCGGCCGACGACCAGCGACATCCAGTTGCCGATCAGCACCCGGGTCCGGGCAAGCTTCGGGTTCATGACGCCCACACGCGGATGCGTTCCTCGGACACGACCCGTCCGCCCTCCAGGTGCAGCCGCCGGTGGCCGACCAGGAGAAGCGCGTCATCGTAGGTGACCACGATCACGAGCGCGCCTCGCGCGGCCGCCGCCTCGAGAAGTGCCAGGACTTCGAGGGAGTTCTCGCGGTCGAGGTTTCCGGTGGGCTCGTCGGCGAGGAGGATGTCAGGAGCGCCGACCAGTGCGCGCGCGATGGCGACGCGCTGCTGCTCACCCCCTGAGAGCTGGGCCGGAAAGGCGCCCAGGCGCGAAGCCAGCCCGACTCCGGTGAGGGTGGCGGCCGCCCGCTCGCGAGCCGTCCGCCCGGTCTCCGAGAAGTGCGAGATGCGATAGGCGAACTCGACGTTCTCGAGCGCCGTCATCGACCGGACGAGCCCGTAGTCCTGAAAGACGACGCCTACGTGGCGCCGGACGCGGGTAACCTGCTTACCCCCTTCGTGAAGCGGCATGCCGGCCACCCAAAGCGAGCCCGAGGTGGCCGCCATCTCGCCGTTGATGAGTCTGAGCAGAGTGGTCTTCCCGGCACCGCTGCGCCCGGTCACAAACATGAGCTGTCCGGTCTCGGCGGTGAACGACACATCGCTCAGGACGCGCTCCCGACCGTAGGCAGCCGAAACGCTGTTCAGGCTGAGAATCGGTCCTGGCCTGGGGACGGGACGAGGCCTGCTCTGTGCCAAGGGCGTCTGCCGGAGGCTAGGCGAGTGGGTGCGGCGTCGAACAGGGCTATCTGGACCAATCCGGAGGGGGTCCACTAACCAGGACGGGCGAGAAACCCTGCGTTGCCTCCGCGCTGGTTTCAGTTCGCTATTTCCGGGCCGTCCTCAGGTTGGGTGACCGACGGGTCGATCAATCCCTTGCGCACCGCGTAGAGCAGGGCTTGCGAGCGGTCGTGGATCCCGAGCTTCTCGTAGATGTTGGCGATGTGATTGCGGACCGTCTTGTCGCTCAGGCCGAGAGCCCGCGCCACCTGCTTGTTGGCGAGGCCCTGGGCGGTCAGCTTCAACACCTCGAGTTCGCGTGCCGTCATGCCGCCGAATGACTCGCGGCGGACGGAACCGCTGGTGAGCGCGCCAAACGTGCGCCTGGCCGCCGGACCAGTGACCACGAACAGGTCCTCGACAACGGCGAGGATGGCCGCCATGACAGCCTCAGGCTCCGACTCCTTGAGCAGGTAGCCGCTGGCCCCCGCCTCGAGGGCCTCGGTCAGGTAGTTGTCGGCATCGATGCCGGTGACGATCAGAACCCGCATCTTCGGAAAGCGCTCCCGAAGTTCCCGAGCGACGTCGATGCCGCTCAGCCGGGGCAGCTTGAGGTCGAGGACGAGCACATCCGGACGCAGCTGCTCCGCCTTTCGGAGAACCTCGCGCCCGTCGCCGCACTCGCCGATCACGGAGATGCGCGTATCGGAGTCGAGCAGCTTGGCCATGCCCTTGCGAAAGAGGACGTGATCGTCGGCGAGCAGGACTCGGATGGGCGCTTCTCCGTGATTCTGTTCACTCACGGCCATGGCACCCTCACGCGGACGGCAGCTCCGCCCCGGGGGCGGTCGGCGACCTCAAGGGTCCCCCCGAGAAGAAGAGCTCGTTGCTCCATTCCGGCCACGCCCTGACCGTTGACGCGGTGCGACCAGCGGAAGCCAACCCCGTCGTCGACGACCTCGACGAGAAGGTCACGACCGCTGGTGCGGAGGGCGACCTGCACATGTCGTGCTTCGCTGTGTTCGGCAACGTTGCGGAGCGCCTGCTCCACGATGCGGTAGAGGTGGAGAGCGGTGAAGACGTCGAGATGCCGCGGCCAGGAGGGGGACATGACTATGCGGGTTGACACCCCTCGGCGCTGCCGGAGCTCGAGCAGCGGACCGGAGCGCAGCGCTTCCACGAGCCCGACATCCAGGTCGCCGGGTCCAGTCTGGATGCCGTGCACGATGTCGCGAAGCTGGGACAGGGCGGTCCGCGTCGCGGACTGGAAGCTCGATACCGCCTCGCGCACCCCCTCGCGGTTGTACTGCTCGCGCTTGAACTGCTCCATCTCGAGGATGAGCGAGGTCAAGTTTGCGATGACGCCGTCATGCAGTTCGGCGGCCAGGGCCGATTGGTCAGTCCCTGGACGCTCTGGCACCGCCGGCTGGCCGGCTGCCCTCGGTCGCCCCACCCGAATCGACTTAATGATGGTGACTGACTCCCCCAGGGTCCGCAAGGATGACCCATGTGCATCTTGAACGGTGTAATTGAATTGTCAAGTACCGTAAAGGAGCGCCGCTCAGCTCCCGCGCGCCGGCCGAAGTGTCGCCGGCCCGCCGGCGCACGTTGTCAAGTCCTTGAAGGCTGCCGGCGCTTTCCAATCGGCTGCCGGCGCGTCTGACCTCTAGCCGGTGGCGAGAGGCCGGGACGGGCGGGAAAGCCGGGAAAGCCTCGCTACCAGCGCTCTCAGCCGTCCCGGCCGGAGCAGGAACTCGGATTCGCGAACCGCCTGCTCCAGAGGCCCTTCGAAACTCGAGTCGGCGCCACTCCACTCGGCCGCCCGCCACCCCAGGCCGACCGCGTCCCGGTCCTCCCAAAACCCGGTGCCGTCGCTCACCCCGCTCAGACAGCCCAGGCCGCTGGCCCGCTCCAGGACCGCCGTGACCGCGAGGTGACAGGTCAGGAAGTGGAGCACCCCTTCGAACAGCGCGGCCTCCGCAGAGAACCAGGAGGCCCAGCGCCAGCCCGGGTTCAGTTGCGTCGGCAGCCGGCGACCTGAGGTGGGATCGACGACCGTCTCCGGATAGCGGCCAAAGCCGAAGTAGGCCTGCATGCAGTGCGGGCCCGGGCTCAAGGCGAACGCGTGGACGGCGAGCGGACGCACCTCCAGGCTGTATATGAAGAGGTCGCTGGGCCTGCGCAGGACAGCGATCTCCAGGCCGCCCAAGCGGTCCAGTGGCTCCGAGGGCAGCTCGCGCCAGCGCGACCACATCGGCGAGACGCTGGCCCCGGGCAAGCTCGAGCTCGACACCGCCAGGTCTTCCAGCAGGCCCTGAGGGTCGGCCGTCGCGGCGGCGCTCAACCGGTAGCTGATGGTGAAGTCCATGTGGGTCGAAAAGCGATGCCTCCGCGAATGGCGCAACCGTAGTTGGGGCCGTAGGCGCCGGCGAGGGCAAAACGGACCCCATATGGAGGTCGGGCGACCCGATGACGCGGTCAAAGATGTTCATGACCGCCGCTGTCCGCGTTGAGGCTGAAGTCGGCGAAACGACTGAAAGATGCCCGTGCACTCGGGCTCCACACCCAGTGATACAACTCTCCCCCGCGGCTCTATCCAAGCTTGCGCTCCAGTGGTTAGTGGTTCCGGCAGCGCCCCGTAATGAAAAGAGTGCCGGTGACTGGTGCAGATCGCAATGGATATTTGTTCGGATCCCTAGGGACATTCGCACTAGTCCATGGGGCGCGGGTCCAGCGGTCGGCCCATCACTCCCCTTCGCACAGGGGCGCCGAGACCAGCCACCGCGGGACATAGGCGCGCTAAGGTGCGCGTCCTTCCCATTCTCGCCTGACTGTGACGCCGCTAACTTGCGTCACATCCTGGCCAACCAAAATGACGCTCGCTGACGCTCTGGACCAACTCCTCGAAATGGCCGGGTCCGACCTTCTACTGAGCTGCGGAACGCCGCCTCGGATTCGGAAGGACGGCAATCTGGAAGTGCTGCCCTCGGCGCCGGTGCTGACGCCGGCCGACACCGAGTCGATGCTCCGCCAGATCATCGATCCCGCTCGCTGGAACGAGCTGCTCGAGCGCCGCCACATCGACTTTGCGTTCACCTGGCATGACCGCGTGAGGATGCGCGGCAACATCTTTTTTCAGCGGGGATCGCTGTCGGCCTCCTTCCGGCTGCTGCCGCTGCGCATACCGACGTTTGAGCAGCTCGGGGTGCCGGAGTCCGTGTACCGCCTGATCACGCGTCACCAGGGCCTGGTCCTCGTCACCGGCCCCACCGGCTCCGGCAAATCGACGACCCAGGCGGCGATGGTCGATTACCTGAACCGGACACGCGCCTGCCACATCATCACCGTCGAAGACCCGATCGAGTACGTGCATCGCCACCAGCTGGCCGTGGTCGACCAGCGCCAGGTGGGCGTGGACGTTGGGACCTTCGCCGAAGCGCTGCGCGCGGTGTTCCGTGAGGACCCGGATGTCGTACTCATCGGCGAGATGCGGGACCTGGAAACGATCGCCGCCGCCCTGACGATCGCGGAGACCGGCCATCTCGTGCTGGCGACGCTCCACACGAACGATTCCGCGCAGGCGATCGATCGCATACTCGACGGCTTCCCGCCCGGACAGCAGCAGCAGGTGCGGGTCCAGCTGTCGGCCTGCCTGGCGGGCATCGTCTACCAGCAGCTGCTGCCCGCCGTCGGGGGTGGCCGAGTCGCCGGCTTCGAAGTCCTGGTCGCCAACTCGGCGGTACGCGCGCTGATCAAGGAGAACAAGACGAACCAGATCCGCAACGTTCTTCAGAACAGCGCGCGTGACGGCTCGCAGACGCTCGAGCATTCCCTGAGCCAGCTGCTGAGCAGCGGGTTGGTATCCGACCGCGACGCTCGCGCCCGCTCGCTTTACCCGCAGGAGATAGTGGCCTGACCGTGGCGCCCCAGGGCGCGCTGGCCGGAGGTTGTGCGCTCGCGTTCGGCCTCGCTTTGGGCAGCTTCATCGGTCTCGTCTGGGATCGGGTTCCTGCCGGCGAGCCGGTAGTCCATGGACGTTCGCGCTGCGGCTTCTGCGGTCGCGTGCTGGATCCGCTCGACCTGGTTCCGGTCTTCGGTTTCCTGCTTCGACGCGGCCGCTGCGCCGGCTGTGGCGTCTCGATACCCCGCCGCTATCCGGTCATCGAAGCCGGCGCGGCGGTGGTCATGCTGGCGGCGGTGGGCTGGGGTGGGATGTGGGCTGGTGGTGCCGCCGGGGTCGCGGCCTTGCTCGTCTTCACCGGCGCCGGGCTCGCGGTCGCGCTGCGCCGCCAATAGACACCGAGAACCTCCGGTCGCTCCCGGGGAAAGAGGGGCCTGGCGAGCAGCCTCGCCAGGCCCGGTGACGACAGTCTTAGGGGTTGTAGCCCTTCTGGACGATTTGCCCGTTGCCCTGACAGATGTACGTGCCGTGCGTGGTGGCCTGGCGGAGGTAGTGCGGCGACAGCTGGACCAGCGCATGCGAAGGCTGAACGTGGCCCTGCGCATCCTTGCCGCCCGAATCCCATGCGCTGGCGGTTGGGAACTGGGTCATATCGCTTGTGGCAGTCGCCAATCCCGGACACTCCGAGCCGGAAGGCACACCCTGGTCGGCCAGCATCGTGTCGTATGCCGTCTGGACGGTCTGCGCCTCGGTCGCCGCGGCTCGGTCCTGGGCGATCTTGGTGATGCCGACCATGCTCATGGTGACGACCGCGGCCAGGATGCCGAGGATGGAGATCACGACGAGCAGCTCGATGAGGGTGAATCCCCTCTGGTCTCGGGCCGCCTTTTTCAGTTGCCTCAGTAGCAATCGATGGTTCATGTGTTGGTTGTTTCCCTCCTTTGGTTGATTGCGATTTGGGTTCGCCGTGGGCTTGCGGGCAGCCGTCAGGGAGCAAGCGGCCAGGACGGATGCCAGCCGAGCAGGAGTGCGGCACCCGCGGCGACGGCGCCCCAACTGACGATCGAGATCGCGGCCAGCGCCGGCACCCAGGGCGTGCCGGCGCTCTGCACGTGCGCCCGAACCGGCCCGGTGAGCGGCCGTTTGGAGGCGAGACGGCCTCGCGAACGGCCGCTGCCGATCGCCAGGCCGAGGGCGCCGAGGTATGCCTCGGCGGGCAGCCGCGCCGGCACCTCGAGGCGGCTGTCGCCGATCGCTCCGTTTACGCGGTGAGCTCCGACTGCCGCCGGAACGACCTGGAGGAGATCTGCCGTGACGAGAACGTCCAGCTCGCGGCCGGCGCTTCCCAGGTGGCGCCGCGCCGATAGTGTCAGCGACTCGAGCAGGGGTGCCCAGCCGGCCGCCTCGGACGGGACCGGCGCTTGCGCCGTGAACGGGGTCAGCCCCTGCGCGACCGCCGTCGCGCGCACGTTTCCGGCCGCCTGCTCGAGGACGAGAGTGGGGAGGCCGGGAAGCAGCGAGGCCAGGGAGGCCGAGCGCGGCTCCAGGTGCTCGACTTCGAGCCCGGCATTGGCGGCCGCGTCGCGCAGCTTTTCGACCACGTCCCGCCAGCCGGCGACGATCCTCAGAGCGCACCTACCCCCGTCGAGTCGCAGCAGCGTCCACTCCCAAGCCGCCTCAGACGGCGGGATCGGGATCGCGCGCTCGACGGCGTAGCGGGCGGCGGGCACAAGGTCGCGCCGTGCCACCTTCGGCAGCGCCACGACTCGCGTGAGGAGCGCCGCGTCGGGAATCGACATCCGCGCCCGGCGCGCACTCACGCCCGCCTCCTCCAGAGCCGCGGCCAGTTGAGCGGCCAGCCGTTCGCTGTCGGCCGGCGCCCCTCCCGGCAGGGTCCCAGGGAGGAAGTCACGCTTGAACCAGCGGTCGATGCGGCCGCGTGAGACCTGCACGCCAGTCACCTGCTCCGAACTCAAGTCGAGGCAGACGACGGGGCCGGCGCTCACTGCAGCCCGCCTTCGAAGAACAGCGTGTCGGTGCGAGTTGGGTTGGCCCAAATCAGGTCGGCCTCGTTGAAGACGCCGCCAGCCGAGGCGAGGATGCTGAACACCCGCGACCGGTTGCGAAGGAAAACGCTCAGCTGGCCGCCAGCCGCGCTGGAGACGGCAAGATCGGCTGCGCCGGAGCCGTCGAAGTCGCCGGTGGCGATGCCCGCCGGCCCCTGGCTCACGGGGATGTCACCGCCCACAACTGGCCGGAAGGCGCCGCCGCCATTGCCGGTCAGGACTGATGCGGCGCCCGAAGCCTTCGTCACCGCCAGGTCGTCGGTCGCGCTGTATCCGAACCGGGCGGCGCTGATCGCGGACGGCGAGCCACCGACGTCGAAGGCGGCCTGGATCTGGAACTGGCCGCTCCCCGAGCCGAGGAGGACCTGGACCTGGTTCTGGTTGGGCAGGGCGACGGCGAGGTCAGGCTGGCCCGACCTGGTGAAGTGGGCAGCGGTCATCGCGCCCGGCCCGCCCGCGAGTGCGTAGCTTTGGATTTCGCGCAGGCCTACGTTCCCGTTGCCGTTGCCATTTCCGTTGCCGCGGCAGCCGCCGTTTCCGTTGCCGTTGCCGTTGTCAGTGACGCTGTAGACGCTGATCAGGCCCGCGCTGGCCGCCTTCGCCACCGCCAGGTATGTGCCGGAGCCGGCGAAGCTGACAGCGACCAACGAGGTCGGACGGCCCTGAATGTCGCAGTCGCCGGTGGCGCTGGCGAACCGGCCGCCGCCGGTGCCGGGGAGGATCGTGACACTGCGGTCCGTGGCGCTGGCAATCGCCAGGTCGACGCGGTCGGCTGAGGTGAGCGGGCCGGCGACTACCCCCACCGGACCCGCCCCGACCGGGTAGTCCCGGTTGTTGCTGAAAGTTCCGTCCCCGTTGCCAAACCAGACGCTGACCAGGCTGCGTTGGAAACTCGTGAAGGCCAGATCCGGGAGCCCGTCGCCGTTCAAGTCCGCGAGCGTGAGGGCCGAGACGTCGGCCGGCGTCGTGATCGTCTGGGAGAGCCGGAAGGTGCCGTCGCCGGCGCCCAGCCAGGCCGTGATCGTGCCCGAGGTTCGGGAGGCGACGACCAAGTCGAGTGGCCGGCCAGGGCCACGCAGGGCGGCCGACGCGATCGGCCCGGCGCCCTGGTCCACGGACCAAGGGCTGCCGGGAGCGGAGATGAAGCTCGCGAGCGGCGCCAGGCGGACGACGCTGACCGCGCCGTTGGGTCCCGCGACGTGTGCGTACGGCGTGCCGAAGGCGGCCAGGTTGCAGTCGGCGATGTTGTAGAAGAGGCCGGGGCCGCTGATGTTCGAGGTGCCGGTGCAGGCGCCGGCGCCGGCCGCGCAGCTGTCGCGATTCCCGTCCACGAAGAAAGAGCCCAGAGCGCGGATCGCGTGGAGCCAGAGCGAAGCGTGGGTCGCGGTTCCCAGAGGAGCGCCGGCGCAGGTGCCGCTCCACTTGAATGGGACCATCGCCACCTGAGCGGGCGCGACCAGGTCCATGGAATCGCAGGCGTAGGCGTTCGGGCTGAGCCCAAAGGCGGCCGAGACGGTGGAAGGCGAGGGACAGCCGGAGGCTCCGCCGGCGACCGTGGCCACGATGGCCGCCGTGGCCGACCCCGCCTGGGTGTCCCTGAGGTAGGGGTCAGGGGTCGCGGCTGTGCCGGAGAGCGCCGCCGACACGGCCACTGCGAGGCCGCCGGCCATGGCGAAGAGCAGGGCCATCGTCGCCAGGGCCGCGACCAGGGCCTGGCCCGCCTGCCGCTTGCGCGCGTTCACGGCGCGCAGCTCCCAGCCGGAGCCTTGAAGAAGACCTGGACGGGTGGCTGCGGCGCCGCGTCGCCGCGGTAGCGCACGGTGACGGAAATCGAGCCGCGATCGACGGCTGCGCCGGTCGCGCAGGACGCGGAGAAGTCAGCAGGGGCGGCGAGGCCCCGGACCACGAGCGTGACGCTGCCGGCTTGAGTGTCGGTTCGGACCACGTCGCATGGGCAGCTGGTTCCCGAGCTGTAGGTGACCATCTCCGGGCCACCGGGCAAGCAGAGATGCAGACCCGTGCCTGTGGCCTGGCCGCTGCAGGGGACGTAGCGGTGGGTGTCGGCCTGGAGGCTGCTGGGCAGCAGCTGCACGGTTTCCGACAGGTAGGTGCGCTGGCCCCAGGTGCTGGCCACCAGGTTGGCCCCGAAGACCACGCCGCCGAGCGCGGCGAGCACCATGGCGGTCAGCGACATCGCCAGGATGAGCTCGACGAGCGTCATGCCGGACTGGCTGTTCCGCCGGCGGCGCTCGCTCATGTGCTCCCTCCCAGGAGCGGCCGGCAGCCGCCGTCGATCAGGCCCGGGTCATACCCGGCGCCCGCCGGCGAGAGCACCTGAGCTTTGAAGATGCTCACCGGCGGAACCGCGGCGACGGCGCCACCGGTGATCGGGCTGCTGACACTCACGGTGACCCGTTGGGCACCCGGAACGCCGGTGACGCTTGACACCTGGACGGCGACCGATGCCGGAGCGGGGTAGGCGTCGCTCCAGGGAGCCGCCGTCACGGCCTCGACGACTCCACGCTGCATGCACTCGGCCCAGGCCTGGACGGCCACCTGACGGGCGCCGATGACGGTGGCGTTGAGGGTGCCGAGGCCGGCCACCACCGCGATCGCGACCAGCAGCGTGGCGACCAGCGATTCGACGAGCGATTGGCCCGACTGCAACCGATGCCGACGCGAGCGGGTTCCTCCGCGCTCTTTAGTGCAAAGCATTGACCAGCGAGTACATCGGTGCGATGACCGAGATCGCGATGAAGCCGACCATGAGGCCGACCACGATCACCAATGCGGGCTCGAGCACGGCGATCAGCTGCTTGAGCCGGTAGTCGACCTCCTCGGCGTAGTGCTCCGCCGCCTGCTCGAGGTTGTTGTCCAGGTTGCCTGTCTCCTCGCCGACGCGAACGATCTGGATCACCAGCCGGGGAAAGAGCCCGGTCGACTCGAGTGGCGCGGAAAAGCCCTCGCCGCTCAGCATTCGGCCGCGCGCGGCGGCCAGTCGGCGTTCGAAGACGACGTTGCCCAGCGAGCGGTTGGCGGTGTCGATCATCTGTGTCATCGGTATGCCGGCCCGAGCGAGAGTCGCCAGCGTCCGCAGGTAGCGCTCCACGATCGCGTAGCGCAGGATCGTCCCCATCTGCGGCAGGCGGAGCACGATCATGTCCAGCGTCTCCTGGCCCCGGCGCGTGCGCAGATAGGTGACGCAGAGCGCGATGGCGAGCGCCATCACCATGAAGATCACAAGTGCGTGATCCCGGCAGAAGATGCCGACGGTGAGCAGGACGCGGGTGGGCAGCGGCATCGTGGCTCGGAAGTCGGCAAAGAGCCGGGCGAAGGCGGGCAGCACGAACCCGACCAGCACCGTGATCACGGCGAGCGCGAGCACGATGACGATCGCGGGATAGACCATCGCGTTGCGCACCTTTCGAAGGGCGCTTTCGTCCCGGTAGATGTAGCTCGCGAGCTGCTGGAGGACCTCGTCCAGGTTGCCGCTCACCTCCGCGGAGCGAACCATGTCGACGTAGAGGCCGTTGAAGATGTGCGGGTGGCGGCCCAGCGCCGAGGAGAGCGCGGTACCCGCACGGATGTCCTGGATGATCTGCGCCAGCGCTCGGCGGAGCAGGGGAGATGAGGCCTGATCGCGCAGCACCGCGATCCCCTCGAGCATGGGCATGCCGACCTTTACGAACGTCGCCAGCTGGCGCGTGAAGAGGATGACCTCCGCGCGTTTGACTCGTAGGAAGGTCGGAAATAGGTCGTGCAGCGTTCGCCGCGGGCGGCGCTCGCGAATGTCGACGATGTGCAGGCCCTGCTCCCAGAGGAGGTGCTTCATGTGCTCCGCCGACTCCGCGCTAGCGATCCGGCTGACCCGGGTGCCACTGGCGTCGTAGGCCACGTATCGGAACTCGCCCATCAGCTCGCCCAGACGCAGCGGATGACCTCGGACAGCGTCGTCATGTCGGCCGCCACCTTCTCGATGGCCGCTTCCCGCAGCCGCACCATGCCCTCGCGTGCCGCTTCCTGCCGGATTGCCTCCGCAGGCGCGCGTTCGCTGACCAGGCGCTTGATCTGCTCGCTTAGGGGCAGCACTTCGAACACGCCGATCCGGCCGCGATAGCCGGTCCCCGCGCAGAGCTCGCAGCCGGCGCCCCGGTAGAAGACAGTTTTGTGAGAGGTCCCGAGCTCTTTCCAGAGGCCGGCCTCTTCCGCGCTCAGCTCGTAGGGCGCGCGGCACGTGTTGCAGATGCGGCGTACCAGGCGCTGAGCGACCACCCCGATCAGCGCCGAGGAGACGAGGTATCCCTCGATGCCCATTTCGATGAACCGTTGGATGACCGCGGCGGCGTCGGTGGCGTGCAAGGACGTGAGCACGAGGTGACCGGTGAGCGCGGATTGGATTGCGATCTCGGCCGTCTCCAGGTCGCGGATCTCGCCCACGAGCAGCACGTCCGGGTCCTGGCGGAGGATGGCGCGCAGCCCGTTCGCGAATGTCAGGTTGGCGACCTTTCGGATCTGGATCTGGTTGATGTTGTCGAACGTGTACTCGACCGGATCCTCAATGGTCGTGATGTTCTGGGTGATCGGATCGAGCTCGTTGATGGCGGCGTAGAGCGTCGTCGTCTTGCCGCTTCCGGTCGGCCCGCTTACGACGACCATCCCGAAGGGTGAGACCAGCAGCTGGGAGAAGCGGCCCATCGCGTGCGCGCTCAGGCCCAGGCTGTCCAGCTTGAGAATGGTCCGGGACTGGTCGAGCAGGCGGAGGACGATCTTCTCGCCCCAGATCGTCTCCGCCGTCGAGACGCGGACGTCGACCTGCCGCTCGTGGCCCTCGATGCGGATCTGACCGTCTTGCGAACGGTGGCGGTCGACGATATCGAGGTTGGCCATCACCTTGATGCGCGAGGCGATTGGTGCCGACATCTCCTTGGGCAGCGTGATGGCGTCCTGCAGTAGGCCGTCGATCCGAAACCGGATGCGCAGGGCCGATCGCTGTGGTTCGACGTGGATGTCCGACGCGCGATCACGCAGGCCCTGCGCGATGATCTTGTCGACGACCTGCACGATCGGGGACGACGTAGCGGCGGCCGGTCTCGCCGGCGTGGCTTGCGGAGAACCCGCGATAACGCGACTGAAGGCGCGCACCTCCGTGTCGATGGCGGCTCGATAGCGCTCGGTGATCGCTTTGCGAAGGTCGGCCGGTGCGCCGCGCGCGGCCGTCACCTGACGCCGAGTCAGCAGCTGCACGTCCTGGATAAGGCGGCTGTCGGCCGGGTCGGCGCAGGCGATGAGCAGCGTGCCCTCGCGCAGAGCGAGCGGCAGCAGCTGGTTTTCGCGCGCGTACACCTCTGGGATGAGTGCCAGTGCTTCGTGATGGACGGGCCAGGATTCGAGGTCTGCGCTGGTCAAATCAACGGGCCAGCCGCCCGGGCGGTCCGCGGCCGTACGGCCAGGCGCCGGCGACTCCATCGGTGGAATGATGGGTGGCGGATTTACCACTCAGTAATAGGAAATCTCGCCCCGAATTCCCCTTTGTCCCCGAGAGGTTCCAGCGCTCAAAACATAGTGAAAACGGCGCCCCGCAGGGCGCCGCTTCCTAAGCGTCGATTACGCGTTTGCGCTGGTGTCTACCAGCACCGTCTCAGACTTCGATCAGACCCTTTCGAACCGCGTACAGGACGGCATGCGCGCGATCGTAGATCTGCAGTTTTTCGTACATCTTCGAGATGTGGTTGCGAACCGTCTTCTCGGAGATCTTCAGCTTGAACGCGATCTCTTTGTTGGCCGCGCCGCCGGCGAGCAGGCGCAGGATCTCGATCTCACGCGGAGTCAGGCCGTCGTAGAACTCCTTCGGAGTGGAGGCTCCTGTGAGCATGTCGACCACTCGGTTGGCGACCGCGCTCGCCATCACGCGCTCACCGGAGAGGACAGCAAGAATGCTGGCCACGATGGACTCCGCGTTCGAGTCCTTGAGCACGTAGCCACTGGCCCCCACTCGAAGAGCTTCAAGTACGTGCACGTCCGCGTCGAAAGTGGTCAGGATCAGTACGCGGGTCTCCGGCTGTTCCTTCAAGATCCGGCGCGTCGCCTCAATGCCGTCGACATTGGGCATCTTGAGATCCATGAGGATCACGTCAGGCTTCAGCTTGGAAGCCTTGGCGATCGCCTCCTCGCCGTCTGCCGCCTCGCCAACAACAGTCACGCGGGCGTCCGCCGACAGCAGATGCGCGAGCCCGGATCGAAACAGGCTCTGGTCGTCCGCGATCAGAATGCGCGCGGCGGGTGCGGCAACGATCGTCATGAGACACTCTCCCTCGGGAACACCGCTCTGAGAACGGTGCCTCCACCCAACGCCGGCGCCACGGACAACTGGCCACCCAGTAGGACCACTCGCTCGCGCATGCCGGACAGTCCAAATCCGGCGCCGTTCGGGTCACCATACGCCAGCCCGACTCCGTTATCGCGAATGTGGATCAGCAGCTTCTGTCGGTCGTCCTCGCGCAGCGAGACTCGACAATAGCGAGCTCCGCTGTGGCGCCGGACGTTGTTCAGGCCCTCCTCGACGATGCGACGAATGTGTATAGCCGCACCCCGGCGAACCTCTGACGGCCAGGCCCTGGAGATCGATATGCGCGTGCGGATTCCAGTGCGTTCCTGGAATGATCCGACGAGCGATCGCAGGGCCTCGGCGAAACCCACTTCAATGACAGACTCGTCGCGGAGCTCGTAGAGCATCTGGCGCAGCTCGTTGAGTACGTCTCGCGTGTACGCCTGATAGCCGCTGACCTCGTTGATCACGGTCCTGGGGTCGAACTGCTCGTGCTTGAACTGCTCCATCTCGACGAGCATCAGCTGCAGCGTCTGGACCACGCTGTCATGAAGCTCGCGCGCGAGGTGCCGGCGTACGGCCTCCGCCGCGTCGCCTTCCTCGTCAAGGTACGTCGTGCTGACCACGTGTCCACCCCAACCCTTCATGACCAGATGTCCCCACCGTGACGGGACCCGCCCGCCAACCCGCTAAACCGTAAGGAACCGTCTCCACTGACTCAATGGTCCGCTTGTCCTGATCCGAACGAGGACAACGGCCCAGGTCGCATCAGTACAAGCCGGGACAAATTGCTCATTGGAATTCACATGTCCAAATGCGAGCCTCGTTCCGGATCGTCGGCATGGAGGAACTTGTCTTTTATAGAGCGCTGCTTCCCGTGCTGGCGGCATGCAACCTGGCGCTCGGGCTCATGACCCTCGGCGGATTGGAACGGTCTGGTTGGATCGGGGCACTCGAGCTGGGCACCGGCGCCGTGTGCTGCGCAATCGGCGGCGGTCTCGTCGCTGCCGCTCTGACCAAGAGTTACTGGACCCGAGCGATGCTCCGCCAGGTGGCGGTTTGGCGCCAGGTGAGCGATGCGCTCATTCGGTGGCTCGATGAGACGCGCGTCACGGATGAGGCGCTGGCGCGACTCCATGAGTCCCTGACCGACGCGCTGGTTTCGAACACGCAGCGGGAAGCTGAGGTAGCGGTCCTCCGCCGCGAGGCTTAGAACGCCGACGAACCTCGCGGTCGTGTATAGCCGGCGGCGCTCTCCTCGCCGGCGCTTTCCAGGGGGGTAACCAGGCTCCGGTCGGCGGCCGCGGCGGCGGCCTCCAGCTCGGCCGCCACTCGCTTCATGTGCGTGCTGAGCTCGGCGACGGCGCCCTCCAGCGTCCGCACCTGGACCCCCAGGCGGTCCCGCTCCCGCTCAACTGACTCGGTCCACGCAACCACGCGTGCGATCTCCGCGGCCATCTGGTCGAGACGCTGGCCGTAGGCGCGATTGAGCTCGCCGGCCAGCTCGCGGGCGACGCTGTCCTGGCTTTCCTGAACATGCCGGAGCGCCTGTTCGATGGCCGCTCCATCGCGCTGGGGCACAGGCCGGCCAAGACCATCGAGGGGTGTGGGCATCTGGGCGGGCGCGGCGGTGATCGCCGGCGGCGAGGCCTGAGGCTGGACCGGAGCCCGGTTCAGGTGCGACGCGCGCCCAGCCCGGATCTTTGTGACGCCCCGGTGAAGCAGCCGGGCGACCAGGATCAGGCCCTTGACGAACAACCTGAAGGGGCTGAGCAGGAAGAGCGCCAGCGCGAAGGCTCTGCCGGGCAGGCGTTTTCGGGCCGAGCGCCGGCCAGTTTCGGCATGGCCTTGCGGCGCCCACTCGAGGAGGCCCGAGCCGGCAAGCTTGTTTACGATCAGCCATCGAAGCTCGTCGCTGGAGACCGGGCGGCCGGTCTCCGCGGCCACCCGCTCGGCGATCGCATCGACGCGCGTTTGTCCGTCGGCGTGGAGCAGCAGGTGATATAGAAGCTCGGTCGCCTGCACGTACTGGGCTCCATCCAGGCAGATCAGCCACTTACGGTCGGCGCCGGAAATGCCCTCCATTGCGCCCACCAGCTGGACACGCGAAGCGCGGCGTGGGAGTTCGACGTCCGGGTTCTCCGCGCCGGCCGCCATTGCCGACGTCGGGGGGCTGTTCCAGGCCTCCTCAGACACCGACATCGCTCTCAGGCGCCAGGTAGAGATGCCCGCTCAGCCGCCTCCTCGTGGGGCACTTGCTGGGCCAGATGGGGCCGGCGGGCCGGGCGGAAGGCGTAGCCGAAGCCGCGGACCGTGTGCAGGTATTCGGGTGCCGACGCGTCTTGCTCGATCTTCTTGCGGAGCCGAGCCACCACCACGTCGACGCGGCTGCTGTCGCCGACGAAGGCGTGCGGCCACGCCCGCTCGAGCAGAGCGTTGCGGCTGACGGTGACCCCGCTGTCCTGCATCAGGCATTCGAGGACCCGCATCTCAGTCGGCGACAGGTAAGCCCGCGGCCTGCCGTCGACGCGGAAGGTGCCGGTGCCAGGCGAGAGCGTGGCGTCGCCGACGCGGAGGTCGCGACCAAGCGCCAGCTGCTGAGCGTCTCGAAACCGCCGGTTGACGGCCGCCACACGCGCCAGCAGCTCGCGCGCGTCGAACGGCTTGACCACGTAGTCGTCGGCCCCGCAGTCGAACGCTCGAACTTTGTCGTTCACCTCGTGCCGCCCGCTGACGAAGATCACCGGTCCTCGATAGCCCCGCGCCCGCAGCCGGGCGCAGATGTCGAAGCCGTCGCCGTCCTGGCAGTCGGCCTCCATCAGGATGGCGCTGACGCCGGCGCCGAGGGCGGCGCACAGCAGCTCGAGCGCGGTTCGGATGACAAGAACGTCGTGGCCGGCGTTGTTGAGCAGCGCCGAGATCATCCGCGCGTTGACGTCGTCGGGGTCCATGACGAGAACGCGCCCCGGGGTCACGCGTTCACGCTCGCTCTCGCGGGCTGGCTGGCCCATCCGTCGCGCTGGTTGGCAGACATATTCGAATTGGCCCTTCCAGTAGGAGCGCCGCGCCTGAGGTTAGGGTCGCCCGTCCGCCTGGTACATGGGCGAACCGTCCTGCCGCCTGCCCCCTGACCCAGCGGTGCGGAGGACATCCCGAGCCGACCGGTCAGGCCGCCTAATTACGCCCGGCTCAGCCGCTCAGGCCCGCTCGCTTCGTCAGCCCGCGTCCTTTCTCACTCGTTCTTCCGCGACGCGCCGCCGGTCTTCGCGCCGTTCGAGCTCCCCGGTCAGCCTGAGCACGGTGCTCAGCGTCAGGGCGCCGAGGTCGCGCGGATGCACGCCGACAGCGAAAGCCAGGGCATCGCGGGCAGCACGGGCCAGGTGATCCCTGCGTTCACCGGCCGCGCTTGGAACGACCTTGCCCGTGAAGGCGCGGCGCCGCGGCCGCGCGCGACCCTGCTTGACTCCCACGGAGCCCATTGCGTCCTCCTTGTTCTCGAGCGCTCGCTGGGCATTGGCGAGCAGGTCGTCCAGCAGCGCGCACAGCTCCCTGGACTTGATGGCCGCCACATCGAGGGCGTCCTCGACGCGCAGCTCGCCCTGGCGGGCGAGCGATAGGTAGCCGTCGATTACGCCCGCCGGCGTCCGCAGTTCGTGGCTCAGCTCGAGGAGGAACTCCAGCCGCGACCGGTCTGTCATGGCTGCTGCCAGAATCCCCCGAGCGCGGACGCCGGCGCGTTTCGGCAACTACTCCCTCGACCGCACTATGTGCCCAGCGAGGGAGGCCGTCAAGGTATTTCGGCGGCGCTTTCCCGGGCTCGGTTCGCGCGCGGATAGACTGACCATCGGCAGGCTGGTTCTCGCGCGCGGGCCCGTAGCTCAGCCTGGTCAGAGCGGCCGACTCATAATCGGCTGGTCGCTGGTTCGAAGCCAGCCGGGCCCACCAATCATTGGAATTCGGGTCCGACGCAATCGCGTGCCCTGACGTCCGCGGAGTCGAACCGATGGCGCAACGCCTTCTCCCTGGTCCTGGACGCCGCTCTCCACCCCGGCCTCCCCAGATTTCGTCGTCGCCTGGCAGGCCGCTGCCAATGCCCCTAGCTACCGCTAGACGCTGTCACGTGACGTTATGATCTCGGTATCACGAAAGGACGAGTTGCCACGCATTCGGCGGGGGACACGATCTACGAGACGGGCAGTGGTATGCCGCTCGAGTCCCAGGCTCAGGGCCACGTCGGCACCACCGAGGAGATGCTTCGCCTCCTCGTTGAGAGCGTGTCCGACTACGCGCTCTTCATGCTCGATCCATCCGGCTATATCGCCAGCTGGAACCTGGGCGCAGCGCGGATAAAGGGGTATTCAGCCGAGGAAATCATTGGCCAGCACTTTTCCGTCTTCTATCCGGAGGAGGACGTCCGCGCCGGGAAGCCGGACTGGGAACTCGTCGTGGCGGCCGACGTCGGTCGCTTCGAGGACGAGGGCTGGCGCCTGCGCAAGGATGGGAGCCCGTTCTGGGCGAACGTCGTCATCACCGCCCTTCGCGATCGCACCGGCACCCTTCGTGGCTTCGGCAAGGTCACCCGCGATCTGACTGCTCGGCGGCAGGCCGAGCTCGAGAGGCTCGAACGCGAGCGAAAAGAGGCGGAACGGCTGCGCGTTCACGCGGCGCGGCTGACCGAGCTGGAACGAACGAAGACGGAGTTTCTCAACCTGGCGTCGCACGAGCTCCGCGGCCCGCTCGCGGTTGCCCGCGGGTATGTCTCGCTTCTCCTCGATGGCTCGATCAGCCCGGATGACTTTGCAAAGCACGCCGGCGTCGTAGGCGGCAAGCTCGCGCAGATCGAAGCGCTGGTCCAGAAGATGCTCGAGACCGCGCGTCTCGACTATGGCCGCCTGAGCATCTCGCTGGGGAACGTTGACCTTCGACGGATCGTCCGTGAGCAGGTCGAACAGATCCGGCCGCTGCTCGACGCGCACCATCAGCTGCTCCTCGACATCGCTGAGGACGCGCCCATCATCAGGGGAGATCGCGACCGGCTGGCGGCGGTCGTCCTCAACCTCCTCGACAACGCCGCCAAGTACTCACCGGCCGGCGGACGGATCGAGGTGAAGGTGACATCCTCCAAGGAGCGCGTGTTCGTGTCGGTCAGCGATCAGGGGGTCGGGATCGAGACCGAAGATCTCCCGAAGCTGTTCGGGCGCTTCAGCCGCCTTCACACCTCCGAGCTGGCCAACGTGGGGGGAACCGGCCTCGGGCTCTACCTATCGCGGGAGATCGCCCGGCGCCACGGAGGCGACATCATCGTTGAGTCGCGCCGGGGCGAGGGCAGCCGGTTCACATTGAGCCTGCCGATCCTGCCGGGCACGCGCCCGATGCCCGGCCGCCGCAGGCGGCCAACGCTGTGGCTGCCGCCGGAGTAGGCGACCTGACCGCGTGTCGGCGATCGGCGCCGAGGTCTTAGCTGCGGAAATGGGCCTTGCTGAGGGCAGTCGCGACCGACTGCGCGTAGCCCTCGCTCGTGTACGTGGCGCCGCTGATGACGTCGATCTGGGCGCTCTGAGCCTGCAGCACCTCGCTCCTCAGCATCGGCCCGGCAACCTGACTGATGTAGGCGGATCGAGCGCGATCGTTCGGAAGCTGAAGAGGCTGCACATCGCTGATGCGCCCGTTCTTGATGGTCACCTTGACCTGAACGGTCCCGTAGAAATTGGGCTCGGCGGCGCCAGTGTAAGTGCCGTCGCCAGCACCCGGCGTCGGAGAAGGCGCAGCGGCGACCGGAGCCGGCGACGCCGCACTGGGCGGGCTCGCCGCCTCTGGCGAGGGAGTTTCGGAGGGGCTCACGGCTGACACGTGAGTGGGTGTGACCCGGTAGCTGATCAGCCAAGCGACCCCCGCGATGGTGCCGGCGACGGCAATGAGAGCTCGCTTCAACTCAGAACCTGAACACCTCCGTGTGCACCCGACCGGCGTCGACGCCGATTGCTTCCAGGGAGCGGATCGCGTCCCGGATCATCGGCGTCGGCCCGCAGATGAATGCGTCCCGTTCCCGCGCATCGGGCACCAGCTTGTGCAGGCGATGCGGCTTCAGCCACTCGTTGGACGGTTCCCGCCGGCGCCCTTCATCGGCCACCAGGTACTCGATCCGGACGCCGAACTCCGCGCTCAACTCGTCGAGCTCGCCTCGAAACGCGATATCCCGCCGGGACGCGACTCGATAGAAAAGACAAACGTCCATGCCCCCGGCGGCCATCTGCTCGGCCAGGGGGCGGAGCGGTGTGATCCCGATCCCGGCGGCGAGCAGGAGCACCTTGTCGCCGCGACAGGCGTCAACGGTGAACCGGCCGAAGGGCCCCTCCACCAGCACTGGCGTGCCCGGCCGGAGAGTTGCGATGGCGCGGGAGAAGTCGCCGACGGCCCGGACTGTCATGCGCATGTAGTCGCCGTTGGGAACCGCGGAGAGCGAGAAGGGGTGCGCCTGCGACCAGCGGCGGCCGTCCAGGAACCTCCAGATCATGAACTGGCCCGGCTTGAACGGGATGCGCTCGAGGTCGGCGCCACTGACGTAAACCGACGTCACGTGCGCGGCCTCCGGCACCGTCTCCAGGACGTAGAACCGATGCTTCCACCAACGCCTGAGCGGCAGCGCGACTCGGTAGCCGGCCAGAGCTCCGGCGACCAGAACGTACAGGAGCACCCAGTAGGCCGTGAACAGCGGGTTGTTGACGAAGTCGGCGCCGATCGCGATTTCGTGAAGGAAGGCGAGGGCCACCGCCAGGTACACGTAGAGGTGGATGAAGTACCAGGTCTCATAACTCAGCCACCGGCGCGGTGCGCCGATCGAGACCGCGACCACGCCGAGCATCAGGAGCAGGGCGACGATCGCCATCAGCGCACCCTCGTAGTGGTTGATGAAGTCGGCCAGCTGCCCGATTACGTTCAACCCGTCGCCGAGCATGTAGCCCAGCGTCTGGAAGACGGCGTGCAAGCCGATGAGGCCAAGGGAGGCGTAGGCATTGAGACGGTGGACGCGAAGACCACGCTCCAAGCCGATCGCATCCTCCAGCCAGGGGATCCGCGACATGAGCACGAGCTGCCAGAGCACGAGGTAAGTGCCGGCCAGGCCCGTCAGCCTCCCCAGCTCGTTCAGGAAATCGGCCGGGCCAACCACCGGCTGCGAGCCCGTCGCGAGCATCCACAACAGGAGCAGCAGCGCGCCGCCGAAGCCGAAGATGGCGGCGAGCACGACACCGGCCTGCAGGCCTGCTCCCCGAGTGCTTCTCTTGCCGTGACCGAGGTTGAACGCTTCTGACATGAGGGGCGGGCCGCCGAAACGGTAGCGGCCGCAGATTGGAATTCGATTGGAGAACGCTGATAGAACAGCAGCCGCCTGCTCTCAGGCGCAGTAGGCCTCGAACCCCGGCGTCCACGTCCCGCGCAGATCGCGTCCGATCGCGAACGCCTCGTATCCATCGACAGAGCTGACGAACTCGAGTCCGCGCTCCAACCCCATGGCAAACGCCGCCGTCGCGAAAACATCGGCTTCGAGAATGTCGCGGCCGACGACGGTCAAGCTGAGCATCTCGAGTTCGGGCATTCCCGTATGGGGGTCGACGATGTGCGGCCCCTTCTCGTAGATCCCAGAGGTCGCCACGGCGACGTCGCTGACCACCAGCACCCGCACCACTCGGTCTTTTTCGCGGGGGTGGCGAATCCCAACCCGCCAGCGGGTGCCGGCATCTGCGCGGCCACGGGCAAGGACGTCCCCGGCGCCGTCCACGAGGTAGTTCCGCAGTCCGTGCCGCTCGAGGACGGTTGCCGCCCGATCGAGTGCCCAGCCCTTGACCAACCCGCTGGGATCGAGCGCGCCCTGAGCCCGAGCGCTGAAGTAGCCGCGGGTTGCGGCCTCATACATGCGGCACAGCTCGAGGACGTGGCGGACAGCCGGCTCGGCCTCGTCCGGATCCAGCTCGCCGCGGTTGATGCGTGACACCGCGCTGGTCGGGCGGAATGGGCTGAAGAGGTCGTCGGCGTCTCGGACTTCCGCGAAGGCCTCCTCGATGGCGGCCCTCGAATCTTCGGCGCTGTCGCGGACGTCGATCGTTACCGGCATCCCCATCACGATCTCGGTCCGCTTCACCGCCGGAACCAGCCGTAGTGCCACGCCGGGCGGGCGACTTTCAACGCCGTTCAGGGTAGTTCGGCCGCCGGCGGGGGTCGCCGCCGATCCTTTGTAGACTAGGTCGAGGAGGAGACTGTTGGACGCCGAGACGGACGTCTCGGACGGACGGTCCGGACCGAGGACCGAGCCACACACCTCGACGCCGTCGCGTGCCCCGCAACCGGGTCGGGGCCCGGTGGAGTCCGCGCTCCGCCGGGACCTGCGGCGTTTGATCGGGCCCGTGACCGCCCTCTTGCTGATCCTCGCGCTGATCCTCGTGATCAGCCCCCAGCAGCTTGCTCTCGCCCTGAGCCGGTTCCAGGTCGGCCTGCTGGGACCGATCGGAGCGCTGACGGTTCTCTTCTACCTGCTCCAGGGCATGCGCTGGCACCTGCTGCTCCGGGAGATTGGCGTCCGGCTGCGCGCGCTCGACAGCGCGCTGATCAACCTGGCCGGGCAGGCGATCACGGCCCTGCTCCCGCTCGGTGACCTGACTCGCGCGGTGCTGGCCAGCGAGGTCGGCGATGCCGAGTTCGGAGCCGTCGCGGCGACCGTGACCGTCCAGGAACTGATCTACACGTTCATCCTGATGATCGCCGCCGTCCCCGGCGTCCTCGAGTTCCAGCACGGCGTGGCCGCCCTGGCGGCGGGCATTGCTGTCATCACCCTGATCTTCGCGATCCTGGTTGTCCCTCCGGTCTTCTGTTTGGTGCACAGCCTGGTGCTCAGGACCCCGCTTCTGCGCCGGTTCGTCGTCCAGATCGAACACCTGCACAACGAGACCGTGCACCTCCTCCACCGCCGCGACACCATGCACTGGTCGATCCTCGATGTGGGGCGCGCGGCCTGCGGGATCACCGCCTTCTGGCTGATCATTCAGGGGCTGCAGCCGGGCGTAGTCAGCTGGTGGGGAGCCGCGTTCGTGCTGACCCTGGCCAACATCGGGGGTGCAGTCAGCCTGATCCCCGGCGGCGCGGGCGCGAACGAGGCGGGAGTCGCGGCCCTGCTCATCCTGCTCGGCGTTCCTCCGGGAGCAGCTGGTGCCGCCGCGCTGATTCAGCGCGTGGTCACCACCGGCGGCGCGACCGTCATGGGAATGGCGGCGTGGGAGGTGGTGCGACGGCGGTTCGATCTCGGAGGCATCTGGCAGATGCGCAGCGAGGTGATACGCCTGGTCGACGAAGAAAACCAGCGCAAAGCGGCGTGATGGTCCGGTTCGCTGGGGCGGCTGGGATGGAGCTCGCGGCCACCGCGAGCCGCAAGGTGCGGATCGTCGTCGACAGCAGCGTCTGCCTCACCCCGAGCGAAGGCGACTCACTGGGCCTGACGATCGTACCGCTGGTCATCACGATGCACGGGCGGCACTATCGCGACCTTCTGGATCTGACGCAGCCGGACTTCTACCGCGTGCTCAGAAACGGCGCCCGCCCGTCGTCATCGGCGCCCTCCCCGGGAAGCTACCTCGACGCCTTCCGAAGCGTCGAGGAGGACATCATCTGCCTGACGCCGCCAGCGGCGATAAGCGCCGCCAACCGATGCGCGGTGCTCGCCCAGGAGATGGCGGCGGCGGACCGGCCGGAGCGCACCATTGTGGTCGTCGACGCGCATACCGCGGGGCCAGGCCTGCGGCTCCTGGGGCTGGACGCGGCGCGGCTCGCCGCCCAGGGTCAGAGCCTCGGCGAGGTCAAGGGCTGGGTTGAGCGGCAGCGAGAGCGAACATCGATCGTCGCCAGCGTGCCGACGCTCGAGTACCTCGCCCGCAGCGGGCGTGTGCCACAGGTCGCTTCCTGGGGCGGCTCGGTCCTCCGCGTGATCACGGTGGTCCGCTACGCGGACGGCCGCGGCTCGCTGCAGCAGCTGGTCCGAGGCTCAGATCGCGCGCATCGCGTGCTGGTCGACCAGGCGCTGGCCGGCATCGACGGCGGTCACGCGGAGCATTACCGCCCGGTCGTCTTTCATGCCGACGCGGAGACGGACGGTCAGCGCCTGGCAAGCGACCTGCGGGCGGCGCGCCCCGGCCTGGACGTCGACGTTTCCGGGTTTACGCCGGCGATGGGGATCCACACCGGACCGGGGGTGATTGGCGTGGCGTACTACGAGCAGAGAAAGCCATGACCAGCCAGCTCACGCTCGTCGCCGTCTTCGTGGGCGCCTTCCTGGTGGGATCGATACCCGTCGGCGTGATCACCGGCCGCGCGGTGGCCGGCATCGACATCCGCCGGTTCGGCACCGGCAACATCGGCGCCTCCAACGTCTACCGCAACCTCGGTCTCCAGCCGGCCGCAATCGTCGGCGTCATCTCCTTCCTGCAAGGCCTGCTGCCGGTTGCGCTGGCCGACCTCTGGGCGGGTCCAACCGCGGCAGGAGTGGCCGCGGTGGGAGCGGTCGCCGGCTATGGTTGGTCGCCGTTCCTCCGCCTTCGCGGCGGCCGGGCGGTGGGCACGGCGACCGGCGCTCTGGCCTTACTCTCGCCCAAGGGATTCATCGTGCTGCTGGCGTCCTACGCGCTCGGGCGAGCGGCCGACCAGATGGGGGCGGGAGTGCTGCTCGGGCTGCTCTGCTACCTGGTGGCCGCGGTGGCCATTCGCGGCCTCGCGCTGGCACCCTGGGCGGTCGTGGTGATCGTGGCGCTGGTCATCATCAAGAGGCTGGACGGGGTGCGCGGCGACCTTCGTCATGGGGACGGGGTGGAGGCGGTGGTCGGGCGCGTCCTGTTTGACCGGCGTCCTGGTCAGCAGCTGGTCGGCCGGATCGAGAACTGAATCACACGATGGAGCGTTAGACGGGCGGCGTGGCGTTCAGGTAGCGCGCCAGCGCAAAGCGCAAAAGCTCATTCATGTGACCGGGATCGACGCTGGCCGCGAACTCGAGGAGCTCGTCTCGGATCGCGTCCATCGCCTGCGTGAGCGCCCCCCAGCCGGAGGCAGTGAGCACCACCCGCACCTCCCGCCGGTCCGCCCCGCGTCTGGTTTCGAGGTAACCGAGCTTGGAGAGCGACCGCACGAGCTGCGAGACGCGCCCCTTGCCGCAGGCGATCTCGACCCCCAGGCTCGTCTCGGTGAGACCCTCGGAGCCGGCCGCGCCCGCACTGAGCAGGAGGTGGTATTCGAGCACGGTGAATCCCTGTCCGGCCAGGGCTCTGGTTATGCGCAGCAGCGCCTCCCGGAAGAGGCGCCGCAGCTCGGCCGCGCGAAGTGCCAGGTCCTGTTCCGCCGGCGTCGGCATCAGTGCCTCGCTTACTGGCATTGTCATCCGGCACGCCTCTCCTCGTTCCCATGGCGGGTAAGCGGAGGCGGGAAGGCGGCCGCGGTGACGGCGGCGGCGCGGAGGGCGAGCGCTGGTGCGTGTACCGCCAGCCAGAGCAGCTGAGGCCAGAGGGACGGTCGCCTGGCCGCTCTGCTGGGAGTCAGCCAGAGTGGAGAGACCTCTCGCTCTGGCGAGTCGAGTACGACCCTGACGCACGCGACGGGCACGGCCGCGGCGAGGAGCGGCCCGGCCTCCATGTCCGCCGCCAGGTACCCCTCGGCTCGCCATCGGCCACGCTCGTCGCCGGTCACGAGATGGGGGAGGCTGACGATCGGATCGGTATGGAAGGACAGGCCAAGGCGCCTGGCGCCCGCCCGCAGGTGGCCGACCAGATTGGGCTCGCAGGCAAAGCGCCGGCCGTCAGGCAGGCCTACGGCATCGGGGATCAGGAGGGAACCGGTGGGTAGGTCTGCCGCCAACCCGCCGGCGAGACCGCAGATGACCGTAGGGCCTGGCGGCGGGCGCCGCAGCAGACGTGTTTCGCAGTGCATCACGTCGAGCTGGGGAGCGCGCCAGCGTACCGCCCAGGCCTCGAGGCGGGTGGGAGCCAGGACGCTGAGACGCTCAGGCGTAGCCGTGGCTTCGAAACCAGGCCACGGCGTCCGCCGCCGCCTGCTCAACTGGCGAAACCTCCAACCCCAGCTCGCTCATTGAGCGCGCGGAGTCGACGTGCATGCGTTCCCTGGCCATCCGCACGCCTTCCACAGGAACCACCGGCGCCCCGCCCGTGACTCGGCAGCGAAGCTCGTCCGCCCAGCCGAGGCCGGCGGCGACCGCGTAGGGGAGTCGCGCCCGAGGAGGAGGCCGGCTGCTCGCCTCACCCAGCAGGTTCCACACTCCGGCGAGGCTGAAGTTCCGGCCGCCGACCAGGTAGCGAGTTCGCGGCTGCCCGCGCTCGAGGGCGAGAACGTGGGCGCGAGCGACATCGCGGACGTCGACCAGGTTCATGCCGCCCTCGAGCGTCGCGAAGATCCGGCCGCGAAGGAAGTCGACGACCATGCGGCCGGTGGGGGTCGGCTTCCAGTCGCCGGGCCCGATGGGCGCGGTGGGCAGGACCAGGACTGTGGGGAGCCGGGCTGCCAAAGCCGCTCGCTCCTGCTCGACCTTGGAACGGTGATACGCGGAAGTTGACGCGGTCGGGGGCGCCCAATCGATCTCACTCGCCAGGCGGTCCGCGCGCATTGGACCGACCGTCGCCGAGCTCGATGTCACCACGCCTTTCTCGACGCCCGCGATCCGGGCCGCGGCAAGAAGGCCGGCGGTGCCATGCACGTTTACGTTGTCGAGGCGCCGGCGATCGCGTGGTGCAAACGAGTAGGCGGCGGCCACGTGAACCAGGTAGTGGCATCCCCGCAGTGACTCCAGCAGGCGGCCCGGCGACTCGAGGTCGCCGGCTACCGCCTCAACCCGGGGATGATCGGGCAGCCGTTCGGGGAGCCGGGCCAGCGCCCGAACCACGTAGCCGGCCTGGAGCAGGGCTTCGAGGACGTGCGTGCCGATGAAGCCGGTGCCGCCGGTCAGGAAGACGGTGGCGGCCAACTCACACGCGGAGGGCTGGCACGCCCGCCGCCGCCGCGCGCAGCGACTCACGCAGCGAGCTCATCGTCGCGACCACCGCGGTCGGCTCGTATCCGCAGTGCGCCATGCAGTTCTCGCACTTCGGGTGCCGGCCCCGGCCGTAGCGATCCCAGTCGGTCTCTTCGAGCAGCTCGCGGTAGCTCGACGCGTATCCGCCCTCGGACATCAGGTAACAGGGACGCTGCCAGCCGAGCACCGAGTAGCAGGGAATGCCCCAGGCGGTGCACTGGAAGTCGACCTTGCCCTCCAGGAAGTCCAGGAACAGCGGCGTGTGGTTGAGGCGCCAGCGCCCGCGGCGACCTTCGGCGAAGGCCTCCTGGAAGATCGCGCGCGTGCGCTCGACCCCCAGGAAGTGCTCCTGGTCAGGCGCCTTCTCGTAGGCGTAGCCCGGCGAGATCTGCATGGTGTCGACGCGGGCCTCGTTCTGCAGGAAGTCGAGCACGGCCCGAATCGCGCTGGCGTCGTCGGGCGCGAAGAAGGTCGTGTTGGTGGTGACGCGGAACCCGCGTGCCTTGGCTTCGCGGATGGCCTCGATCGCCTTGTCGAAGACACCGCCGCGGCACACCGACTGGTCGTGGCGCTCCCGCAGCCCGTCGATGTGCACGGACCAGGCGAAGTACGGCGAGGGCTTGAAGAGATCGAGCTTGCGCTGCATGAGCAGCGCGTTGGTGCACAGATAGACGAAGCGCTTGCGCTCAACCAGGGCGGCGGCGATCTGGTCGATCTCTTTGTGGACCAGCGGCTCGCCGCCGGCGATGGAGACGATCGGAGCGTCGCACTCCTCGACCGCGTCGACGGCCTGCTCCACCGTCAAGCGGCGCGCCAGGATGTGGTCGGGATGCTGGATCTTCCCGCAGCCGGCGCAGGCCAGGTTGCACTGGAGCAGGGGTTCCAGCTGCAGCACGAGCGCGAACTTCTCGCGGCGGAGCAGGCGCTGCTTGGTGACGTGAGCGGCGACCCGCACGGCCTGGCGCAGGGGGACCGCCATGCCACCAGGCTGAACCTTGCAACGGTTGTAAGGTCAAGCGGGAGTTCAAGTGCTGACGATTGGCGAGGTCTCGGCGCTGACCGGGATCAAGCCGGGGCGGATCCGCCACTACGAGGCCCGCGGGCTCGTCCGTCTCGACCACCGTGAAAGCGGTTACCGGCTCTTCGGGCCGCCGGAAGTCCTGCGGCTGCTGCAGATCGACCTGCTGCGTGGCCTGGGGATGAGCCTCGAGCAGATTCGCCACTCGCTGGCGGCGGACCCTTCTGAGCTGCGGCGCGCGCTCGACGGGCACGCGGCGGCGCTGCGCGCCGAGCGCGACCGCCTGCAGCGCCTGCTGGCGCTGGTCGAGACGGCGGTGTCCGACATCGAGGGGGACCCGGACCAGGTGGTGGCGCGGCTGGCGGCCGCGCAGAGAAGGAGCCTGGGCGTTTTCGGGCGCCTGCAGCGACCGCTGTCACCGGCCGCCGAGAGCGCCGTCGCACGGCTGCTGGGACCGGAGTGGGAGCTGCCCGTACCGGTGCTCTTCGGCCAGATCGTGCTTCCGGACGCGGTGACGGTCCTCCTCGAGCGGCTGGCCGAGGTGCCCGCGGCCAAGCACCTCTTTGCGCGCCTGCGCGGGCTGGCGAAAGACGTGATCGCGCTCGACTCCGGAGCCGCGGCGGAGGCGCTGGGTCGCCGCTGGGTGGCGGAGGAGCTTGCGCGAGCGCCCGATGCCGAGATCGAAGCGGCGTTTCTGGAGGCGGCGCGACGCCTGGACGGCTCCACTTTCAATCACGGGTTCGTCGTTTGGGCAGAGTCGATCTCGCCGCACGCCGGCCGCGCGCTGGAGGTCGTCCAGGAAGAGGCGCGGCGTCACGGCGCCCTGGTTGTGGGCGCCGTTCTGGTCAGACTTCCTCCCGCCGGCCCGGTGGGAGGTTAGGTGGGGGCCTTCCTCACAATTCGGCCGCTTGCCTGAGCGCCTCGACCTCCTGCTCGACTCCACGCTGCGCCCAGCCCGCGAGTGCCCGCTCCACGAGCGGAGTGATCAGTGGGTATCCGAAGTCGAACTCCTCGCGGTGCGTCAGCATCGTCCCCTGGTCAACCGGGGAGAGAAGGAAGGCGGCGTGGAAGGAGCGCAGGCGGCCTTTGATCATGTCGAGGTCGATCCTGTCGCTGCGGATGGTGTAGCGCGCGCGCAGGGTCGAGCGAATGGGCCCGAAGTGACCGAGGATGCGCGCCACCATTCCCTCCGCGGTCCGCTCCTCGATGTCGATCCGGTCGACCTTGGTGTCGGCGGCCGTGTAGCTGACGGGGTCGAGGACCA
>CAZXGB010000015.1:21164-29864 GCA_964640005.1 uncultured Actinomycetes bacterium | reverse complement strand
CGGAAGGGGGTGGTGCCCCGCCGAGGATTCGAACCCCGGACCAACTGCTTAGAAGGCAGCTGCTCTATCCACTGAGCTAGCGGGGCGCGGGGCGCGGAGGGCGCCACGGGGCCGCCGCGCCAGCTCGAATTTACCGCTCCGCCCGCCCACGACGCGCGGCGCGGCTAAGCCACGGGCTGCGGGTGCCGAGCCAGGAACAGCGCCACGATCTCCGGGTCCCACTGAGTGCCCGCCCCAGCGCGCAGGATCTCGAGGGCGCGTTCCTTACCCAGCGAGGGCCGGTAGGGCCGATTGCTCACCATCGCATCGAAGGCGTCGCAGACGGCGACGATCCGCGCGGGCAATGGGATGCCATCGCCCGTCAAGTGGTCCGGATACCCGGTGCCATCCCAGCGTTCGTGATGGTGCCGGATGATCGGTAGAACCCCTGCCGCCGACCGCAGCGGACCCACGATCTCCTCGCCGATGACCACGTGCGAGCGCATCACCGATAGCTCTCTCATCGTCAGCGGTCCCGGCTTGCCAAGAAGCGAGTCCGGCACGCCGATCTTGCCGATGTCGTGAATGAGCCCACCGAGGAAGATGTCGTCGAGCTCGCCCTCGGGCACGCCGGCGCTCCGCGCCAGGTGCCGCGCGCTGGTCGCGACACGCTCCGTGTGCATCTCCGTGTAGGAGTCCTTGGCCTCGACCGCACGCGCGAGTGCCGCCATCACGCGCGTCGAGTCGTCGAGCCTGTCGTACAACGACTTGAGCCGGATCAGGGAGCGCACACGTGCCACCAGCTCGATCCGGTCGACAGGCTTGGCGATGAAGTCGTCGGCGCCGGTCTCGAGCGCGCGCACGCGGTCGCTCACGTTGTTGAGCGCCGTCACCATCACGACCGGGACCAGCCGTGTGGCGGGGTCGGACTTGATCTGGGCGCAGACTTCGAAGCCGTCCAGCTCCGGCATCATGACGTCGAGAAGGACCATGTCGACGCGGCGCTGAGCGACGACGGCGAGCGCTTCGTTCCCACTGGTCGCCGGGATCACGTCGCAGTCGACCTCGGCGAGATACGCCTGAAGCAGCTCCAGGTTCGTGAGGCGGTCGTCAACCGCGAGAACGACTGGACGCTCAGACACCAACCGCCTCCATCTCCCGTAGCAGAGCCGAGAGATCGAGCGGCTTCGAAAGGTACCCGTCGACGCCTGCCGCAAAAAGGTCCTCGCGCACGCCCACCATCGCATCTGCGGTCAGCGCGATCACCTTCAACGGCTTTGCCGGCGGCTCCGAGCGGATCCCCCGCATCACCTCGAGGCCGTCGAGACGCGGCATGTGTAGGTCTAGAAGGAGGAGGTCGAAACGGCCCGAGCGGGCCAGTCTGAGCGCCTCGTCGCCGTCTTTCGCCCACTCGACCGCGTGTCCGCGGGCCTCCAGCAGGTCGCGGATGAGCTCGTAGTTGAGTGGATTGTCCTCGGCGACGAGCACCGCCGCGAGTCGGTCAGTCACTCCAAATGCCCCTTGTGCAGTGTGAACCGCGACTTGTCAAGCGCCAAGATGAAGGCACCGTCATGGTGGGGTCATCTGCTCTTCCAATCGGGGTTGCTAGTGTGCCACGGGGGAAAACGCCCCGGCCTTCGCCAGCATCCCCGGCAGCTCTTTGCCGAGCCGGCCCGCGAGCCACTCCGATGTCTCGATCAGGCGCCCCAGGTCCGCGCCCGTCTCCATCCCCATTCCGTGCAGCATGTACACGAGGTCTTCGGTTGCGATGTTCCCGGTCGCGCGCGGCGCGAACGGGCAGCCGCCGATCCCCCCGATTGAGGCGTCCAGAACGGTAGCTCCGCACTCGATGGCTGCCAGGGCGTTCGCATAGCCCGTGTTTCTGGTGTTGTGAAAGTGAGCGCCGGTCGTGCAGCCGGCGCTCGCGACGGCGCTCACCAGCTCACGCACCTGCGAAGGTACGCCGACGCCAATCGTATCGGCCAGGGAGACCTGGTCGGGCGGCTCCTTCATCAGCTCTCGCACGATTCCGAGCACCCGTTGGGGTTCGACACGGCCCGCAAACGGGCAGCCGAAGGAGACGCTGAGGGCGACCGAGATCGGCTTGCCGTCCTCGCGCGCACGCCTGATAAGCGTGTGCGCCACCTCCAGGCCCTGCTCGGTTGTCTGATTCTGGTTGCGCAGCCCGAACTCATCTGTGCAGGCGAATGAATAGTGGATCTCGTCCACGCCGGCGGAGAGCGCGCGATCGTAGCCCTTCTCGTTGAGCACGAGGCCGGAGTAAACGGTGCCCTGCCGGCGCCGCATTCCGGCCATCACCTCTTCGGCGCCGGCCATGGCGGGCACCAGCTTCGGATGCACGAAACTCACTGCCTCGACGTTAGGGATGCCGGCTGCCGCCAGGCGCTCGACGAGCTCGGCTCGTACGGCCGGTTCGAGGATGACCTTGTCGTTCTGCAGGCCGTCGCGCGGCCCGACGTCACAGACCACGACCCGGCTCAAATCACTCCACTCTCCTCGAGAACCCGGTAGTCCTCCTCGGACAGCCCGAGCAGGCCCCGATACACGGTCTCATTGTCGGCGCCGAGCCGCCAGGCGCCGGGCTGCGATGCTCGGCCTGGCGTGTCCGAGAGCTTGGGGGTGATCCCGGGCATCACGAAGTCGCCAAACAACGCGTCGGAGGCCGGCACGAGCATCTCCCGCTCACGGTAGTGGGGATCGCCGAAGATGTCCGCGATCGAGTAAACCGGCCCCGCGACGATCCCGATCTCGTTCATCACCTGGTCGACTTCGACGGCGTCCCGCTCGCCCACCCACTCCTGGATCATGGCGTCGATCTCCTCGACCATCCGGGTGCGCGCCATGTAGGTGCGGTAGCGCTCGTCCTCGAGCAGGTCTTCCCGGCCCATCGCCACGCACAGCCGCCGCCACAGGTTGTCGTTGTTGGCCGCGACCACGACCCACTTGCCGTCACGCGAGCGGTAGACGTTGGAAGGCACGGCGTAGCCGATCCGCGTGCCTGCCGGCTCGCGCACGTACCCGAACACTGAGTACTCGGGAACCATGTTGTCGAGGATCGCAAAGCAGCTCTCCAGGATGGAGGCGTCGACGACCTGTCCTTTGCCGCCGTGCGCGTCCCGGTGATAGAGCGCCATCAGGATCCCTTGCACCGCGTGCAGCGCGGCCAGGGAGTCGCCGAGTGAGATGCCTGCGCGTGCCGGTGCTTGACCCGGGAAGCCGTTGATATAGCGAAGGCCGCCCATGGCCTCGCCCACGCTGGCGAACCCGGCCCGATCCGCGTAGGGACCCGTTTGCCCGTAACCGGATACCCGGGCGATGACGAGGCCGGGGTTCAGCTGATGCAGCCGCTCCGGTCCGAGCCCCCAGCGCTCGAGCGTCCGCGGCCGAAAGTTCTCGAGCAGCACATCCGCGTGCTCGACCAGCTTCAGACAGAGCTCCTGGCCTTCCGGCCTCCGGAGATCGAGGGTCACCAGCTTCTTGCCCCGGCTCTGGACGGGGAACCATACCGGATGCCCTTCCTTCTCCAGGTTGCCCCACTGGCGAAGCGGGTCTCCGGTGTCCGGAGGCTCAACCTTGATCACCTCGGCCCCGTTGTCGGCCAGGATGCGGCCGGCGAACGGCCCGGCGATCAGTGTCGACAGCTCGATCACACGGACTCCATCGAGCGGGCCAGGCATTCCCAGATCATGAGCCGCGCAGGCGCCCGCGCGCTCGAAGCGGCTGGGCAGGCGCATGAGAGATTGGTTGGCCCGCCGAGGCGCCTTTGCGCCACCGCTCAGCTTGGCTTTTCGAAGGGTATTTGGGTCAACCTTGCCCTGCAGGGCCCGTCAATTCGCCGTCAACTTCGAAAAACCGAGGCCCAGAGGCCTCGCCGACCGCTTAGCATCCCCCGCGGCCGGCACCCGGGCCGGCCGGGAGAAAGGAGAGAGGGATGCCCATCAAGCTTCCATGGTTCGGGCTCGTCGTGGCGGCGGCATCGGCCGTCGTCCTGGCAGCGGTTCAAGTGCGCTAGCAGCGCCTGGGCGCCGACCCGGGGTAGGGATCAGGCGGTGGCGGCCGCCTCTTCAGCGGCCGCCACTTCCGTTTCGTCGTCCGTGTAGGCGGACGCCTGCAGCAGGAAGAGGCGTGCGTAACGCCCGTTGAGAGCCATCAGCTCGGCGTGCGTGCCCTGCTCGACCAACCGGCCCTCCTCGATGAAGATGATGCGGTCGGCGCGCCGCACGGTCGAAAAGCGGTGCGAGATGTAGACGGTCGTCTTCCCGGCGCTGAGGGCCTTCAGGCGCGCAAAGAGCTCGTGCTCGGCCTGGGCGTCGAGCGCCGACGTGGGTTCGTCCAGGACCAGAACGCGCGCTTCGCGCATGAATGCACGCGAGAGCGCGATCTTCTGCCATTCGCCGCCCGACAGATTCGAGGACTGGACCTCGAACCACTTGCCCAAAGGGGTGTCGAGGCCCTGGGGTAGCTTGGCGACGAGGCCGCCGGCTCCTCCCTTCGCCGCCGCGTCGGCGATCGCCGGGCGGTGCTCGATGCGCTCCACCTCGCCGAGCCCGATGTTCTCGGCGGCGGTCGCCTGGTAGGTGACGTAGTCCTGGAACATGGCCCCGATCACAGAGCGCAGCTCCACCGGGTCGTAATCTCGAATGTCGTTGCCGTCGAGGAGAATGCGTCCCTCCGTGGGATCGTAGAGGCGGGCCAGCAGCTTGACGAGGGTCGTCTTCCCGGCGCCGTTTCTGCCCACCACGGCCAGCGTTTCGCCGGGCGCGACCCGAAAGCTCAGGTTTCGGAGCGCGGCCTGCTCGGCCCCGGGGTAGCGGAAGGTGACGTTGTCGAAAACGATCTCGCCACGGACCGGCCGGGGCAGCGGGATGGGCTCGGCCGGATGCTGGATGTGCGGCTCCTTCGCCTGCAGCTCGAACAGGTTGGACAGATAGAGGTTGTGCTCGTACATGTCGCTCAGCCCGCTGAGCAGGGCCTGGATCGAGCTCGAAACCGAGTTGGCGGCGCTGGTGTAGAGCGTCAGGTCCCCGATGGTGAGCCGGCCGGCGACCGCCTGGAGCGCAACGTACAGGTAGGTCACCGAGCCGACGAGGGTTGTCGGCGTGCCCCAGGCAAAGCCGGCGAGGTAGCGGCTCGTGACCAGCGAGCGCTGACGTTCGTAGTAGGTCTTGGCGAGCGAGCGGTAGCGCTGCGTGAAGTACTCGCCGAGGTGGAAGAGCTTGACCTCCTTGGCGCTGGTGTCGGTGGTGACCAGCGAGACCAGGTAGTTCATGCGCCGCAGCAGCCTCGAGGACCAGCGGGCGAGCATGAAACCACGCCAGCCATAGCGGGTGTCGCTTACGAAGGTCGGGATGGGGGCGAGAAGCGCGATCAGCGCCAGGAGCGGGCTCACCGCGAGCAGGAGCGCGATCATCGAGGTGAACGTGATCGCCGACTGGACGAGGCCGAAGGCGGTCGAGATCATCATCACCGGCCGGCGAACCGAATCGTCCTGCGCCCGGCGCAGCAGGTCGTAAGCCGTGGCGTCCTCGAAGAACGGGAGGTCGAGGCGCGCGGCCTGCTCCATGATCAGAAGCTGAATCCGGATCTGGACCTGCTCCTGGAGGAGCTGCTGAGAGATGTTGCGCAGCGTGCTCAGGAGGGCGGTTGCCAGGAAGACACCCAGCTGGACCACGGCCAGGATTCCGATGAATCGGATCGCGGGCGCGTCCGACGCGCCCGAGTGGTGAGCCTGAATGCCATGCACGACGGCGTTGACGAGCAGCTTGGCGACGAAGGCGGTGGCCGCCGGCATAAAGCCGGAGAGCACCGTGACGGCGAAGAGGATCAGCGTCGAAGCCGCGCTCGCCTCCCATACCAGCCGGAGCACGCGGGGCAGCGCGACCAGGGTGCCCTGGAAGGAGCGCCGGAACTCGCTCCAGCGCTGGCGGAGGGGACGCCGTTCCGTTCGCTTGTCGTCGTCGGCTACGTCCGCCGGGCCGGAGAGCCCGCTCAGACTGGCGCCCGGTTCCTTGTCCACCACGTGAGTGTAATCAAGTAATCACCGGTTGACATTCCACGTCGGAATTCACCGGCTGTGCCGGATGGCGGCCTCTCAGGCCGCCTCCGGCAGCGGCTGGTCCGGCTCTGGCGCGGCGGGCTGGATGGCGTCCCAGCACTCCTCCAGCAGCGCGATGTGCTCGAGGTACTCCTGCGTGATCGTGGAGAGCTCCTCGTGCGTCGATTGCTTCTCGAGAGCGATTTCGAAAGCTGACTTGAGCATCTCGCGTCAATTGATACCCCTGTTGGTGCGGCTCAAACGCGCACGTCAGGGAATAGCCGGCCCGTCATCCCGATAGCCTTTGGCGATGGTTCGCCGCCTGGCCGCCGGCCGTCTCCACTACGCCTGGATCGTCGCCGGGATCTCGTTTCTAGCCCTCCTCGGCTCCGCCGGCTTCCGCGCCACGCCCGGCGTCCTGATCGTCCCGCTCGAGCAGGAGTTCGGCTGGTCGCCGGCGACGATCTCGCTCGCCGTCTCGATCAACCTGATCCTCTTCGGACTGACCGGCCCCTTCGCGGCGGCGTTGATGGAGCGGTTCGGGATCCGGCCCGTGATGTCGTGGGCGCTCGCCATGATCGCCGCCGGCTCCGCGCTGACCGTCATGATGCGAGCCCCCTGGCAGCTCGACCTGCTCTGGGGCGTCGTGGTCGGCCTGGGCACCGGCTCGATGGCCTCGGTGCTCGGCGCCATGGTCGCCAATCGCTGGTTCGTCGCCCGCCGCGGGCTCGTGGTCGGCATCCTGACGGCGGCGGGCGCCACCGGCCAGCTCATCTTCCTGCCCACTCTTGCCTGGCTGGCGGTGACCGCCGGCTGGCGCTGGGCAGCTCTCACCGTGACCGGCGCGGCTCTCCTGGTCCTCCCGCTCGTCGCTCTCTTCATGCGCAGCCGGCCCGCGGACATCGGACTGCGACCCTTTGGCGCCACCGGGGCGGACGCCGGAGGTGCGCCCGCCGGCAGCCCGATCGCCAGCGCTTTTCACGGCCTCTCACTCGGGGTGCGCCGGCGTGAGTTCTGGCTGCTGGCCGGCAGCTTCTTCATCTGCGGGCTCTCCACCAATGGCCTGATCGGGACCCACCTGATCGCGGCCTCGGTAGATCGCGGCATCCCCGAGGTCCGCGCCGCCAGCCTGCTCGCCGTGATCGGCGTCTTCGACATCGCCGGGACGATGGCCTCGGGCTGGCTGACCGACCGCTACGACAGCCGGCGGCTGCTCTTCATGTACTACGGGCTGCGTGGACTCTCGCTGCTGTTCCTCCCCTTCGCCTACTCCGGCGGCTGGCTCGGGCTGCTGCCTTTCATCGTTTTCTACGGCCTCGACTGGGTGGCCACGGTACCGCCGACGATCGCCCTGACGGCGGACACGTTCGGACGCGAGCGCATGTCGGTCGTGTACGGCTGGATCTTCGCCTCGCACCAGCTGGGTGCCGCGACGGCCGCCTTTGGGGCCGGGGCGATCCGCACCTGGCTCCACGACTACGAATTCGCGTTCCTCAGCGCCGGAGTCCTCTGCCTCATTGCGGCCGCCCTTTCGATGTCCATTGCGCGCCCGGGACCAATCCCGGCTCCCGCTCCTTCCCCGGCAACCGCTTAAAAGAAGATCGTCCACACGCCTTCTCGGACGTTAGGCTCGGAGGCGTGAGCGAGCCCGGAGCCTCCAGGGATCCGGTATGCGGGATGGACGTCTTTCCGGCGACGGCGGCTGCCACGGTGACGCACGACGGGGACACCTACTACTTCTGCTCGACGCATTGCGCCCAACAATTTCGGGCGGATCCCAACCGCTACCTCTCCGCCTCCGAGAGCGTTACTTAGGCCCCGCCGAAGCCCGCCAGACGCGGACCACGATCGCGCCTACCGCGACCGCGATGACGGCTACGAAGATGCCGTAGAGCCACCGATGCCCGCTGAGCATATGGACGACGGAGGGACCGTAGGCAGCTCCGAGCCAGAGCCAGACAGCCGCCCAGATGGCGGAGGAGACCGCCACCGATACGGCGAACACACGGTAGGGAACCTCGAAGATTCCCGCGACGACGGTGATCGGGATTCGGCAGCCTGGGATGTGGCGGCCGAAGATGATCGCGAGCGCGCCCCAGCGTTTGAACCAGCGCTCCGCCCGCTGCAGCCGTCTTTCGTCAACGTGAAGTACGGGAGCCAACCGGTGCTCGACCAAGCGGTGGCCCCAGCGCCTGGCAATCGCATAGAGGTTGCTGGCGCCCGCGGTGACCGCGAGCACGATCGCCAGCCAGGCGGCAACCAGCGCAAAGGCGGAGCCGCGCGCGACGCTCCCAAGGTAGACAACGTAGACGTCGCCCGGTACCGGTAACGGCAGTCCCGACTCCTCTATGTAGAGGAGGGCGACGCTGGCCGCCGAACCGAGGCGCGAGGTGATGGCGCCTTGGAGCTCGCGCAGGTCTCCGAACCCCTCGACCAGGTCGCTCTCGAGGAAGGCGTAGCCGAGGAGGACTGCCACGATGAGCGCCGCCACTGCGATGGCCGCCCAACGCGTTCGGCGGCGGGCGATGGCAGCCGCGCGAAGGGAATCCACGACGCGAGTTTGGAAGGTTCGGGCGTGTACGTGCGCCACAACCGATCTTAACAACCACTGTTGCCGGCTTCGATGGGGCACGCGGACACTCGCGCCCATGAAAGCGCTGTCCATC
>CAZXGB010000015.1:0-21064 GCA_964640005.1 uncultured Actinomycetes bacterium | reverse complement strand
TTGCCGGCTTCGATGGGGCACGCGGACACTCGCGCCCATGAAAGCGCTGTCCATCCGGCAACCCTCTATCTCGGCCCTTCTCGCCGGTCGCAAGTCGATCGAGGTGCGCAGCTATTCCACTCCACATCGCGGCGACCTTCTGCTTCACGCTGCCGCCACGTTCAGCTGGCGGGAACGCGAAGAGCTCCAGCACCTGCGCCGGCTGGGGATCGACCTCTCCGAGCCCGATCGTTCACAGCGCGGGGCACTCGTCGGGCTGGCCCAGCTGTCCGGATGCCGGCGGATGACCGAGGCCGACTGGGACGCCGCGCTCGTAGAGGCGCGAGAGGGCACCTGGTGGGCGTGGGAGCTCGAGCGCGTGGAGGCGTTCCCGACGCCGATCCCATTCCGCGGTCGCCTATTCATGTGGGAGGTGGCCGACACCGAATTCGAAGCGGCCCTAGCCGCGGTTTCCTGATCTCCCTCCCCTTACCTCCGGGGCGCTCCCGCCAAGGCTGGGGCGCCCCACCCGGGCTTACAGATTTGTGATCGCACCTGGAACATCGGCTGACAGCTGAGACCCAGCCTGATCCGCGACGAAGGCCCACCGGCGTGGGCCAAATACCGCGAAGAAGGAGAAGTCGATGTTTTTCAGGATCCCGTTGCTGGCCAAGGCGGCTGTAGGCGCCGGCGGTGCCGGGCTGCTGGCACTGGGCGCGTTTACCGCTACGACTCCAGTGCTGGCCGCCACGACAGCCACCACGCAACCCAGCGCGAAGCACCAGGACAACAGGCAGGATCGCCGTCAGATCGCCGAGGTCGTATTCAGCGCCGAGGCATCGGTTTTGGGCATGAAGCCCGAGGACCTGAGGACCGCCCTGAAGCAGGGCAAGAAGGTTTCTGACCTGGCCGGGGACAAAGGCATGACCCAGAAGCAGTTCGGGCAGGCGGTGGCCACCGCGGCCAAGCCCGACCTGGACAAGCTCGTGGACGCCAAGAAGATCACTGCCGACCAGGCCCAGAAGGTCGAGAAGCGGCTGGCGGCTGGCCACGTCCCGTTCTGGAACGGCCTGCATCACAAAAAGGCGGCTTAAAACTTCCTCCCCCCGTCACGCGGGGGGAGGCCAGGTGGGGGGCTTCTCAACAAAACGAGACCAAACGCCCCCCACCCAACCCTCCCCCCGCCCGCCGGGGGGAGGACGTGTATGAGGAAAATCGCGGCCTAGACTAAGCCCCGATGTCCGCCGACGCGATCTTCTCGCCGCCCGCCGCCTACAACGAACCCGTCCGCTCTTACGCATCCGGCACTCCCGAGCGCGACTCGATCAAGCGAACACTCGAACGAATGGAGGCGGAGCGCATCGAGATCCCGTGCGTCATCGGGGGCCGGGAGGTCTGTACCGGGAACGTCGGGCACGCGATCATGCCCCACCGCCACGCTCACGTCCTCGCCGATGTCCACCGAGGCGATGCGGCGACCGCCCAGCAGGCCATCGATGCGGCGCTTGCGGCGCGGGCGGACTGGGCCCGCACACCCTGGCCGGCGCGCGCCGCCATCTTCCTCCGCGCCGCCGATCTCCTCAGCGGCCCCTGGCGCGATGTCCTTAACGGCGCGACCATGCTCGGGCAGTCGAAGACCGTGCATCAGGCCGAGATCGACGCCGCTTGCGAACTGGCCGATTTCCTGCGCTTCAACGTCGAGTACGCGACTCGGATCTACTCCGAGCAGCCCACATCGCCCCCGGGCGCCTGGAACTGGATGGAGTACCGGCCGCTCGAGGGCTTCGTGTTCGCCGTGACGCCCTTCAACTTCACCTCGATCGCCGGCAACCTGCCCACCTCCGCGGCCCTGATGGGGAACACTGTGGTCTGGAAGCCAGCCGAAACCGCGGCCTACGCCGCCCATTACTGGATGAAGCTGCTGGAGGCGGCCGGCCTTCCGCCCGGGGTGATCAACCTCGTCCATGGTCCGGGCGCGACCATTGGTGAGGCCGTCCTTCCCCACCCCGACCTGGCCGGCGTTCACTTCACCGGCTCCACGGCGGTCTTCCAGTGGATGTTTCGGCAGGTCGGCGAGCACATCTCCGGATACCGCTGCTACCCGCGTCTGGTCGGCGAGACCGGGGGCAAGGATTTCGGTGTCGTGCACGCGAGCGCCGACCTCGACGAGGTGGCGGCCGCCGTCATCCGCGGCGCGTTCGAATACCAGGGCCAGAAGTGCTCGGCGCTCTCGCGGCTCTTCGTGCCTCGGAGCATGTGGCCGGCGCTCAGCCGGAGGCTGGGCGACGAAGTGAGCACGATCCGCATGGGCGATGTCGCCGACTTCGGAAACTTCATGGGCGCGGTCATCGACCGGCCGGCCTGGCAGCGCCACCGTGATGCGCTCGAGGAGGCCCGCCGTGAGGCCCAGATCCTGGTCGGGGGCGAAGCCGACGACAGCGAGGGCTACTTCGTGTCGCCGACGGTGGTGGTCACCGAGGACGCCGGCTTCCGGCTCATGCGCGAGGAGCTCTTCGGTCCGATCGTGACGACCTACGTCTATGACGACTCGCGCTACGCCGAGGTCCTCCGCCTGGTCGACACACAGACGCCGTACGCGCTCACGGGCGCGGTGTTCGCGCGCGACCGCGCCGCCGTCCAGGAGGCCGAGCAGGCGCTCGTCAACGCGGCTGGAAACTTCTACATCAACGACAAGCCGACCGGCGCCGTGGTCGGCCAGCAGCCCTTCGGAGGCGGCCGTGCTTCGGGCACCAATGACAAGGCGGGCTCGATGTGGAACCTGATCCGCTGGACCAGCCCGCGTGCGGTGAAGGAGACGCTGGCTCCGCCGAGGGACTACCGCTACCCGTGGCTGAAGTCAGACTAGGAACGGGCTAGAGCCCGCTGATCAGGACCTTCAGCGTCCCGCGCGAGCTCCGCCCAGGCTTCGCGGATCGCCGCGTAGTCTTCGGACTCGAGCGGCTCTCCTGAGAAGCTGAGATTGGTCGCGAAGTAGAGCGAGGGAACGCCGAGCCGTGGCTGCGCCGCCAGATAGTCACGCCAGGCCTGGCGGTTGGGCATCGGCCAGTTGTCGGTGTCGACGAGCGCGTTGGGGAGAGCGATGCGGGCTACCCGTGCCCGGTGCTCCATCTGTTCGACCACCGGCAGCTCGACGTTGACGTCGTTGAGTCGCAGCATCGGCGTGACGTCGGCGAAGTACGGGTTGCAGCAGTGCGTCAAGACCAGCGCATCGGACTTCACCCGCTGCGCCTCGCCAACAATCAGGGCCACCAGGTCGTGCAGGAGCTCGGCGCCCCAACTGTCTCCCTGAACCGACATGCCCGGTCCGCTCGGCGTCCGTCCCGTGAAATCCAGCTTGAAGCCGTCGGCGTCGAGACCGTCGGGACTCAGCAACCGCCGCGCGATCTCAGTGAACAGTGCTCGATAGGCGGGGCTGGTGGGATCCGTCGCCGAAGGGCGCCCGAGGGCGTCGATCACGCAGCAGGCAGGGTCGAGGCCTTCCGGATCCCAGGCCTTCAGCCAGAGCAGAACCTTGCGGCCTTCGCTGTGTCGAGCCGCGATCCACCCGCGCAGGTCCGGCCACTTCCCCGGATCGGGACGGTTCTCGCCGTAGGCGGTCTGCCACTTGTCGTCGATCACGACGGTGCCGGGGTCGACGCCCTGACTGTCCAGCACTGCGAGGTAGCGGTCATAGTTGGGCTGGGTCGCCAGCGCGGGCGCGTCGCCTTCGGTGCCCGCCTCGAACACCTGCTGTCCCCAGCCGGAGAAGATGGGCCGCGACCACCAATCGTGCACCGGCCGAGCGAGCGGCGCTTGGAGCCGTCCGACATAGGCGGCGAGCGCCTCGTAAGGGTCGGCGGCCGCTGGCTGCAGCACGAGCGCGGGCGAGCGCCAGCGGCCGTGCACCTCTGTCATTCCCTCGTAAGCCAGCCGGAGGTGGAAGGCGTCGGGACGCGCCTCCCAGTGGAAGGCCGTGAAGCGGTGAGCTCCCCGCTGCACCTCCAGCCCCAGCCCCAACCAAGGTCCTGATTCCCGCGCGACCGCGTAAAACCAGGGCGCGGGCGTGAAAAGCCAGTGCTGCATTCCCGGCACCGCTCCCCCGAGCACGTCGATGACCGATCCCTCCGCCGCCGCCTGCACTCGCGGCCAGCGCGCGGGCTCCGGGTTCCAGAGCCGGGTGAAGCCCGGGGCACTCGCGCACCAGCCTGAGTTCCAGCGGTCGTTTCCGGCCTGCTGGCCCCCGAGGAGGCACACCGAGTCGAGGCGTCCGCGGCCCTCGACCTCGACAGTGAGCGAAACATGGTCGGGGAAGCAGTCGATCAGGAGCCGCTTTCGGTGCCACGCCAGCGACCGTTGCTCGAGGAGAAGCCGCGTGCGATCACGAAGATGCTCGACCTGGGGCTCGCCGATCTCAAGAGTCGAGTCCAGGGCGTCGGTGCGGTCGACGTTCCAGCCGAGAGCGAGGTCAGCCCAGAAGTCGCCATCAGCATCCTCGAAGCGGGCGAGCGGGCGTCCCGGCTCCAGCGTCAGCGACCAGCGGGCACCTTCGACGCGCATGACGACCCGCCGAGGCTAGGAGAAGCCGACGACGAATCAGCGACGGTTCTCCGGGCCACGAACGTCCACCAAACGGGCGCGGGCACCTGGGTGGCAGAATTCGCCCAGATGCTCGTTGCCGGGCCCAACCTGGCACTGCAGAGGGTGGCCGACCTGGACCAGCTGCGCCCGGGTGAGGTCCTCCGCTTCAACCACGCCGAGGCCTCGGCCGGCGGCAAGGGCGTCAACGCCTGTCGCACCGCTTTGAGGTTGGGAGCCCGGGCCCGCCTCGTGACCTTCGCGCCCGGCGTCACCGGGCAGGCGACAGTGGAGCTGGTAGTACGTGACGGCATCGAGGCCCATGCGGTCCCGTGCGGCGGCGAGGCGCGCGTCGCGAGCATCGTGCGCGAGGCAAATGGCCGGACGACCGTCCTCAACGAGCCCGGGCCGGCGATCACGGGCGCCGAATGGGCGCAGTTCGTCCTGACGGTGGAACGTCAGCTCGAGGAAGGAGAGGTGCTCATCTGCAGCGGGACGCTGCCCCCGGGCGGCCCGGATTTCGGGTACGCCGAGCTGGTGGAGCTCGCGCACGCTCGCCGCGGGCGGGTCGTGGTCGACGCCCTGGGCGCGCTTCTCGAGCAAGCGCTCGAGGTCAAGCCCGACCTGGTCAAGCCGAACCTGCTGGAGGCGGAAAGCACGCTTGGAACCGCCGGGTCACAGCCGGTGACGGTCGGGCGGGATGCGCGCGAGCGGAGCCTGGGGGCGGCGGAGGGACTGGTGGCGGAAGGCGCGCTGGTGGCGGCCGTCACAGCCGGCGAGCAGGGCGCCGCCCTGGCTGGTCTCGGTCCGCCGCTCTGGATTCCGGCTCCTCGCGTGCGCGCCGTCAACCCGATCGGGGCCGGCGATTCTTTCGCGGCAGTGCTCGGCTGGGGCCTCGAGAACGGCCGGCCGCTACCGGAGGTGTTCGCGTATGCGGTGCGCGTCGCGACCGCCAGCGTAGAGCACCCTGTCCCAGGCGACTTCGACCCCCGCCGGGCCGCCGAGCTCGCATGAAACGGATCGAAGTCGACCTGAACCCGTGAAGCGTGCACACACGGGCGGCCACGACTGCCTGATTGGGATCGACGTCGGCACCACCTGGTGCAAGGCGGCGGTCGTCGAGCCTGACGGCCGCGAGCATCCCGCTCAGCACGTTCCCACACCATGGCGGCGCGTACCTACGGGGGCCGAGGCAAACGCGGAGGACATAGTCAGTGCCGTCCTCGAGGCTGTGCGGGCGGCGATCGCGGCCGGACCGGCGGGCGTGCGCATCGTCGCCGTCGGCGTCACCGGGATGGCTGAGGCCGGCGTGCTGCTCGGGGCCGGCGATGAGCCGGTGGCGCCTGTGATCGCCTGGTACGACACGCGGGGAGCGGCACAGGCCGAACGTCTGGGGGTCGATTTGCCGGAGTTCTCGGCCAGCACGGGTCTGCCCACGACCACGACCTGCTCGATCGTGAAGCACGCCCATCTGGCGGCCGAGCAGGGCGTCCGCGGCGCGCGCTGGCTCAGCCTGCCCGAATGGGTCGTCTACCGTCTTGGTGGCGCCCAGGTGGCCGAGCTGTCACTGGCCGCGCGGACCGGTTATCTCGAAATCGCCGGGCCGCGCTGGTGGGACGAGGCTCTGCGGTGGACGGGCGCGCCCCCGGGCTTCCTGCCGGAGCCGGTCGTCGCCGGGACGCCGGCCGGCCGCGCCACGACAGCGCTCGTGAAGGGCGCCGTCCTCACGGTGGCCGGCCATGACCATACCTGCGCGGCCTTCGGCGCCGGCGCTGCTGCGGAGGGCGATGTCCTCGACTCCTGCGGCACGGCGGAGGCGCTCGTCCGCGGCGTGCGGCCGCCCGTGCCGCAGACGGTGGTCGCAAGCGCCGTTGCGCGCGGCCTCAACGTCGGCTGGCACGTGGTCCCCGGCCTGATGTCGCTTGTCGGTGGCTTTCCCAGCGGCAAGCTGCTGGCCGGCCTCGACCTCGAATCCCAAGCTGTCGAGTCGGTCGTGGCCGCCCTCGCCCAGAAAGCCGAGACCTTGCTCAGAGCAATGGACGAGCTCGCCGGGCCCCACCGCCGGCTGATCGTCACCGGCGGCGGGGCGCGGCCGGAGGTGGTGCGCCGCCATAAGCGCAGCGCGCTCGGACGCTACGAGATGGCCGCCGCTGAAGAGGCGGGCATCCGGGGCGCCGCACTGCTCGCCGGAGAGGCGGCAGGAATCGACTCGCGCTAGGCCATGTGGGGGGCCGGCTGTCCCGGGCGGTGCAGCAGGTTCCTGATCGGGCCGACGCCCTTCACCTTCTTGACCCTCTTGACGACATCGTCAGGATCCTCGACCTCGCCGATCAGCACGACTTCGCCGTACTGCACGGACACGTTGACCCGGCCGTCGTAGCGCGGTTCGGCGAACAGGTAGGTCTTCACCTTCTCGGAGAGGGTCACGTCGTCATAGTCGGCCGGCTTCAATTCGGAGACGGCGTCGAGCGGAGCCCCGATCGCGCGCTCGACGAACAACTCGGCGCGCCGGGTCGCCTCCCGCCGCCCCCGGCGGAGGAAGGCACCGGTGCGATCCGCCGCCATGTGCCGGCGGCGCGCGCCCTGTTCAGGATCGAGGAAGTACGCGAGCGCAGCCCCGGCGGCGCCAACCAGAGCGAGACGTGTCAGCTTCATGTCTGCTTAGTACACCGACCAGAGCAACAAGCTCCGCAACAGACCTTAGGCTCATAGGAGAGTGGTCGCCGGCAACCGTGGTGAGACTGCTGGGCGTCAGGTGCGGTACCCGTCGTACCTGGACGCGGACGCCGTCCTCCGCGACGGCTCGACCGTGCACATCCGTCCCGTCGTGCCGGAGGACCGCGAGCGGCTGGCCGCGTTCCTGGCCGGCCTCTCCGACGAGTCGCGCGTCTTCCGTTTCTTCTCGCCGGTCCGCGATCTCGACTGGGCAGCTCGCCGCTTCACGGATGTCGACTACGTAGACCGGCACGGTCTCCTCGCGCTGCGCGGCGAGCCGGAGGTGATCGTGGGCCACGGGCTGTACATGCGCACGGCCCCCGATCGCGCCGAGGTGGCGTTCGCGGTCGCGGACGAACTCCAGGGACACGGGCTGGGCACGATCCTGCTCGGTCTGCTCGCCGATGAGGCCCACCGAGCCGGGATCTCGATCTTCTATGCCGAGGTGCTGCCCGAGAACCAAAAGATGCTGGCGGTCTTCCACGACAGCGGGTTTCCCGCCCGCTCGCGAACAGTCGACGGCACCATCCAGGTCGAGCTACCCACCTCTCTCACGCCTGCCGCCCTGAACGAATTCGAGGAGCGCTCGAAGCAGGCTGCGGTTGCGGCCCTGCAGCGCTTTCTGGAGCCGGCGGCGATCGCCGTGGTTGGCGCCTCCAGCAAGCGCGGCAGCATCGGAGGCGAGGTCTTCGCCAACCTGCTCCGCTCGGGCTTCCCAGGGCCCGTCTACCCGGTCAGCCCCCACCCTGTCGTGCAGTCGGTGCTCGCCTACCCGGAGGTCGGCAAGATTCCGGGGCCGGTCGACCTGGCGGTCATCGTGGTGCCCGCGCCGGAGGTTGTGGAGGTCGCCCGGCAGTGCGCTGAGAAGGGGGTGCGAGCGCTCGTCGTGATCTCGGCCGGCTTCGCCGAGGCGGGGCCCGAGGGGCGCGCTCGCCAGGAGGAGCTGGTGGCGGTCTGCCGGGCAGCCGGCATGCGCCTGATCGGGCCCAACTGCATGGGGATCCTGAGCACCGCGCCCGAGCGACCCCTGAACGCGACCTTCGCCCCCAATGTTCCGCCCCCCGGCGGGGTGGGCTTCATGTCCCAGAGCGGCGCGCTCGGCCTGGCGGTGATCGACCACGCGGCCGAAGTCGGCCTCGGGATTTCGGCCTTCGTCTCCGTCGGCAACAAGGCCGACATCTCCGGAAACGACCTCCTCGACTTCTGGGAAGAGGACCTGAACACCAACCTGGTGATGCTCTACCTGGAGTCCTTTGGCAACCCGCGCCGGTTCTCGCGGATCGCCCGCCGGGTCGCCCGCCGCAAGCCGATCCTCGCCGTCAAGAGCGGCCGCTCCCCGGCCGGCTCGCGCGCCACCTCTTCGCACACCGGGGCAATGCTTGCCGCCTCCGACGTAACTGTCGACGCCCTCTTCCGGCAGGCCGGCGTCATCCGGGCGGAAAGCCTGGGCGAGCTCTTCGACGTTGCGTCGCTGCTCGTCAACGCACCTCTGCCCGCCGGCCGGCGGGTCGGCATAGTGACCAATGCAGGCGGGCTCGGGATCCTTTGCGCAGATGCCTGTGAAGCGGGGGGCCTCGAGGTGCCGGTGCTCAGCTCGGAGACGACCAGCCGGTTGGCAGAGTTCCTGCCGCCCGCGGCCTCGCTGGCGAACCCCGTGGACATGATCGCGAGCGCGACCTCCGAGCAGTACGCGCGCGCGATCGGATTGCTCGCCGAGTCACACGACGTCGACTCGCTGATCGTGATCTTCATCCCACCTCTGGCCGAGCGCGCCGACGAGGTGGTGGCCGCGATCAAGCAGGCGGCCGACGACGTACGCCAGCAGAAGCCCGTCCTGCTCGTGGTTATGCACCGCGAGAGCCGCCTGCTGGCTGGACGAAAGATACCCTCGTTCACCTTCCCGGAAGACGCGGCACGCGCCCTGGCAAGGGTTCGAGAGTGGGTCGACTGGCGCCAGCGCCCCGGCGAGGAGGTGGTCGAGCCCGACGGCCTCCGCCGGCCGGAAGCCCGTCTGATCATCGCTCGCGCGCTGGCTGGCGGAGGTCGCTGGCTCCCATTCGGTGACGCGGCGGCGCTGCTCGCCTGCTACGGAATCGAGCTGGCGCCCTGGGCCGAGGCGCAAACCGTTAGCGAGGCGGCGACGGCGGCGCGCCGGCTGGGGCCCGGGCCGCTCGTCCTCAAGGCGATGGCACCCGATTTGCTTCACAAGAGCGATGCGGGAGCGGTCGCGCTGGGGCTGAAGGGGCCACGCGCCGTGCGCCGCGAAGCGGAAGCGATGGCCGAACGGCTGGCCGCCGCCGGCAAGCCGGTCGAGAGCTTCCTGGTTCAGGCGATGGTCGAACAGGGCGTCGAGATGATCGTGGGCGTGGTCCAGGACCCGGTCTTCGGACCGGTGCTCGCCTGCGGCGCGGGCGGCACGGCCGTCGAGCTCGTCAAGGACGTTCAGGTCCGGCTCACGCCGCTGACGCGCGGCGAGGCCCAGGGCATGATCGAGGGGCTCAAGACCTACCCGTTACTGCGCGGTTACCGCGGCCGGCCGCGGGCCGACGTCGAAGCGCTGATCGACGTGCTGTTGCGAGTCAGCGCGATGGTCGAGGCCCACCAAGAGATCGCCGAGATGGACCTCAACCCCGTCATCTGCGGCCCGAGCGGCGCGCCCGTCGTCGACGTCCGGATCCGCATCGCCGACATCGCACCCCCTCCTGCCGAGGGCGCCCGCCGGCGTCCTCAGTCCAGCGCGCGCTGAGAGGCGCGGGCCGGCTCGGCCTCGCCCCCGGCCAGGCCCTGGTCGCTACCGGCCCGTGACCGCCACCACAGCGTCAGCGGCACCAGCGCCGCGAGCAGGACGAGACTCGTCCACTGCGCCTGCTTCAGCCCCAACAGCACCGGCGGGTTGGCACGCAGGAAGAACACGAAGAACTGGGTGGACGCGTAGAGCCAGAGATAGGTCAGGATCAGACCACCCGGCCGCATCCTGATGCGTGAGCGGATGAGCAGGACCGCGACGAGGATGCCCAGAGCGACCAGCAGCTCGTAAAGATTGGCGGGCTGGTAGGCGATGTCACGCGAGGGCGCAAAGGTGTTGGGGTCGGTGTACTGGATGGCCCAGGGCAGGTTGGAGGCGTATCCCAGGATGTCGCCATTGAAGATGTTGCCGATCCGGCCGATCGGCTGCCCGATGGCAGCGAAAAGCGCGGCTCCATCGGCTATCAGCCAGAAGTTGAGCCTCTCTCTGCGGGCCAGCACGAACACCGTCGCGAGAGCCGCGATCACGGCCCCGAAGTAGGCCATGCCTCCCTCCCAGGCGGCGAGGATGTGCTGCGGATGGCGCAGGTACCAGCCCAGGTCGTTCTGGACCACGAAGTAGAGGCGGGCGCCCACGAGGCCGGCGACGATCGTCCAGAAGGAGACTCGCTCGAAGACGGCGGAGCTGATTCCCCGCTCGCGGAGATGGCGGCCGGCCAGCCAGAGGCCGGCCAGGAACGCGACCATGTAACCCAGCCCGTACCAGCGGACGCTTAGGGGGCCGACCTGGGCCAGGATCGGACTGAATGGGAAGACGATTACGAGCGGCGTTGCTGACTCCTCAGACGGGCGCGCCGATCCCCGCCAGCAGCTCCCTGCCGGCAGCCTCGAACTCGGTCGCCTCGCTCTCGGTCAGTGTCCGCAGCGGAGCCCGGACGTCACTGCTGATCGGCACTCCACGCCGGGCGAGCAGCGTCTTCAGCGCGCTGTGGAGCGGGAACCGCTGGATCAAGTCTCGCGCCTGCCCGCAGCGTTCGGACGCCTCGGGTGCGCCGGTGCGGACAGCCTCGATCACCAGCTCGGGCAGAGTCGAGGCAAGGGCGGAAACCGCGCCCACCGCACCCCGCGCCATGCCGCGCGCGATCAGCGTCTCGGGCCCGACGAAGATCGATAGACCTTCGAGCAGATAGGGTTCGAACCGCTCCCAGGGTGCGTCCGAAACCTTGAGGCCGGCCAGGTTGTCGCAGCGGTCGCGAATCTCGGCGATCGCTTCCAGCGGAACCGCGTACCCGCTGCGGGCCGCAAACTCGTAGATGTAGAAAGGCAGCGGCGCACAAGCTTCGGCGGCGGCGCAGAAGTGCTCGACGATCGAGCGCCGGTCGAGCGCGAAGTAGGGCGGGCCGATCACCGCCACTCCGTCGGCGCCCGCTTCCGCGGCGGCGGCGGCGATGGCAGCGGTCGTCCGGGTCGTCTGGGCGCCGGCGTGAGCGATCACCTTGAGCCGGCCCGCCGACGCGGCGACGAACAACTCGGTGACGCGGCGCCGCTCCGCCTCGTCGAGGAGGATGCCCTCGCCGGTAGTGCCCATGGCGAGCAGTCCGTCCAGTCCAGAGCCCGCCATGAAGTCAGTGAGGGGGGCGAAAGCGGCTTCGTCGAGGCGGCTGCCGCCGTCAGTCAGGGGCGTAACACTGGCGGCGAGAACGCCGGTGATCGGATGCTGCATGGCGACACCCTACTCTCTAGCCGCCATTCATCGTCCGCCGACCTTACGTAAGCGCGCGGATCTGGTCGGCCAGCTCCTCGGAATCGATGCCGACCTGAACCTCGAGCTCTCCGCGAAGCGATTTGCGCAGAGGCTGGGGAAGCTCGTCGATGAACTGCGAGCGCGCCGCCACCGGGCCGGCCACGTAGAGCGCTTCCAGACCGAGGCCGCGGATTCCGGTGTGCATCAGGCGGTCGATCACCCGCTTGATGTTCTGGCGCTGCTGCTCCTTCACGTGGTGGCGCGAAGAGTCGGGGCCCTGGCGCTTGGTGTCTCTGACCTTCTCGCCCTCGATCTCGTCCAGCTCGCGCACGTCGTCGAGCACCACAGCGAAGAGTCTCGCCTTGTCCTTCTCCGTCACCACCACCAGCGCCGGCGGGTGCCGGCGCAGCTGCTCCTCCAGGTGACCGAGGTGGAAACGGGTGTCGAAGAAGCCCTCGGTGTGGACGTCCTCCTCCAGGCGGCGCGCGTCGAAGATGCCGTCGGGAGCGCAGCTGAAGACTGCCAGCGGCAGGCCGGGTGGACGCACGTCATCCAGGAATTGACGCACCTGCCGCATCTCGACGTCGAGCCGGACGCGATGCCGTTCGTCCATATCGACCGCCAGGTCGCGCTCGACGTCCTTCAGGAGAGCCCGGTAGTAACTCGGGTCGTAGCCTGGGCCGGCCGCCATGTACAAAGTCAGGCAGCCGGCATCGTGCTCCCCATGCAAGTGCGGGAATCGGTCACCCCTGGTGCGAGAAGCGCTCACTCTTTACTCGCCCACCCGCCCTTTTCAGTCGTGCGCACATCATCCGGTCGTTCCGGCGGCGGCACCCGGCGCTTGGGAATTGACTCGCGCGCCATCTGCTCGGCGTCCTCGCGAGTGACGCCGGCCCGCCTCAACTCCCGATAGACGTGTCTGGGCGCCTTCGACTTCTCGGAGTTGGGTCCTGCCATCTCATGACCGGTACCGGCCGCCCTGCAACAAAGTCAGCAAAAGAGCTAGGCCGCGATTGAACCGGCCCCGATGAGGTTGAGTGCGGCGGCAACCACTTCCTCGCTGTGCACATCGGCCACGTACGAGACCTGGTGATCGCAGCGATTCACCGTGCAGTCGGCTCCGCAGAGCGGACAGTGGATGCGCCAGGACGCCAGCGGCCGGTGCCGCGTGCGGTTGAAGGGCGCGCAGTTGACGAGGTTTCCACACCAGTAGATGCCGACGGTCCGGACGCCCACCGCATCGGCGAGGTGGAGCGGACCGGTGTCGTTGGACACGAGCAGCACAGCGCCTGAGAGAAGTCCGGCCAGGCCTCCGGGCGAGAGCTGGTCGACGGCCCGCCGCGGCTTGACCCGCATGCGCTCGAACACCTCCTCCACGAACCGGCGCTCGGGCTCGGTGCCTGTCACGACCACCTGGTTCCCGGCCTCGACGAGCCGGTCTCCAACCTCGGCGAACCCCGCCGCCGGCCACCGCCTGCGCGCGTCGCTGGCGCCCGGATGAAGTACGACATAGGGGCCCCGCAATCCGATCTCTTCAGTCGCCTCGGCGCGGTCTTGCGGCGTCACCGGCAAGGAGGGCTGGAAGGTCACCGGCGGGGCGCCGACCAGCGACACCACTTCGAGGTAGCGCATGACCTCCGGCTGGTAGTAGACGTAGGGCATCCAGCGGTCGAGCATGCTCGCTTCGGGCGTCCGCATCCCGGCGGTCAGGCGAGCCCCGAGCCGGAGCAGGAAAGCGTTCGATGTGCCGCCTCCACCGTGCATCTGGACGGCCACGTCGAAGCGCTCCGCTCGCATCCGTTCCAGGAACCGGTCCGGCTCTTCGCCCTCTCCTCGGGGGCCGTCCACGAGGCCCGGAATGGGCGGCACGACCTCGACCCGGTCGACCGGAGAGGGCCTGCTCATCAGCAGCTCGCGATGGAGCTGCCGTCCGAGCAGGACGATCTCCGAGCTGGGGTAGGCGGCCCGCAGCGAGTAAAGCGCGGGGAGCGAGAAGATGAGGTCGCCGAGCGCGTTCGCTCGAAGCACCGCGATCTTCCGCGCCTCCGGAACGAGGGGCATCAACGCCCCGCCGATGTCCACGTCACGGGCTCGCGCAGCAGTTCGTCGAAGAGCGCGGCGGCATCGTGCGACCGATCCTCGATGTTTGTCGGAAGGCCGAGGTGGTATGTCCCGGCGGGCAGGATCCCGCACCCGCCGTAGCGCCTTATGAGCAGGAACTGGGCGAGCACCTCCTCGCCGGCCATGTTGGTGGGAAGACGGTCCCACCAGGAGAAGCCACCGACCTCGGCCAGCTTCAACCGGTCGAAGAGAACATTTGCCCCACCTACCCAGGCGACCTTGTAGCGCACCGTCTCCCCGTTCGGCGCCAGGCGCTCCTCCAGATGGAGAACGTTGGCCGCGCTGTTGACGTGATGGCGCTCGAGGGGGATCCGGCCCGGCTCGAAGGGTTCCGGCTGGACCGGCCCCTCCCAGAGCTCGATCCGCTGCTGATGGGGGCGCACGTCGTCCAGGAACTGGAGGCCGGGCGCGGCACAGCCGACGAAACCACAGCCCTCCCGCTGGATGACCTCCACCATCCTTCCCATCACGGGTGGGTCGAGCAGGACGTCGTCGTCCAGGAAGTGGACGTAAGGAGCCTCGGCCTGCTGAAGCAGGAAGTGGCGCTGCTCCGCCATCCCCCGCCTCGGCAGGTGCCGGTGTACGCGCACCTCGTTTCCGCGCCGCCGCACTGCTCGGACGAGCGTCTCGAACTCGATGCCGGCGGTCGAAACCTCGCCTTCCTCGGACTGGTCGCTGATCGTCACCCGGAAGTCGCGAAAGGTCTGGCAGTAGAGGCTGGTCAGGGTCACCGCCAGGCCGGTGCGCCTTCCGCACGTGGGGATCAGAACGTCAACCAGCGGCATTCCGGGTCTCCACCGTCTCCTCTCTGATCCGCCCGATCAGGCTGGTTGTGCTGAAGCCCGCGACCAGGGGCAGGACGACAACCTCCGCACCCACCTCGCGCGCGATGGACGCCTCCGCGATGTCGTCGAGGTCGCGACCACCGCCTTTGACAAACACGTCCGGCCGGAGCACTCGGATGATGGTCTCCGCGGTCAGGCCGTCGAAGAGGAGCGCGTGATCGACTCCTGCCACCCCGGCCACCACGGCCAGCCGCTCGCGCTCGCCGTTGATCGGACGCCCTCGACCCTTCAGGCCGCGCGCACTGGCGTCGCTGTTGACGCCGACGACGAGCACGTCGCCGAGCTCCCGGGCGCGTCGCAGGAAGCCCATGTGACCGGCGTGCAGGAGGTCGAAGACACCGTTAGTAAAGATGATGCGGCGCCCCTGCCGGCGGTCGGGCTCGAGCAGCTCGGCCAGCCGCTGGGCGGTGAGCGCGTCGCGCCGCTCGTCGCCCACGGCGATCATGCGCAGACGCTGGGTCAGTTCCTGAGGCGCGACGACCGCCGTGCCCGGCTTCGCCACTGCCGCGGCCGCCGCCGCCATGCCGACCCGCGCCGCATCGTCGACCGAGGCGCCAGCCGCAAGGGCGAGGGCGGCCGCGGCGATGAGCGAGTCGCCGGCACCGACCTCGTTCACGGCTTGCACCGGCCACGCGGGGAGGACCGATCGCTCTCCAGAGGCCGACGCCAGCGCGGCTCCCTCGCCGCCCATCGTGACGAGGGCCCACTGGGCGCCGGAGCGCTTGCGAACGCGGTCGGCCACCTCGAGAGGCGTGCCTGCCGAGCCCGCCAGTCGCCGGCCCTCGCCCAGGTTCGGCGTCACCAGGGTCGGCCGCAGCGGAGCGTGGCGCGCCAGATCCTTGGCATCGACCAGCAGCGGGCATGAGCGAGCGGCGCGCGCGCGAACCAGGGCGTCGAGGACGACCCGGTCCAGCGTGCCGCAGCCGTAGTCGGAGACAACTACCACGTCGCAGTCCGGAAGGGCCGCCTCGATCACGCCGGCGAGGCGGAGGGCTGTGGGCGGGCCGACCGGTCCCCCGGGCTCCTGATCGAACCGGGCAAGCAGCTGTCCCCCCGCGACCAGCCGCGACTTGTGTGGGGTCGGGCGGTTGGGGTCCTCGACCAGCCGCATCTGCTCCTTCTCGAGCCCACGGACGGCGAGAGCCGCCCGCAGCCGGCCCGCCGCCTGGTCACGGCCGACGAGCCCGGCTAGCACCGGGATCCCGCCAAGCGACTGTATGTTGGCGGCGACGTTGGCGGCACCGCCCGGCACATCCTCCTCGCCGGACTTGACGACGACAGGAACCGGGCCTTCCGAACAGAGCCGGTCGACGGTGCCGCTGATGAAGGTGTCGAGGATGGGATCCCCGACCACAAGAACCCGCCGGCCGCGCATGCGCTCGGCCGCCTGACGGAGGGGAATCACCCCCTGGAAGCTACGAAGACGCGAGCAAAACCGGACGCAAAAGCTGTAGGCAGCGGCGGGCGAAGACCTCGACCTGGTCGCCGAGGACGAAGGCGAAGTTGGCACGGTTGCGCCGTATCCGGTCGAGCGCGAGCCGGCGGAGCGCGGGATCGCCGGTCTCCAGCCGGTCCAGTGCCACAGCGGCTACATCGGCCCAACCAATCAGCTTGCTGGCCCACGGCCTCACCTCGCGCCGAAGACGGCGGTTGGCCAGCCGCCGGAGCCGTTCGCCGGCCGCTCGGAGCGCCGCCACCTCGGCGTGCATGTCGGACAGCGCCGCTTCGTGCTGGCCCGCATCCCAGCGGAGCCAGAAGCGCTCAGCGGCGGCGGAGAAATCATTGGGCGGCAGAGCGCGCGGCTCCAGCGCCGAGCGCCAGGAAAGCTGAGCGAGGACGGCCAGCGCGCGCGCGTCCTCGGGATCTCCGGTGACCGCGAGCAGCGACTTGAGCCAGGCGGAGGCGGAATCGTATCCGGCCGGGTCGGCGGCGTACTCGGCGCATGTGCCGAGCGCCACCTTCGGCAGTTCGGCGCCCGTACCGCCGGCCCAGACCACCCCTTTGACGGCGGTGAACAGCTCGGGATCGCGGCTGGTCAGGGGCTGCAGGTGCGGGTCGTGACACATCTCGAGGTCGTTGACCGGGTAGTTGTCCCAGATGAGCGGCCGCCGGCGGAGAGTGGCGGCGACGGTCCGGGCGTGCTCGACGGGGATCGCGGGTGAGCAGATGGCCGGGCCGGTCCAGAAGACGTCGACATCGGGATGGAGCCCTTGCCCGAGAGCTTCCAGGTACGGCGAGCAGCCGCTGCCGCAGTATTCCGTGGGCGTGAACGTGAGCCGGTCGGCGCCTATTTCGCGGAGGCGCTCCCAGATGGTGTTCACCAGCTCGACCTGTGGCGCCGGCTCCACGGCCGGCATGTCGTCCATGAGCAGCCCGAAGCTGCGGATGCCGGCCGCCGCGAAGACGGCGAGCTTGTCCCAGAGCAGATCGAAGTCCCTGTCCGAGCGGTAATCGAACCTCAGCGGGCTGACCCCGACGGCGAATTCGATCCCCAGCCGGTCGCAGCGGCGAGCGAAGCGGCCGAAGCGCTCGACCTCGTCCGGCAGGTAGGGCTCGCGCCAGCGGTCGCGGTGCAGGGGGTCGTTCTTAGGGGCGTAAGTCAGGAAGTTGAGGGCATTGGCAGCCATGAAGTCGGCCATCCGCTCGCGCTCCGGCCAGGACCAGGGGCGGCCGTAGAAGCCCTCGATGACGCCCGCTGTGGGCGTCGTTGTCTCAGAAGTCGAACCCAATCGTCACCAGCCGCCAGGGGGCGAGCGCGAAGTCGAGCCAGCCGTCGAGGTAGCGCTCGAGGCGGCCGATTTCCTCCTCGGCCAGGTTGAGCAACAGCGCCCGCTGGAACGGGCGGCGCGTCCGCAGCCGGACGGCGGCCTCGTTCGGCGACTCGTTGAGCAGCCGGATGACCAGCCGGTCGCCGTCCTCCGCGCGCTTGACAGCGGTCACCACCACGTCTCCGACGACCTCCACGAAGGAGCCCTCGGCGGGAAGCGGCTCCGCGCGCGCGGGAAGCGGAGGCTGGATGGGAAAGCCCTGCATCTCGAGCGGCACCGCGAGCGGCTCGGCATTGAAAGCGTGCGCCTGCATGTGCGAGCGCGCCTGGAGCCAGCGGCCGGCGTGAGGCACGATGCTGTAGCGCGCCTCGACCTCACCCAGCATCTGCGCCTCGGGTGTCTCGATGGCCGGTCCGGCACCTCCGACACGCGCCAGGAAGTCCTCGCGCGAGAGCCAGCCGACCGAACGCAGAAGGGTGAGGGCCAGAACTCCGTCCGGGGAGGCGGAGAACTCGGGCAGCCCGCGGTTGGCGATCGTGAGCCCGCGCTCGCCGTCGCTCACGCTGGAGAACGCCTGCTGAGGGTGCTCTGGAACGGCAGGCTCGGCCGAGCCGCGCTCACCCTTCGGGAGCGCCGCCGGGCGATCCACGACCTCGAACACGCTCTCCGCGCTGGAGTGCAGGATCGGCGCGCCGAGCGGGAAGGTGGCCTGAAGCCGGTGGTCGCGCGCCGGGTTGACGAAATGGGTTCGGATGTCGATGCGCCGCGACCCGGCCGCCAGCGTGACGTCGCTGTGGACGGTGACCGGGACGTACTCGGGAGAACGGCTGAGGCGGTCCGCCGTCAGACCCGAGGGCAGCGCCCACTCGCGGGTGACGCGAAGCGTGGCGCGCGCCGGACCCGGCTCCAGCAGGGTCACCTTTGCGTGGCCGTCATGGGTCAGCACCTGGTCGCTGACCGGCGCCGAGTAGGCGTAGGTGTCGCCCTCGTCGCCGCCGTCCCGCAGGCCGTTCAGACCTCGGTACTCGAGGCCGCTTATGTGATCGACCACGTGCAGCGTGCCCGACGGCTCTACCGCCACCCGCAGGTGCTCGTTCTCGAGGAGCCCCGGGCCGACGCGGAGCCCGGAGACGTCGTCGGCGCCCTTGTCGCGCGCCACCACTCCGGCCACGCCGTACGTGCGAACCCGCGTGGGCACTGGGCGCGGGCGCCGCTCGAGAACGTATCGCCGCCAGCCGAGCCCGGGCAGATCACGGGCGACGAATGTGACCTCGGTCCAGTCGTTGTGCTCGACGCGCAGCAGCTTGCCGCTCGGCTCCGGCCGAGCCTGGAACGGCACCTCCTCCCCATTCGGAGCGCGGAGCAGCCACTCCCTCTCGTTCACTCCATATCGCGTCCAGAGCCGGACGCTGACGGCGTCGGTGCGCTTCCAGTTGAGAGGGTTGAAGACGACCAGCGGTTGAGCGTCTACCGGATCCGAACCCTGCTCCATGCCCGCCCAGAGCTCGTCGGCCGCCCGCATCGCGAGCAGCTCGCCCACCTGCTGCGCCTGCGCGAAGCGGGGCAGCATCTCGCGGTGCACCTGGTCGATCGAGCAGCCGCAGATGGAATCGTGCGGGTGGTTCTGGAGCAGGTGCTTCCAGGCCAGCCACAGGTATTCCTGTTCGTAGCGGCCGCCCTCGCTCCAGTTGAAGGCCTGGAGCGGCTCTGCGTAGCGCTCGAGCTGGGACTGCGCGTCCCGGTTCAACCGCTTCAGGTGAAGCCGCGCCGAGAGCACGCCGGGCAGCAGGTGCGCCTTCCGGCCGTAGGCGCGACCCTCGCCGCGCCACGTCGCCTCGGGCCGCGGCAGCCGCTCGCGGACCATCCCCAGGAACTCCTCGAGCGAGCCCAGCCGGTACTCGATGCCATCCCGGCCGACTTCCTCACCGACCTGCGCGACGGTTCTCGACAGGCGCGGATCGACCGGTAGGTGATCGCCGCCGTAGGGCTCGAGGATGACCCCTGAAGCCGCATAGGGCCGCATGTGCTCGGCGTACTGCCGGAGCCTCTCGACCGCCTCGGCACGCTCGCGCTCGGGCTCGTCAGGGAATCGCTTGTTGTGCGACCGGTAGTACTCGAGCGCCAGGTAGATGCCGTAGACCTCCGCCCCGTCCGGCGCCTGCCAGCGAAACTCCGATTGCATCTCCGACGGAAAGCGCCCGTCGTCGTTGTAGAGCCGCGGGTAGCTCAGGTGCTGGCCGGCCTCCCCAAGGGGCCGATCGCCGAGCCGGGCGGCCGGTGGAGGCGCACCGAAGCCGCGCCAGACGACGGCCGAGTCGATGCCGAATCCGCGCAGGATCTGCGGCATCTGCCCGATGTGGCCGAACTGGTCGGGCAGGTAGCCGATCGTCCGCGAGCGCACGCCCAGGGAACGGACGACTCGCTCGCCCATCCACAGGTTCCGGACCGCCGCCTCTCCGGAGGTGAGGAAGGAGTCGGCGAGCACATACCAGGGCCCGACGTGGATGCGTCCCCCGTTGATCAGGCGGACCAGCAGCTCGCGGTTCTCGGGCCGGATCTCGAGGTAGTCCTCGAGGATGATGTTCTGGCCGTCGAGCACGAAGCACCGGAGCTCAGGGTCCTGCTCGAGCGTCGCCAGCACCCTGTCCACCGTGTGGACGAGGCGGAACCGGAAGTCCTGGAAGGTCGCCCACCACTCGCGGTCCCAGTGCGTGTGGTGGTAGAGGACTACGACCGTCCTGTCGCGCGCAGGTGCCGGGGCAGCTTGAGGGTCGCTGGACGACGAGTGCTGAATCGTGGGTCTCCGTTAGAGGTGGGCGTTAAAACGTTAGGTCGACCTGCGGATGTTAGCGAACGCCTGTGGAGAAGAAGCACAGTAATGTGAACGCCGGTTGAGGCTGCTCGCTCTCGTTCTCCCCCTCGGACTTGACACCTTCGCCGTATCGGCAGCGCTCGGAGTGGCCGGCCTGAGCGGCCGCCGGCGGCTGCGCTTGGGTTTGCTGTTCGCGCTCTTCGAGGGCGGCATGCCGCTCGCCGGCCTGGTCATCGGAGCCACGGTCGGCGCCGCAATCGGCGCCGTCGCCGACTTCGTGGCGGTGGCCGCCCTGGCCGGCGTTGGCGCCTACATGCTTCTGGGCGACGAGGAGAAGGAGGAGGCGCGCGCCGAGCGCTTTGCGACCGCCACCGGAACCGCGCTGGTGGTGGTCGGGCTCTCGGTGAGCATTGACGAGCTCGCGATCGGATTCGCCCTCGGGCTGGCGCGGGTGCCGGTTTTGCCCGCGCTGGCCTTGATCGCGCTGCAGGCGTTCCTGGTGTCGCAAATCGGCCTCCTCGTGGGACACCGGGTGGGCGAGGCCTTCCGCGAGGGCGCCGAACGAGCGGCTGGGGTGTCGCTGATCGCGATCGCGGGCCTGCTGCTGGTAGCCAAGCTTGCCGGCCTGTCCCTCTGACCCCTATGTAGCCGCTGCGGCGGGCGGCACCTCCCCACCAACTCGGGGAAGACCTAAGGATCAGGCGGTGGCTAGCAGGAGTTCGAGGCGGTCCATCGACTCGACGATGCCGCTCTCCATGCC
>CAZXGB010000014.1:0-30761 GCA_964640005.1 uncultured Actinomycetes bacterium | reverse complement strand
CCCGTGCGGGCGGCCCACTCGAACGCAAGCGATCGAGCGGGAACCTATTCGTTCGGGCGTCCTGCGACGTGCGTCGCGGGGTTGGTCGTCGGCTCGTCCGCTCCTCACTCCCGTAGCTCCGCTACGCTCGTTCCGGTGCTCCCACGCCTCCTAGGATCTGACCCACCTGGATCACCGAATCGCCGGGACGCCGTTTTTCATCACCCTGCTCGTCTACTTCTCGCAATCGCGGTCGGATGCGCCGCGCTGTTTGCTGCCGGCTGCGACACGCCGCCCCAGATCGTCGACATCTCGCCCGCCCGGAACGCGACTCAGGTCGCCAGCAGCGCCGACATCCAGATCCGCTTCGACCGCCCCGTCGATACGGCGTCGGTGGTCGCGCACTTCTCGATCCAGCCCGCTGTCACCGGGACCGTCACCTGGACGTCGCCCTCCGCGCTCGTCTTCTCGCACCCGCCCCTGCGTCCCCTGACGGCATACACGGTGCGCTTGAGCGCCGGCTATCGGGACGCACTCGGGCACCCCAACCAGCTTGCCCACAGCTGGAGATTCACCACCGAGGCACCGCCGACGGTCACCGGGTCGGCACCGGCTTCCCGCGAGCAGAACGTCGACCCCTCGAGCTACATCGCCCTCCAATTCAGCCGCGAGATGGACCTGGCCTCTCTGCAGAGCTCGATAAGCATCTCGCCTTACATCCCGATCACCGTCCGTCGGGACCCCCAAGACGCCCGCCGGACCATCGTCGCTCCACAGACGCTGCTCGACCCCGGCACCACCTACTCCCTGTCGGTCACTCCGGGCGCTCGTGACATCGATGGCAACCCGCTCCTCGCCGGCGTTTCGCTCGATTTCGGCACCGGCTCCGCGCAGCCGCTGCGGCACTGGGTCAGCTTCGTCGCCGATCAAGGACAATCCAGCTCGGGCATCTGGGCGGTCGACGAAAGCCGGGTCCCCCGCCAGGTGACCCCTTTTGCCGCCGACAGCTTCACGTGGTCGCCGGACGGGACACGCCTGCTGGCGCATTCGCCGACGGGCGTCTGGACAGACGTCGCCCTCGGCGGCAACCAGAGGGTCCTGCCCTTCCACGCAGACTGGGCCGGCTACCTGGCGCCCGGACTGGGCTATGCCTTTGTGGACAGCGGCAGGCTGACGGTGCTGACCGCAACCGGCGCGACCGCAGTGATTGACTCCAACGTCACGGATGTAGCCGTCTCACCCGACGGCCAGCGCCTGGTCTATGTCGCCGGCGGAACCGAGGTGCGCGGCTACACGATCGAGCTGCACTCCCATTACCGGGTGAGCGTCGAGGCGAGCGACGTGGACGGCCTCGCCTGGTCGCCAGACGGCTCACGTCTCGCCTACCGCGTCGCTACCAACGACCCTCTGCAGTCCCATATCCGCATCAAGAACCTCCTCGGTGGGGGCAGCGTGCTCACGGTCGCGATCGGCGAGGTGGACCCGCCGCGCTGGCAGGCGGACTCGCGCCACGTTCTCCTGTCCGCGACCGTGCCCGTCAACGGCAACCCACTGTCCCGCGCCTTCCGGTTGAGCGTCACTGACGCCGCCACCCGTCCACTGACCGCGGAGCTCGCGATACCCGCTCCTGCCGACGCCAACATTCACGATCCCGTGCCATCCCCGGACGGCCACCAGCTGGCCTTCCTGCAGCTGACCGCAAATGGCCAGCAAGCGTGGCTGATGAACGTCGACGGCACCGGGCTGGGGCCGCTGACAGCCTATGACGCCGCCGCCTTCCCTTACTCCTGCCGCACTCCGGCGTGGACGCCCAGCTGATCCCGGCTGGCGGCCCCGGCGAGGCGCCCCACGAGGAGATCCTCGTATTCCTCGGTCAGACGATCGCCCGTCCGTGACCAGCTGAAGCGCTGAGCCAGCAGGCGCGCGCGCCGGCCCATCTGTTCCGAAAGGTCATGGCTCTCGAGCAGCTTGTTCAGGCGGAAAGCCCATTCAGCAGGGTCGTGAGACGGAACCACGTAGCCCGTCACCTCGTCACGCACGACCGAGGCCAGGCCGGCCACGCCCGCCGCGATCACCGGGCAGCCGCAGGCCTGCGCCTCCAGGCCGACGAGGCCGAAGGATTCGCTGTATGACGGCATCAGCAGCGTCTCGGCGGCTGAGTAGTAGACACGAAGCTCAGGCTGGGCGACCGATCCCCGGAAGCTGACGCGATCGGAGACCCCCAGGTCGCCGGCGATCGCCTGCAAGCGTGCGCGCTCGCTCTCGCCCTGGGTGCGGCTGTCACCGCCGAGAACGACGAGCACGACGTCGGGGTGCGTGGAAGCGACCTGGGCGAAGGCGCGCAGCGCTACTTCCGCGCCCTTGAGACGCTCGAGCCGGCCGGCGAAGAGGACAGGCCGGCGGCCTTCGAGACCGATCCAGCGGCGGGCGGTAAAACGTGGAACAGGCTGGAAGGCGTCGAGATCGACGCCAGGCGCGACCACCGCGATCCGGCCCGCACCGGCGCCGTAGGCGCGGCGCAGGTCCTCGGCCTCGGCTTCGGTGTTGACCACCAGCAGGTCGGCGCTCCGAGCAATCTCGCCCTCGATCATCTCGCGGAAGGGCGGCTCGGGCTGGTCGCCCGGCGCCAGCGCGCGGTTCTTCACAAATGCGAGCGTGTGCGCCGTGTGAGCCCAGGGCGCTGCCCAATTTCCGCGCAGCGAGCAGGCCGCCGCCCCAGAAAGCCAGTAATGGGAGTGGACGATGTCGTAGTTCGCCCGCTCAGCCGCCGCCATCTCGCGGACTCCGTCGGCGAACGCCTGGACCTCGCTCACCAGCTGGTACTTGTCGAGCTCTGGGGGGCCGGCCGGGATGTTGATCACGCGACACAGCGGACCCAGACGCTCGATGGACGGTGGGTGTGAGGCCGGCACGCGCGTGAAGATGTCGCTGGCGATGCCGCGGCGGCCGAAGGCCGCGCATGACTCTCGGACGTAAACATTGAGTCCCCCATTCGCGCCCTGTCCCAGCGCTCCCGTGGGAGACGTGTGCATGGACAGCACAGCCACGCGCAAGGCGCGCGGCAGCATTGATGGCCTCTGAGCGAAATCAGCCACGGTACGCCGGTCTCCCGTCCAGCCACCGGCGCGACGAGCAAGTCAAGGCGGAAGCGGAGACCGGCGAGACGCTGCTCATGTTGGTTAGAAAACGTACCGCTTGTAGATCTATTCCTGCGCGCGGCTGGGCGAGGGGCTGCCGGCGGGGCGTCGCCCTCAGGGGCGCCGCTATCATGTTCGGGTGCCCGTGACCCTGCTGCGGAAGCTGCTGGTCGCCCTCAGCGCGATCGCATTGGGCGGTCTCATCGCCGCCGGCACCATCAGCGTCTTCGCTGCCTCGCCGGACGCCTCGCCGTCGGCGGGCGCCTCCCCGGCTCCGTCAGGCGGCGCCAGCCCGAGCGCGGCCGCCCTCCCCGGGAACCCGCAGAACGGCCAGCAGGTCTACAACCAGAACTGCACGGCCTGCCACGGCGCCAACCTTGAAGGAGGAGTCGGGCCCAAGCTCAATCCGCTCCAGAAGCTGGCGGGCATGCCTTCGGGCGCGGTCGGCGATCCACCGGTGGTTGCGTACATTGTCGACGTGATTGCGAACGGCAAGGCGCCTTCCGACGGCTTTTCAACCGCGATGCCGGCTTGGTCTGGAAAGCTGACCCCAACCCAGATCAACGACGTGGCGGCCTACATCATCCAGCAGAACACCAGCAGCGCCGGCGGGACCCTGACCCCCGTGGAACTCGCGCGGAGCAACGTCTTCTGGGTGACTGTAGGCATCGGCGCCATGGTGGTCATCACCTATCTGCTCGCCCGCTACAACATGCGCTGGATCGCGCGGCGGGCGGCGGCGCGGCGCCAAGAGCTCTAGGACGGTACAGGAGCCGGCTCGAGCCGATACCCGGGTCCTCATCCTCTTCTCGGACACCGGGGGTGGCCACCGCGCCGCAGCCCGGGCGCTGACGCAGGCGCTCAACGAGATCGCCCCGTCGGTCAAAGTCGTCTCCGCCGACCCCCTGATGGGTGAGGGACCGGCGGTGGTCCGCCGGCTGGCCTCGCTCTACTCACCGCTCATCCAGCGATCGCGGCCGGCCTGGGGCGTCGTCTACCACGGCGCCAACACACGCGCCGGCTTCGCCGCCATCCGGGGCGTCTTCGGACGCACCGTGCGGGCGGCACTGATCGATCTGCTCGAGCAGCACGACCCGGACGTCGTGCTCTCCGTGCACCCCCTCCTCAACCATGTCGCTCACCAGGCGATCCAGCGTTCCGGCCGGTCGCGCGCACTGATGACCGTGATCACCGACCTGGTGGAGGCGCATCGCGGCTGGGCTTACCCCAAAGCCGATCTGATCGTGGTGCCGACTGAGAGCGCGCGGCAGTGGTGCCTCAAGTACGGGGTGGCGGCGGATAAGGTGCACCTGCTCGGACTGCCGGTCGACCTCCACTTCCGCCCTCCCGCGACTGGTGAGAAGGAGGCTTTGAGGCGCCGCTTCCGGCTTCACGAGTCACGCTTCACCGTCCTGGTCTCGGCCGGCGGCGAAGGCTCGGGCAATCTCATCCAGCAGGTACGGGCGCTCTCCTGGCACGAGCACCCGTGGCAGGTAATCGCCATCTGCGGGCGCAACGAGAAGTTGAGAAGGCGGCTCTCACGCCTGCACTTCGCCACGCCGACTCGAGTCCTGGGATTCGTCGACTACATGCCGGACCTGATGCGGGCCAGCGACGTCGCGGTGACCAAGGCCGGACCGGGCGCGATCGCCGAGGCACTGGCGACCGGCATCCCGTTGGTGCTGACCGGCTACCTACCCGGCCAGGAGACTGACAACGTGACGTTCGCGACCATGACCGGGATCGGGCTCTACGCCCCCAAGCCTGATCAGCTGCTCGACGCCGTCCAGCTGCTGCTCGCCGACGAACGCCGGATCTGGGGCGAGATGCGCGAGCGAGAGGCGCTGCTGGCGCGCCCCTACGCGTCCCTCGACATCGCTCGCGAGTGCCTCGAGCTGGCCGAGCGCTACAGGGCGGCCGGGCAGGCCAGCCGGTAAGGGCAGAGCGAGCAGCGCCGGCGTTCGGGCCGGGGCTCGAAGTTGCCGGCCCGGATCCCCTCCACCACCTCGGCCGCCACCCGCCGAGCCTCGTCGAGCAGCTCGTCGGTCGCCGGCAGGACGACGCGCTTGCCCGTCTTCAGGTAGACGATCTCGAGCTCGACCGGGTCGAGCCCCAATTCCTGCTTGGCGCCCAGGGCATAGAGGGCGAGCTGAAGGTCGCGGCGGAGGCGGCTGGCAGGCAGCGGGTTGCCCGTCTTGTAGTCGACGATTCGCCATCCACTAAAAGCCCACCCCCCACCCTCTTGGGAGGGGGGAGGGTCTTGGGGACCTTCAATTCGATCAATGATCCCCCGGAGCTGCCAGCCGTCAACAGTGGTTGTAAATCGCTCCTCGACGCGCTCGGGGGCGCTGGCGAAACCGCCCGCCTCCACGAACCGGCGAACCTGCTCGGCGGACAGCCGGCGCAACGCGGGCAGGCGGCGCGCGTCGACGGGTTCGACCTTCGCCCACTCCGACTCCACGAGTGCTGCCGCCTCATCGGCGCTCACCGAACCGGCGTCGCGCCGCTGACGGCCGGCTCGCATGAGGGCCGCGTGAACGACCGTTCCGTACTGCCCCTCGGCCGTCTCTGCCGCCGGCAGGCGAAGCCGGTAGCGGTAGCGGTGCTGGGCCGGGCACTCGCGATAGGCGGCCAGCGAGCTGAAGGAAAGAACGTGCTCGTCCTCCTCGCTGGGCGCGTCGCCGCCCTGCCCCCGCCGCCGCCGCCGGTCAGGCGTCTCATCCGGCGTGGGCTCTGCCGGTGCCTCTTCGTCGCCCAGGCGGCCGCCGGCCTCGAGCTCAGCCAGGAAGCGCGAGGGTTGCCACGTGCGCGTCCCGTCATAGGTGGCGGCGTAGGAGAGGACGGCGCGCAGACGCGCGCGAGTCAGCGCCACGTAGGCGAGCCGGCGCTCCTCGGCGATGTTGTCTTCGCGGCGGCGCACCGCCGGCTCCAGGATCGCCGACGGCAGCTCGAAGCCGGTGCGGCGTGCCGGTTGGGGCAGCCGTCCCTCGACCGCCGACGGTACGAACACGGCGTCGAACTCGAGTCCCTTCGCCTGGTGGATGGTCATGACGCGGACCGCGTCTTCGTCCCCCACGTCACCGCTGCTGGCATCGTCGTCGTAGCCGGAGAGCAACAGCAGATCGAGCCGCGCCAACCAAGCTGCCAGCGACTGATCGGGCGATGACGCGCAGAACTCGTCGATGAGTTCCCCGAAGCGAGTGACCGCGGCGACGGCGCGCGGGTCGGCGCGGTGCAGCTCGAGCAGCCGGGTTCTGGACATGAGTTCGAAGAAGAGGTCGCCGATGCCGGCAGAGTTGACCATCCGGTGGACCTCGAGCACCTGCTCGGCCCAGGCCGCGGTTGGGCGCCACGCCGTCAATGCCTGGAGGTGTGATACCGGCTTCACCTCCCGCAGATATGCGAGCGCAGAGCCAACTTCGACTTCGAGCGGAGGTCGGGCCAGACAGCGGGCGAGCGCCACGAGGTCGTTCGGATCGCCGAGCAGGCGCAGCAGGGCGATCACGTCGCGGACCTCGGGGACGTCGAAGACGCCGCCGGCGCCCAGCTGCCGGTGGGGCACGCCGAGCGTGCGCAGGGCCTCCACGATGGGCCGAGCGACCGCATGGGTGCGGCAGAGGACGGCAATCTCCGACCAGGCCGTCCCGTCCGCATGCAGGGACGAGGCGTCTCGGGCGATGGCGGCGGCTTCGGCGCCGCCATCCGACGCCCGCAGCCGGACGACCGGTCCGCCCTGAGGCCCTGACGCGCGCAGGTCCTTCTCAATCCGGCCCTCGTTGTGCCCGATCAAGGCAGCCGCCGACTCGACGATCGAGCGCGTGCTCCGGCGGTTGACGCCCAGGGTCACTGTCTGCGCCTTGGGGAAGACGCGGAGAAAGCGGTTCATGCTCGCCAGCGCCGCCCCCCGAAAGCGGTAGATGCTCTGGTCGTCGTCGCCGACCACGAAGACGCTCCGCGCGCTGCGGCCGAGCACCTCGACCAGCCGCTCCTGCGCCAGGTTGGTGTCCTGGTACTCGTCGACCATCAGGTGGCGGTAGCGGGCGCGGTAGCGGGCGGCCAGTCGAGGCTCCTCCTCGAACAGGCGAACCGCCTCAACCAGGAGGTCGTCGAAGTCGAGCAGGCCGGCCGATCGGGTGCGCCTCGCGTGCTCGCGAAAGAGCCGGACGGCCGCGCCGAGTAGGCTCGCCCGCTCGTCGCCGGGGTTGGCCGCGCACCAATCTTCCAGGCGGTCGAGCGGCACCAGCTCCTGCTTCAGCCGCTCCATCACCTTCAGGAGCGGGTTGACCAGGTCGTCCGGACGGTCATCCGCCACCAGGGCCGGATCGCCCATTTCCCACATGAGCTCGCGCAGCGCGATCCAGCGATCAGCCCCGTTCAGGATGCGAAAGGTGGGCCGAAGCCCGATCGCCGCTCCATCCTCGCGGAGCCAGCCCATGGCCAGCGCGTGGAAGGTGCCGACCGCTGGCGCCGGCTGGCCGGTCGCCTGCTCGATCCGCGAACGCATCTCGCGGGCAGCCCGGTCCGTGAATGTCATGACGAGCACCGAATCCGGGCTGGCCCCGGCAGCGGTGAGCCTTCGGTAACGCTCGGCGATCACAGCCGTCTTCCCGGTGCCCGCACCGGCCACGACCCGGACCGCTCCTTCCAGCAGTGACGCGGCGGCCCGCTGCTCGGGGCTCAGCCTCAATCTCGTGGGGCTCCCCGCCCGGTGCGCACCTTGAGCTCGGTCACCCGGCGAGCCACGCCGAGTCCATTCAGCCTTTCGACCACGACGGCGGCGTCGAGGCGCAGCTGGTGCGCGAGGGCCGGGTTGCTGATCGAGACACTCAGCCGGCCACCATGCAGCCGCACCTCCTCACATGCTTCCCCGAGGTCGGCGCCAAGGATATCGAGGAGTGCGAGGCGCAGCCTCAGCTCGCCGATCTGCCGGCTGCGGGGCTGCGCGGCGATGACCTTGGGGAGGACTTTTCCAACCTTATCCACAGGTCACCAACACCCCCGCCTCGATGCACCTGACCTCGGCGGCCGCCATCACGGGATCGGGGAAAGGACCCGGCTCGGCCGACGTGACGACCACCTGTCCGCCCTTCGAGACGCGCTCCATGAGAGCTTCCCGGCGGCGCGGATCGAGTTCGCTGAGCACGTCGTCAAGGAGCAGCACCGGGGGCTCCCCAGTCCGCTGCTCGATTACGTCCGCTTCCGCCAGCTTGATGCTGACCACCGCCGTCCGCTGCTGGCCCTGCGAGGCGTACCCCCGAGCGTCGCGCCCGGACAGGGTTACCGCGATGTCGTCCCGATGCGGGCCGTAGCCGGTGGTGCCGCGGCGCACGTCAAGGCCGCGCCCGGCAGCCAGCGCGGAAAGGAGATCTGCCGGCGGGCCTTCATATGCGAGCTCGAGCTCCTCGCCACCGATCGCCTGGTGGTGCATCCGGGCGCGCACCTCGAGCTCCTCGACTGCGCGCGCCCGCGCCCTGGCGATCTGCTCGCCGAGAGCGGCCAGCTCGAGGTCCCAGACGTCGAGTGTGTCAGTGCCGGCCTCGCCGAAGGCGATCTGCTTGAGCAGGCTGTTGCGCTGTTCGAGCACGCGTGCGTAGCGCGCCAGCTGTGCGGCGTGTCCGCCCTCGACCTGTACGAGGAGCTGGTTGAGAAGGCGGCGACGGTGTTCGGGGCCGGACTTGACGAGGCTCAGATCGTCCGGCCAGAAGAGCACCGCGCGCAGCACGCCCGGGAGGTCCACCGCGCGCCGCGCCACGCCCTCGACCTCGATCCGGCGCCGGGTACGCCCCTTTTCTTCGCGGTAACCGACCTTGAGGTCGAGGGACCGGCCACCAGACTCGACCAGGGCCTCGATGCGTGCCTCGGGCGCCACCGGCCCGATGACCTCCGCGTCCCGGCGGGCCCGCGGTGAACTGGACAGCGCCAGGATCGCGATCGACTCCAGAAGGTTCGTTTTGCCCTGACCGTTACGCCCGAGAAAGATGTTCAGGCGCGGTCCGGGCTCGAGGTCGAGCCGGGCGTAGTTGCGATAGTTCCGAAGGGCAAGGGAGAGAAGGCGCACCCTCCCTCAGGACATCGCAACCCGTACGGGCATGATCACGTACAGGTAGCGATCGGAGTCCGGAGGCCTGATCAGACCCGGGCTGAGCGGGCCGTCGAAGTCCAGCTCGACCTCGTCGGTGCCGATGACCTGGAGCGCATCGAGCACGTAGCGGGCGTTGAAGGCGATCTGGATCTCCGACCCCTCGACGACCGCCGCCACCTCCGCCTTGCTGTCGCCGACCTCGTTGGTGGTCGCCGAAAGCACGATGCCGCCGTTCTCGCCGCGGATCCGGATCACGTTGGCGCTGTCGCGGGCGAACAGCGACACGGCGCGCACAGTTTGGCTGAGCTCCGCGGTCGGCACCCGGATCTTGGTCGAGCTCTTGTTGGGGATAACCTGTGCGTAGTTTGGATAGGTCCCGTCGATGAGGCGGGAAGTGACCTCTGAGCTGCCCGCCCTGAAGAAGATCTGGTTGCGCGCCTTGGAGACGATGAGCTCGACCTCGCCCGTCTCCCCCCGGAACGCGCGTGGCAGTTCGGCCAGCGCGCGGGCCGGAATGATCAGCCTGGCGTCCAGCTCGGCACCCGCCTGAGCGGCGAGCTTGTGGACCGCGAGCCGGTGCCCATCGGTAGCCGCCAGGGTCTGGCCGGAGGCGTCGACATGGAGCAGCACGCCCGTCAGCACCGGACGCGCCTCGTCGGTGGAGGCAGCCATTTGGGTCTGCTCGATCGACGCCAGGAGGTCTTCGATCGGGATCGTCAGGCGATCACCCTCGTCGGGTCGAGGCCCGGGCGGAAACTCGTCGGCCTCGATGCACTTGATGTGGGTGTCGAAGCGGGCGCAGCGCAGATTCAGCGTCTGCGTCGGCTCGTCGAGCGACATCGAGAGGTCCTGCTCGGGCAGCGTCGATACGAAGTCCGTCAGCAACCGAGCCGGCGCGGTAGTGCTGCCTTCCTCCGTGATCTCTGCCGGAACCAGCTTGCGGATTCCGATCTCCAGGTTGGTCGCCGTGAGCGCGAGACCGTCGGCGGTGGTCTCGAGAAGGATGTTGTTGAGGATCGGGAGCGTCGTCCGCGTCGAGATGGCGCGGGAGACGATCTGAAGAGCCTGGCTGAGGGTGCTCGGCTGACAGGTGAGTTTCAACGCGTGCTCCTTATCCCCAATTCAAGTTATCGATCGTGAAAGAAAGGCTTAGCAGTCCCAACAGTAGGGCCTGTGGACGGTGTGGATTTCGTATTCACCGCCGCTTCGCCGGAGCGGGGGAAAAGGATATGTGAAACCGGCGCCAGCGCCGGGACGGCCTGGGTAGTCGCTGGGGAGCCGGCCGGCTCGCGCCAGGTTGTGCCCGCCCTCTCCAGGACGTTTGCAGAGGCCCTGTGGAAAGCCGTCATTCGGCGTACAGCTTCTCGCGCAGGTTCTGCAGGTCGTAGCGAAGGCGCTCGTCTTCTTTCAGTTCGTTGGCGATCTTGTCGATCGAGTGGAGAGCTGTCGTGTGGTCGCGGCCGCCGAAGGCCTGGCCGATGACGGGGAGTGAGGACGGGGTCTCCTCCCTGACCAGGAACATGGCGACCTGGCGGGGGAAGACGATGTGCTTGTCACGCCGCTTGCCCTTCATGTCCTCGATCGAGACCTGGTAGTAGCTGGAGACCACGTTCTGGATCCTGTCGATCGTGATCGGCTTGCGGGCGCCGGCGGGGATCAGGTCGGAGAGCAGCTGGGCGGCCACGTCCTCGTCGATCTGGCGCTGGTGGATGGAGGCGAAGGCGAGCACCCGCGTCAGCGCGCCCTCGAGCTCTCGGATGTTCTTCTGAACCTTGTGGGCGATGAAGGTGAGCACCTCCTCGGAGACGAGGGCACCGTTGGAGCCCACCTTCGACTTCAGGATCGCCAGCCGGGTTTCAAAGTCGGGCGGCTGGATGTCGGCGAGCAGGCCCTGCTCGAAGCGGGAGCGGAGCCGGTCCTCCAGGCTCGGGATCTCCTTGGGAGGCCGGTCGGACGAGATCACGATCTGCTTGTTGATCTCGTGGAGGGCGTTGAAGGTGTGGAAGAACTCTTCCTTGGTCCGGTCCTTGCCGGCCAGGAACTGGATGTCGTCGATCAAGAGGACGTCGACCGTCCGGTACTTGTGCCGGAACTCGGCCATGTGGCCCGTCTGGATGGAGGCGATGACCTCGTTCATGAACTGTTCCGAGGTCATGTAGCAGACCCGCTTCTTGGGCCAGGTGCGCCGGACCTCGTGGCCGATCGCGTGCATGAGGTGCGTCTTGCCGAGGCCGACGCCGCCGTACAGGAAGAGCGGGTTGTAGTGCTCGCCCGGCGCGTCCGACACGGCCTTCGCGGCCGCGTGGGCGAAGCGGGAGTTGTTGCCGACCACGAAGCTGCTGAACTTGAACTTCTCGTTGAGCTCGGTCTGGACGACCGGCGTCGGCTCCTCGGGCATGGCGTCCTCGAGCAGCCCGTGCGGAGGTTCGTCGAGAACCGCGGTGCGAGCGCCCATCGGGGAGACGACGAAGTCGACCTCGACCTCGCCGCCGGTGACCGCCTGCAGAGTCTCCTGGATCAGGCCTGCGAAGCGGTCCTCCAACCAGTCCTTGGCAAGTTTGCTGGGAACGCCGATGCGATACGAGCTCCCGTCCGCCGAGACCAGGACGGCGTTCTTGAGCCACGTTTCATAGCTCGGTTTGGCGAGCTGAAAGCGGAGCTCCTCCTGAACGGCGTTCCAGATGGTGTCGGTGTTCACGCTCTTAGACATCTCCTCGGCAGGCGGGACCTGTGAATAACTCTGGCGGGACGGGGGTGGTTCGAAAGCGGGTGCGGGTCCATTCCGGGCGCTGGGCCGGGACGCAGACCTCGGGGCAGGCGGTTGGAAAACAGTGGACAAACCGAGGCGGTTGTCCACAGAGGGGCGGCGAGCGCCGGCCCAACCGGGGAAACCCTGTGGATAACCCGGCTTAGGCCTCCGCGCCTCTCTCTTTTTACCCGCCGGGAACGGCGGCGCTGATCCTTGCGTCCGCTCCCCGGCAGGTGAGTGCGCGGCGTCGCCTGCAACCTGCGGTGCTCCCTGTTGAATTTGTGTGGATAACCGGAGCCAAACGCCTCATTCAATCTCGTTGGAGCCGAGTGAGGCCGTCCGTGTCTCCACAAACGCGGAAGCCTGGCGCACAACGAAACCAACCGTGAGCCGTGTCAAGAGTGGTGCTGGAACGTTGAGCGCGAAGAGGGATCGTCGAAGGGCTGTGGCCCGCTTCCGGCGGGCAAGGATAGCAAAGGCCTCGGGGGGTCGCAAGGCAAAGAATGTATGCCTTGTGCTGACAGCTGCCGGCCGGACAGGGTGTGTCAAGCGAAGGTTGCCACCTGCTTCCCGGACCGGCTTTCGCTATCATCTTGCGTTCGGGCGTCGGCGGTTCTGAGACCGCGACCAGGCCCGGCATAATCACCCCGCGAGGTAGCCACCATCAAGCGAACGTACCAGCCCAAAAAGCGTTACCGGAGGCGTGTCCACGGCTTCTTGCGCCGCATGAGCTCGCCGGCCGGCGCGCGCCTGATCCAGAACCGGCGCCGGAAAGGCCGCCACAAGCTCACCCCGGGCTGATTCCCGCCCCGGGGCGGTGAAGAAGCGCGACCGGCTCCGGCGACAGCGCGACTTCCAGCGCGTCCTAAGGTCCAGCCGGATTTACTCGGGCCGCACGCTGGTCGGCTTTGCCGTGCCCTCCGAGGCTCCGGCGTCCCGGGTCGGTGTCACCGTCTCCCGGCAGGTCCGGGGAGCGGTCCGGCGCAACCGGGCGCGGCGTAGGCTCCGCGAGGTGGCGCGGCTGCGCCTGCTGACGGATGATTCACCTCTGCGCGCGCGTGGAATCACTTACGACGTGGTCCTTATCGCTCGTCCACCGGCCGTGGACTCCGAGTTCGAAGAGCTCCTTGCCGATGGAGACGCTTTCGCTCGCCGCCTGGAAGGCGCTGGTGCGGAGGGGCGGCCGTGACCGCGGTCGTTCTCGCGCTGATTCGCGGCTACCAGCTGACTATTTCTCACGTTCTAGGCGGCGGCTGCCGTTACTACCCGTCGTGCTCTCACTACACTTACGAAGCGGTAGAGCGGTACGGCTGGCTCCGCGGCTCCTGGATGGGAATCCGGCGAATTGGCCGCTGCCATCCCTTCGCCAAGGGGGGCTACGACCCAGTTCCATGACCCGTCAGACCGCACCGAATGCCCGCAACATGAAACTTGACCTGCGCTCGTCCGCTCCGGCCGGCGCTGGAGTGACGCGCCGATGAATCTCCCGCAACTCTTCCACTTCCTGAGCCCTATCCACGACCTGTGGTGGGCGATCTTCGGCGTGCCGCTGTCGGCCGGCCTGCACGTTCTCTACTCGAGCCTCAGCTCGGTCGGCATCCTGCAGCTCATCGGCGCCTACGGCATCGCGATCATCCTGCTGACGATCGCGATCAAGATCATCCTCTTCCCGCTCTACCACTACCAGCTCAGCGTCAGCCGCAAAACCATGCAGGAGCAGCGGAAGATCGCGCCCCAGCTGGCGGAGCTGCGCAAGAAGTACAAGGGCGACCAGGCCAAGCAGCAAGCGGCGATGATGGAGCTCTACAAAGAGCACGGCATCAACCCCTTCGGAGGACTGGCTGGATGTCTACCCGCCGTTCTCCAGCTGCCGATCCTGACCGCTCTCTACTGGGTGTTCTACGGCAACGCGCGGAATGGCACCTACCAACTCGATCACTTTCTCTGGGTGCCGCACCTGAACGTGATCCCGAATACGCACCCGCTGATCCCGGGCCTGCCGATCCCGACCTTGATCTACCTGGTGATTCCGATCCTGGCGGCCGCGACGACGTTCGTGCAGTCGCGGATGATGCAGCAGCCGCCGAATCCGATCGCGACCGAGCAGGAGCAGCAGGCTCAGCAGATGAACAAGACGATGCAGTACGTGATGCCGCTGATGATCGCGTACTTCGCCTTCGTCACCCCGGCTGGACTCGGCCTCTACTGGTTCATCTCCAATTGCTTCGCTATAGTCCAGCAATACTTTGTGAACGGGTGGGGCGGCCTGTTCGGATATCCGACGCCGCCACCGGCGAGCGGGAGTGGTTCCTCAGCCAGTCCTCCACGGACGGCGACCACGCAGCCGAGCAAGCCCCGTCCTAACGGCGCCGCCGCGCGCGGCGCGTCGAATAAGCCGAGGAGGGCCAGGAGATGAAGTCGGCCGAAGGCCGCGGGCGGACGCTTGATGAAGCTGTTGACGCCGCGCTGATCCAGCTGGGCGAGAGCCGGCGCAATGTCGATGTCCGCGTCATCAGCGAGGCGGCCGAGGAGACAGTCGTCGAGGTGAGCGTGATCGAGTCGGGAGCCGCGGGCACCAGCGCCACGACCGCCGCTGCGGCTGCGGAGCCGTCATCCGAGGGCGCCGACGAGGCGCGAGTAGTGGTCGAGAAGTTGCTCGCGCACATGGGCGTGAAGGCTCAGGTGAACGTGCGCTCGGCCGCCGAGGACACGGTAGTGCTGGATGTGTCCGGCCGCGACCTCGGCATGTTGATCGGCTGGCGCGGGGAAACGCTGCGCGCCCTGCAAACGATCACGAACCTCTTGGCCGGCCGCAAGCTGGGCGCCGAGCGGCGAGTCATCGTGGACGTCGAGCGCTACCGGCAGCGCCGGGAGCTGACGGTGCGCGAGATCGCCTTCCGGGCCGCGCGCCAGGTCAAGGCAACCGGCGACCCCATCACGCTCGACGCCATGCAGGCCTTCGAGCGCCGCGCCATCCACCTCGCCCTCGAGGACGATCCCGACGTGACGACCTCGAGCATCGGCGAAGAGCCCGAGCGGCGGGTCGTGGTCGGACCCAAGCGCGCCGAGGTCTGACGCAGTGCCGGCCGGTTACGCGGCCGAACTGATAAGGCGAGCGGTCGCGCTCGTCAACTCGGCGGCCGATGGCGCCGACGATGAGGAGGTTACGCCCAGCGAGATCGCGGAGGTGATCCGCGATGCGCGCGAGGCCGAAGATCTCGAAGAGTCTCCGCAGGCGGAAAGGGTCCAGCGCTTCCTTGGCGAGGCGCTCGACGCGGTGGCGGACGGCATGTCCGCCGACTACGTCGGGATGATCCTCTACGCCGCATTGGGCGCCCTGCAGGAGGAGCCGCCGAGGGCCTGACGTCACGCTGCGACAGCCTCCTCCCCGCTTGCTTGCCAGGGAGGTGTCGCCGTGCAGCGGCGAGGGGGGTCTGTGGAGGTGCCGCGGAGCGGCGGAGCCGGTCACGGGCTGGCGGCGCGCGCACAGGCGACCCTTGTTGTTCCACGTTTTACATCCAAATACCGGACCAGTCGCCGCCCGAGGGGTCGCTCCGGAGCCCCGCCTATACTGACGGTACATGCCCCTTGCGGCGCCCTATGAGCTCCACCCGCTAGCAAACGGCGCCCGGCTCCTCACCGCTCCCATGCCAGGGCGCGCTTCGGCCAGCATCGTCCTCATGTTCGGGGTCGGCTCGCGGTTCGAGTCGGATCGGATCGGCGGCATCTCCCACTTCATCGAGCACCTCCTCTTCAAGGGAACCTCGCGCCGCCCAACGGCCAAGGACATAGCCGAGGCGATCGAGGGGGTCGGTGGAGTGATGAACGCGTCCACCGACAAAGAAGCCACCGTCTACTGGGCGCGAGTGCCGGCGGAGCGGCTCGACCTGGCGCTCGATGTGCTCTTCGACATCGTCAGCGACTCCAAGCTGGCGCCGCCCGACATCGATCGCGAGCGGATGGTGATCCTGGAGGAGCTGAAGATGTACCAGGATCAGCCCCAGGACTACGTCCACAGCCTGTTCGAGGGGGCCATGTGGCCCGGGCATCCGCTGGGGCGCGATATCGTCGGGACCGTCGACTCCGTCTCTGGCACCAGCCGGGACGACATCATCGAGTACATCCGGACCCACTACTCGTCGGGACGGTTGGTGGTCGGCGTTTCCGGCGGGATCGACGAGCAGCAGGCACTGCAATCCGTGGGCCGTCACCTCCGGCTGCCGCAGGACGGAATCTACGACCCCGCCGAATCCGCGCCACCGCCGCTGACCCAGCCGACGCTGGTTCTGAACAAGAAGCCGACGGAGCAGGCCCACATCTGCCTGGGCACCCGCGCGCTCTCCTACCTCGATCCGGACCGCTACGCCCTCGACATCGCCAACACCGTGCTCGGTGAAGGGATGAGCTCACGCCTCTTTCTGGAGATCCGGGAGAAGCGCGGCCTCGCCTACGACGTCCACAGCTTCACGAGCAAGCACCACGACACCGGCTACTTCGCGGTCTACATGGGAGTCGATCCGAAGAAAGCTGAAGAGGCGGTCGAGGCGGCCCTCGGGGAACTCCGCCAGATTGCGGAGCAGCCGGTTCCAGAGCCGGAGCTGGTCAAGGCCAAAGAGTTCACCAAGGGACGGCTCCGTCTGGGACTCGAAAGCACGAACGCGATCGCCAGCTGGCTCAGCCAGCAGCTGCTCCTCACGGGCACCATCAAGACGGTGGAAGAGGTTGTCGAGATCATCGACCGGATCACGCCCGAGGACGTCCAGCGGGTGTCGGCCCAAGTCCTCGGCCAGCCGGTGCAGATGGCGGTGATCGGTCCCTTCGCCAGCGACTCCGGCTTTCGGTCCGCCATCGGCGCCTGAGGAACCACCTCGGCGGTCGCCGCTCTCGTGTCCAGCGCGAGAGCGGCCTCGTGCGCTCCGTGCCCTACCCGAACCGTCCCTGCTGACCGACTAGTTCTTCGCGAAAGAGGGGCGGAGGCTCAAGGGCTCCGCACGTGCAGCGGGCCAGAAGCGCAGGAGCACCTTGCCGTCGATCTGGTCTCGGCTGACCCAACCGAAGAACCGGGAGTCGCTCGAGTGGTCGCGATTGTCGCCCAGTACGAAGTACATGCCGTCCGGCACCAGCGCGCCGTTGGCTTCGCCCCCTTGCCCCGGCCAGTCGGCGGGTTCAGTCCAACCGGCCACGTAGGGCTCGTCGAGCACCACTCCGTTCACCAGGACTTGGTTGTTGCGGATCAGGATGCGGTCGTGAGGCAGACCTATCACCCGTTTGATGTAGTCGTGGCTCGGATCAAAAGGGCTCTTGAGGATGATGATGTCGCCACGCTCAGGCTGGTGCAGGCGGTAGTCGATGCGGCTGGCGATCAGAAGGTCGTTGTTTTGGAGGGTCGGGGTCATCGAGATGCCGACGACGTGCACTGTCTGGACGGTGGCGGTGGCGATCAGGTACAGGCCGAGCGCAAGGGCGACCACCTCGACCAGATCGCGCAGAAGCCCCTTCGAGATCGTCACGGCCTGAGCGATGCCGGGATTATAGGGACGGGTCGGTTCCGCTCAGCCTGCCGACCCGCCAGCCTGCAGGCTTGCCGCCGGCGCCGGCTCCAGCCGGCCGTTGTAACGATCGATCAACCCGATCGAACTGAACGGCCAGATGCGGATCCAGGCGCGCGCCTCGATGCGGTCGCGGGCGATCCACCCGAACAGCCGCGAGTCGCTCGACGCATTGCGGTTGTCGCCCATGACGAAGTAGTTATGAGCCGGGATCGTGCAGGGCTGACCGGGAACACAGCCGGCGACACTGGCGGTCGGCCAATCGGCGTTGACCGTCCACTGCTCGTCCTGCCGGAGGTAGGGCTCGTCGAGGAGCCGCCCGTTGATGTAGACGTGCCCGTGCTGGATGAGCAACCGGTCACCGGGGAGCGCGATCACCCGCTTGATGAAGTCTTTGGAGCTGTCGTAGGGGTCTCGCATGATGATGATGTCGCCGCGGTTGGGATCGTGGAAGCGGTAGTCGATCTTGGTCGCGATCAGGTAGTCGTTGTCGTCGAGCGTCGGGTACATGGAGAGCCCGATCACGTGGACGGTCTGAACGGCGAACGTGATGACCAGGTAGAGGCCGAGCGCCAGGACGGCGACCTCGAGCAGCTCGGCTAGCAGCGACTTAGGCGAATCGACAGACTGTTGACGGCTCTTGAGCAATGCCTCGCATGACCATGTAAAACGTGGAACAAAGCCGTCAGCCGATCAGCTTCGCGGCGATCGCCTCCAGCTGGCTGCGGCTCGAGAACTCGATGATGAGCCGCCCCCGGGCGACCCCCACAATGCTAACTGGCGCCCCGACGGCGTCCCGGATTCTCTCCTCCAGCTCTCGTGAGGAGGCTGGCTGAGGCGCGTGCCGCCGCCGCGGTGCCGGCGGCCGGTAGGTCCGCACCCAGCGCTCGGTCTGGCGCACGTTGAGCTGCTTGGCGAGAACGACCCGAAGCGCGCGGTCCTGATCCTCCGTGGTGTCCAGGCCGACAATCGCCCGCGCGTGGCCGGCCGTTATCGCGCCTGCCGCCGTGGCCGAGACCACCGCCGGCGAACCTTGCAGCAGCCGGAGCGACTGCGAGATCGCGACCCGATGGCGGCCGAGCCGGCCGGCGGCCTCCTCGTGGGTGAGGCCGAATTGCTCGATGAGGCGCTGGATCCCCCGCGCCTCCTCGATCGGGTCCAGGTCCTCGCGCTGCAGGTTCTCGATAAGGCCCAGGAGCAAGCTCTCGTCTTCGCCGGTTTCGGTTCGGATCACGGCCGGAATCCGCTCCAGCCCGGCCTGCTTGGCGGCGCGCCACCGTCGCTCGCCGGCGATCAGCTCGAATCCGTCGGTGATCCGGCGGACCAGGATCGGCTGCAAAACGCCGTGCTGGCGGATCGACTCGATCAGGTCGCGCATGGAGTCGGCCGGGAAGCGGCGCCGCATCTGTTCGCTGGAGGGCCGCACCTGGTCGATGGCGATCAGCTGGACTGTTGACTGGTTCTCGGACGGCAGCGGGATCAGCGCTTGTAAGCCGCGGCCCAGGCCGCGAGGGCGGGTCGTGGTCATCTGGATAGGACCTCCTCGGCTAGCTGCCGGTAGGCGACGGTACCCCGGCAGGTCGGGTCGTACAGCGTGACTGGGAGGCCATGGCTCGGCGCCTCGCTCAGCCGGACATTGCGCGGGATCAGGGTTTGGAAGACCTTGTCGGCGTAGTTCCGCCGCACCTCCTGGACGACGTCCCACGCGAGCGTCGTCCGGCCGTCGAACTGCGTCATCAGAATCCCTCCGACCTCGAGCCGCGGGTTGAGGTTCATGCGGACCAGCTGCTGCGTATAGACGAGGTGGCCCAGTCCCTCGAGCGCGAAGTACTCGCATTGGATGGGAATCAGCATCTCGTCGGCCGCCACCATTGCGTTCAGTGTCAGCAGGCCGAGCGAGGGCGGGCAGTCGATCAGGACATGGCCCCAACCGCCGGTGAGATCGCTCAGGGCCATGCGTAGGCGGTGCTCACGGTCGGTGGCGGTCGCGAGTTCGATCTCGGCACCGGCCAGGTCCAGCTGTGATGGGACCAGGAAGAGGCCCGGTACGACCGTTTCCACCGCCACGTCGTCGACGCTCGCCTCCCCGCTCAGCAGGTGATAGACGGTGCGCCGCTGCCAGCGCGGGTCGAGGCCGAGACCGCTCGTAGTGTTCGACTGGGGGTCGAGGTCGATGAGCAAGACCTGCCGGCCGGCCTCAGCCATTGCTGCTCCGAGATTGATCGTGGTCGTCGTCTTCCCCACGCCGCCCTTCTGGTTGACGATGGCCACAACCTTCGTATGAGGGGTCGGCGTGGCGGCGGTCAACAACATGTTGTGGGTATGGGCCGTTTCGACAGCGACGTCTAGGAGCACGCCCAAACTCTAATCGGGCGTGGCGGGGCTGCCTAGACTACCTGTTAAGAACGGGCTCGCGCGCGCCGCGAGTGCGCGTGTAGGCGTGGGCGTAGGCCACGACCGCTGCTGCTACGAGCGCGCATTCGACCCCGACCGCCGGTACCACCCCGACCCAGCCCACGCCGAAGCCGACGAGCGTGTTGTACGCAACGTGGCAGAGCAGCGACGAGGTGGTGTTTGCAATGCGCCGGATCAATCCAAGCCCGCAGGCCAGGATCAGCACTGCCACGGCGTCCAGGGAAAGGCCGTACTGGGAGTGGACCGAGGTGAAGACGACTGCGACCCAGATGAGGCCGAGGCGCGGCTGGAGGGCGCCGCGGAAGAGCAGCTCCTCGCACACGCCCGCCGTCACGGCGATGGTCAGGACACCGACGGGGTCGGTGAGATGTGCGAACAGGCGGTCGGTGGCGGCTTGGACCTTCTGGGCGAGCGCTGGCGTCAGCACCTGGGCGAGGTGGTCCATGCCGACTCCGAAGGCGTAGAAGAGGCCGGCCGCGGCCAGGGCGGCGATCAACTGCCAGGGAGCGGGTCGAACCAGGCCGAGGCGGCGAAGGGTGGCCGTGGGTCCGCGCCGGATTCCGAGCCCAACGCCGGCCAACGCCGCGAACAGGAAGGGCAGCTCCTGAAGCACGAGGTCAAGCCGCGTCAGCGACCGGCCGCCGATGGCCTGGGTGCTGAGTACGTCGGTGCTGAGCTGGGTGCCCAGCTGTGTGACGACCAGGAGCAGCGAGAGCACGACGGCCATCCGGTGCACCTGTCGCTCGGGGTCGATCGGCAGGACGCGTGCCGTCCACGCCAGCAAGGGGTTGAACTGCAGAGCGGTCCCGAGGAGGCCGGCGACCGTCAACCCGATCCCACCCACGACGTAGGAGTACCGGTGCGCGCTCGCTGCGAAGGGAGCGCTCGCCAGGTCGAGCAGGCCGAGCAGCAGCACGCCGGCAGGCAGCGCGTAGAGCGTGAACTGGCCCGCGTAGCGAAGGACCGGTGTTCCCGGCCGCGCATCGGCCAGGTTGACGAGGACGATCAGGGGCAGGGGGAGCAGGAGCAGCAGCTCTTGCCCCCAGTCCACGAGCGTCAAGGCGATTTCGATCCGCGGACCAGCTCGACGCGCAGCCGCTCACCTTCGCGACCGGTCACTCTCACCGTCGCACCCAGCCCCGCGCTGCCGCCTTCGATCACCGCCGGCCACAGGCGCCCGGCGACGAACACCTCGCCCTCCGGCGCCAGCGCCGCCCGGACCTCGCCAAGCGCGCCTTCCAGGGCGCTGGCGCCTGCCAAAAGGACCTGGCTTCGCGCCCGTACGGCGCTGCGGACCACGATGGCGAAAACCGCGACCGCGACCGCCGCGGCGCCGGCTATCAGCCAGGGGTCGACGCCGTTCCCCACGGCCCCGGTGTCAAAGAGGAAGAGCGAGCCGATGACGAGGGCGACGGTGGCGCCCGCGGTCAGGATCCCGTGGGTCGGCGCTTTGATGTCGGCGACGAAGAGGAGGAACGAAAACAGAAGCAGGCCGAGGCCCGCGAAGTTGAGCGGTAGCTCGGCGAGCGCGACCAGGGCCAGGATCGCGCAGATGCCCCCAACCGTGCCGGGCAGGACCGCACCGGGTGAAGAGACTTCGGCGATCAGGCCGAAGGCCGCGACCAGCAGGAGCAGGTAGGCGACATCCGGCTGCACGAGGAGGTTGAGCAGCTGATCGGCAAGCGTCGCCTGATGGTTGATGACCTGAGCGTGCGCCGTGCGGAGTGTTTCCGCGGGCGCATGGGGACGGGCCAGCTCGCGGCCGTCGAGCGCGGACATGAGCGCCGGTACGTCGGCCGCCAGCAGATCGGCCACGTGGAGCTCGACGGCCTGTTGGGCGGAGATGTTGACGCTGCTGCGCACCGCCTGCTCGCACCAATCGGCGTTGCGGCCATGAGAGGCGGAGAGGTCACGTACTCGCGCCACTGCGTCGTTGACGATCTTCTGGCCGAGGTCGCTGCCAATGTTGGAGCCGTCGGCGTTGATCGGGTGGGCGGAACCGATGTTGGTGCCCGGCGCCATCGCCACCACGTCTGCGGCCTGGGCCACGAACAGTCCGGCGGAGGCGGCGCGTGCTCCCGGCGGATAGACAAAGGCGATGACGGGAACCCTGGAGTTGAGGAGCGCGGTCGTGATCTTGTCCATCGACGCCATGTCGCCGCCCGGCGTGTTGATCACCAGCAGCAGCGCTTCCGCATGCTCTGAGGCAGCCCGATCGACGCCGGCGCTGACCTGCCCGGCAGCGATCGAATTGACCGGTCCGTCGAGGTCGACGCGGTCGACCACGGGCGCTGCCGCCGCAGCGTGCATGGGAGAAAGCGCCGCGATCACCGCGGCCGCCGCCAAGAGCCCGCGGAGGGCGGCCATCGCTCGCAATATAAACGGGCCGGGTGAAAGGGGCTCTGAACCCGGACGGGAGTATGTGTGGGGCTCGATAAAATACCGCCGATGGCACCCTCACCCGGCGCGAGGGGGCCGGCCAGGGGCGCGTCCGGCGGTGACCGCAGCGCGCGCAGCTTGAAGGCCTTCGCCGAGGAGGCGGAGCGGGACCGGTCCAAACCCGAGGAGCTCGCGAGCCTGCTCAAGAGCGCTTCTGATGGCGATGCCGACGCGGTCAAACGGGTCTTCAACGAGAACCTCGCCATGGTCCTCCGTCAGGCTCACCAGCTCGCTGCCGGCGCCGAGGGCCTGCTCTCTGAGGACGAGTTGATGCAAGAGGGCTCCGTGGCTCTGATGGCGGAGATCCGCGAGTACGCGGGGACGCACCCGGGGGCCGAGGCCGCCAAGGAGTTTGCGGACCACGCCCAGGACCGGGTCACCGAGCGGATGACGATCGCCCTCGACGACCAGCGGTCAGCGGAGCGCGACAAGCGGCAGTTGGTGGAGGACGCCGAGGCCTACGAGCGCGCGGAGATTTCAATTCGGCGCGACAAGAAACGTGAGGCGACCACCGAGGAGCTCGCGGAGAAGCTCGAATGGCCGCCCGAGAAGACCCAGCGGCTGGGCGAGATCGTGGCCGAGGCGCGACGCCTTCACGACGAGGAGCTGCTTCAGTACATCGAGCCGGACGAGCTGTCCGAGCTCGACGATGAGTAGACGAACGCCGCTCTACGACCGCCATCTGGCGGCCGGTGGGCGGATGGTCGACTTCGCCGGCTGGGAGATGCCGCAGCAGTACTCGTCGGTCCGAGCCGAGCAGGCCGCTGTGCGCGGGGCCGCGGGGTTGTTCGATGTCAGCCACATGGGCCGGGCCACCTTGGCCGGCGACGGCGTCGCGGAGTATCTCCAAGGGCTGGTGACCAACGATGTGGCCACGATCCGCCCCTGGCACGCCCAGTACAACCTGATGTGCCGCGACGACGGCGGCGTCCTCGACGACCTGATCCTGTACCGATCCGACGCCGCCTGGACCGTCGTTTTCAATGCCGGCAACCGTGACAAGGACCTGGCGTGGATGCGCGAACATCTGCCGGCCGGCGTGACTCTGACGGATCGCAGCGATGAGGTCGGGCTGCTCGCGTTCCAGGGGCCGAAGGCCGAGGAGGTTTTGCAGCCGCTGACTGACGCCGACCTCGCGCGGGTCCCCTACTTCGGCTACACGGAGGCTCCCGTGGCCGGCGCCACCTGGGGCTTCATCGCCCGGACCGGCTACACCGGCGAAGACGGCTTCGAGCTCTTCGTCCGCTCGGAGGAGATCGGCCGGGTCTGGGAGGCCATCCTGGAGGCGGGTGGCCCAGCAGGTGTGCTGCCGGCCGGGCTGGCGGCCCGTGACGTTTGCCGGCTGGAGGCGGGGCTGAGGCTCTACGGCAACGACATGGACGAGCAGACCAACCCGTATGAGGCCGGTCTGGGCTGGGTCGTCAAGCTGGACAAGGGGGACTTCATCGGGCGCGAGGCGCTGGTGCGGGTCAAGGCGGAGGGTCCGGCTCGCGTGATCGTGGGGCTGCGCTGCAGCGATCGCACCATCCCTCGTCACGATGCCGCCGTGACCACTGACGGCGAGGCGATCGGGAGGGTGACGAGCGGGACCCACTCCTTCTTCCTCAATGCCGGCATCGGCATGGCCTCCGTTCGGCGCGGTACGGCGACGGTTGGTGCCGAGGTGGCAATCGAGAGTCGGGGTGGCGAGGGAAAGGCGGAAGTCGTCAAGCTGCCCTTCTATAAGGGCACCGCGGGCACGCGCGGATCGATTTAGAGGAGGGCTACTTGGCCGAGCGCAAGTATTCAGAAACGCACGAGTGGGTCACGCTCGACGGGGACGTCGCGACCGTCGGCATCACCGACTTCGCCCAGTCGCAGCTGGGGGACGTGGTGTTCCTGGAGCTCCCGCGCGTCGGCCAGAAGCTGAACGCCGGCGAGTCGTTCGGGGTGGTCGAGTCGGTCAAGGCCGCTTCCGACCTCTACTCGCCCGTCACTGGAACCGTGGTCGAGGTCAACTCGCGACTCAGCGAGAGTCCGGAGCTGGTCAACGGCGACCCCTTCCGAGAGGGCTGGCTGCTGAGGGTCAAGGCGGAGGGCGGGCTGCCCGACAACCTGCTCGACGAAGCCGGCTACGCGCGCGTGACCGAGGCCGGATCCCAGTAGTGGCCTACCTGGTCCATTCGCCCGAGGAGCGTCGCGAAATGCTGGACGCCCTCCGTGCGCACTCGCTTGACGACCTCCTGGTCGATGTTCCGGCCTCCCTCCGCGTCCACGGCATCGACATCCCGGACGGTCTGTCCGAGTTCGAGACCATGGCCCAGCTTCGCGAGCTCGCCGATCGCAACCGCGTCTTCCCAGACCGGCTCACCTTCCGCGGCGGCGGTATCTACCGGCGCTTCATCCCGGCGGCGGTCGACGCCGTCATCTCGAAGCCTGAGTTCTATACGGCCTACACGCCGTATCAACCGGAGGCCAGCCAGGGGACGCTGCAGGCGATCTTCGAGTTCCAGACCCTGATCGCCGAGCTGACCAGCATGGATGTCGCCAACGCTTCCCTTTACGACGGCGCCACCGCGCTCGCCGAGGCGGCGATGATGGCGGTGGTCCAGACCGGTCGCTCGGAGGTTGTGGTCCTCCCCCGCCTCCACCCTGAGTACCTCGAGGTGCTCCGCTGCTACGCCGCCGGGCGTGGCTTCACGGTCCGCGTCGGCACCGAGGCGGGCCCCGAGACGGCAGCGGTGCTCTTCCAGAACCCGGACTTTCTTGGGCTCGTCCAGGACGCCGCCTCTGTCGTCGAGCAGGCACACCGCGAAGGCGCCCTGGCGGTCGCTTGCGTGGACCCGATCAGCCTCGCCCTATTGGCCCCGCCCGGCGAGTACGGGGCCGACATCGCGGTCGGCGAAGGGCAGCAGCTCGGCCTGCCGGCCAGCTTCGGCGGGCCGCACGTGGGGTTCATCGCCTGCCGGAACGAGCTCGTGCGCCGGCTGCCGGGGCGACTCGTAGGCCAGGCTCACGACCACGAAGGCCGCCGCGGCTTCGTGCTCACGCTGACCGCGCGTGAGCAGCACATCCGGCGCGAAAAGGCGACCTCGAACATCTGCACAAACCACTCCCTCTGCGCGCTGGCGGCGACCGTCTACCTGACGTATATGGGGTCCGACGGACTTCAGCAGGTCGCGGAGGTGTCCTTCCAGCGCGCCCACCACCTGGCCGAGCGCCTTTCCGCCCTGGACGGCATCGAGCTGGCCTTCCCCGACCGTCCCTTCGTGAACGAGTTTCCGGTTCGTTGTAAAACGTGGAACACAGTCGCTCCCAGGCTGGCCGAGCGGGGGATTCTAGGCGGTCTCCGGGTCGGCCACTGGTTCCCGGACGACCCCGACCTGGCGGACGTCGTGACGTTCACGTGCACTGAGGTCAACGACCCGCGCGCGATCGACGAGCTGGTGGACGCGATCGCCGAGGGCCTGCGATGAGCGAACCGCTCAGTTTCGAGCTCAGCCGCGGCGGCCGGCCGGCTCCGCGGTTGCCCGAGCCCGGCGTCCCGGCCAAGTCGAGCTACGCCGCCCTTCCGAGTGGGGTTCGCCGCCGGCGCGCGCCACAGCTCCCGGCGCTGAGCGAGCCCGAGATCCTGCGCCACTACAGCCGCCTGGCCTCGCTCAACTACTCGATCAGCGAGAACTTCTATCCGCTCGGCAGCTGCACGATGAAATACAACCCGGTCGCCAACGAGCAGGCGGCTCGGATGCCCGAGTTCGCAGGCCTCCATCCGTACCAGGACCCGGAGACAGTACAGGGCGCCCTTGCCCTGATGTACGAGCTGGAGCAGGCCTTGTGCGCGATCGTCGGGGTGGATCGGGTGACGCTTCAGCCGGCGGCCGGCGCCCACGGTGAATGGACCGCGTTGCGGATGATCCAGGCCTTTCACGAATCGCGCGGCGAGAGCCGTACCGAGGTCCTGGTCCCCGACAGCGCGCATGGAACCAACCCCGCCAGCGCCGCGCTCTGCGGCTTCCGGGTCGTCGAGGTCAAGTCGGCCCCGGATGGCCGGATCAGCGTGCCCGACCTGGAGTCCAAGCTGAGCGAGCGGGTGGCCGCCCTGATGCTCACCAACCCGAACACCCTGGGCCTGTTCGAACGCGACATCCTCGAGGTCGCCGACATGGTCCACGCGACCGGCGCCAAGCTCTACTACGACGGGGCCAACCTGAACGCGCTGATGGGCATCGCACGGCCCGGGGACATGGGCTTCGACGCCGTCCACATGAACCTGCACAAGACCTTCACCACGCCTCACGGCGGGGGTGGACCAGGTGCCGGCCCGGTCGGCGTCAAGCAGGACCTCGTCCCCTTCCTCCCACGGCCCACGATCGAGAAGCGAAATGGCCGGTACGAGTTCGACGACGAGCGTCCGCGGTCGATCGGCCGTGTGCGCAGCTTCTACGGCAACTTCGGGATGCTCGTACGCGCCTGGACCTACATCGTGGCCATGGGCGGCGACGGCCTGCGCCAGGCCAGCGAGGACGCCGTGCTCTCCGCCAACTACCTGCGCCATCGGGTCTCGGAAGTCCTCGACGTACCTCACGCCGGGCCCTGCATGCATGAGTTCGTCGCGTCCGCCCGCAACCTGAGCGACAACGGCGTCAAGGCTCTCGACATCGCCAAGGGACTGCTCCAGCGCGGCTTCTACGCGCCGACCGTCTACTTCCCCCTGATCGTGCCCGAGGCGGTCATGATCGAGCCCACCGAAACTGAGAGCAAGGCGACTCTGGACACTTTCGCCGAGACCCTGCGAGAGATCGTCGAACTGGCCCGCAACGGTCCCGACGCACTGCATCGGGAGCCCACCAACCTCCCAGTCGGACGCCTCGATGAGGTGGCGGCGGCGCGCCGCCCCGTACTGCGCTGGGATGGGGTCCAGGAGGCCGCCGAGAGCGCCTCTTAACTGTCTGGGAAGGGGCAAATTCGGGTAGAATTACCTATCCGGAGAACCTCTTCCCAGTTGTCATTTCCCACACTTCACTCGCTGGGACGGCGGGCCGCGCTGTGAGCACCTTCGACAGCTTCAACGCCGGCTCGGAAGGCCGAACCGCTCGTCCCCGTCCCCTAGGCGCCGATGTCGCCTACACCGCGGAGCAAATCCAGGTCCTTGAGGGCCTCGAACCTGTTCGGCGGCGTCCCGGCATGTACATCGGCTCGACCGACTCGCGCGGTCTGCACCACCTCGTCTGGGAGATCGTTGACAACTCCGTCGACGAGGCCCTTCAGGGCTACTGCGACGAGATCACGGTGACTTTGCACGCGGACGGAAGCGTGTCCGTAAAGGACAACGGCCGTGGCATTCCCGTCGACGAGAAGGACGACGGGCGTTCGGCGCTCGAAATCGTCCTCACAGTCCTCCACGCCGGCGGCAAATTCGGGGGCGGGGGTTACAAGGTCTCCGGTGGCCTGCACGGCGTTGGCATGTCGGTCGTCAACGCACTCTCGGAACGGCTCGATGTCGACGTCCACCGCGACGGCAAGCACTATCGTCAGACCTATTCGCGCGGTGTGCCGACAAGTCCGGTCCAGAGCGTCGGAAAGAGCGACTACCGGGGCACGATTCTCCGCTTCTGGCCGGACCCGCAGATGTTCCCGGACACCCGCTTCGACCGGGAGACGATCATCCACCGCCTGCGCGAGATGGCGTTCCTCAACAAGGCCCTGCGGATCATCCTCGACGACGAGAACGTGGGCTACCCGTACACGTTCTACTTCGAGGGCGGCATCCTGGCCTTCGTCAAGCATCTGAACAGCGGCAAGGGGCTGGTCAACAACACTCCCTTCTATGTCGATCGAGAGGTCGAGACGACCCAGATCGAGGTCGCCATCCAGTACAACCAGAGCTTCGCGGAGACCGTCCTCAGCTTCGCTAACAACATCCACACCGCCGAGGGTGGAAGCCACCTGACAGGCTTCCGCGCCGCGCTCACCAACGCACTCAACCGCTACGCTCGCAAGGCCAGCCTGCTCAAGGAGCAGGACCCGAACCTGACCGGTGAGGACGTCCGCGAGGGTCTGACGGCGGTGATCAGCGTCAAGCTCCTGGAGCCTCAATTCGAGGGTCAGACCAAGACCAAGCTGGGCAACGCCGAGGTGCAGGGACACGTCTCCGCGGTCCTCGGTGACTCGCTCACGCAGTGGCTCGACGAGAACCCCTCGGAAGGTCGGCGGATCATCGAGAAGTCGCTCACGGCCGCTCGCGCCCGCGAGGCCGCGCGCAAGGCGCGTGACCTCGTTCAGCGCAAGTCTCTGCTGGAGTCGACGACCCTCCCCGGAAAGCTGGCCGACTGCTCAGAGCGTGACCCCGAGAAGTGCGAGCTCTACATAGTGGAGGGCGACTCCGCGGGCGGTACTGCGAAGTCGGGTCGCGATCGGCGGACGCAGGCGATCCTGCCCCTGCGCGGCAAGATCCTGAACGTCGAAAAGGCGCGCCTGGACAAGGTGCTGACGAGCGAAGAGATCCGCAACCTGATCACCGCGCTCGGGACCGGCATCGGCGATCGCTTCGAAGTCGACAAGCTGCGCTACCACCGGATCATCACGATGACCGACGCCGACGTCGACGGCAGCCACATCCGGACCTTGCTGCTCACCTTCTTCTACCGCTATTTCCCGGAGCTGATCGACCGCGGTCACGTCTACATGGCGCAGCCGCCGCTCTACAAGCTCGAGAGGGGCAAGCAGACGGTCTGGGTCTACAGCGATTCCGAGCGCGATCGCGAGTCCAAGCGGATGGGCCAGGGCGTCAAGATCAGCCGCTTCAAGGGTCTCGGCGAGATGAACGCCGAGCAGCTCTGGGACACGACCATGAACCCCGAGACGCGCACCCTCTTGAAGGTCGAGATCGAGGATGCGGCGGCGGTCAACGACATCTTCGAGAAGCTGATGGGCAACGACGTCGAGCCTCGCAAGAAATTCATCCAGGCGCACGCAAAAGCCGTGCAAAACCTGGACATCTGATCGGGCTTAGAACCATGCGTATCGCGGTCGATGGTATGGGTGGTGATTTGGCGCCCGAACAGGTCGTCGCCGGGGCCGCTATGGCGGCCTCCGATTTCCCGGATACCGAGATCACAGTAGTCGCCCGGCCGGAAGTGAAACCCCAGGTGGCCGAGCACCCAAAGCTGGGGTTTGTCGCCGCCAGCGAGATCGTAGAGATGGACGACCACCCGGCTCAAGCCGTACGTCAAAAGCGCGACTCCTCGATGGTGGTTTGCGCTCGCATGTGCAAAGAGGGCCGGGCCGACGGCTGGGTGTCGGCCGGCAATTCGGGCGCCATCATGGCCGCCGCGCTCCTCGTGCAGGGTCGGGTCAAGGGCGTCGAGCGGCCGGCGCTGGGGAGCGTCGTGCCCACGTTCGACGGCACCGCCTATTTTCTCGACGTCGGCGCCAATGTCGACTCACGTCCCGAGTTCCTGGTCCAGTTCGCGGAGATGGGCTCCGTCTACTCGCGCCTGCTCATGAACCGGCCCAATCCGCGCGTCGGCCTGCTCGCGAACGGCGAGGAGGAAACCAAGGGCGACCAGCTCGTCCGCGACGTCCACCAGAAGCTGAAGGTGCACGAGGGCCTGAATTTCGTGGGCAATGTGGAGCCCAAGGAGATGTTCGCCGGCAAGGCCGACGTCGTGGTCGCGGATGGCTTCGCGGGAAATCTGACGATCAAGACGGCCGAGGCGACGGCTGACTTTCTCTTCAAGAACATGCGCGAGGTGATCCCGAGCACCCTAACCGGCAAGCTCGGCGGTCTGCTCATCCGCCCGGGCGTGCAAAAGATCCGCGCCCGCATAGACTGGCGCGAGTTCGGCGGCGCGCCCCTTCTCGGCATCGACGGCGTTGCTGTCGTCGCACATGGGCGGTCCGACGCGCGGGCCGTCCGGAACGCGATCCGGGTTGCTCGCGAGGCCATAGAAGGGAAGCTGGTGGACAAGATCCGGGAGGCGGTGACGGCATGAGCAGCAACGGCTTTCGGCGCGTCGTCGTAACCGGAATGGGCACGGTCAATCCGATCGCCAAGACGCTAGACGAGTACTGGCACGCGCTCATCGAGGGCAGGAGCGGTTCGGCGCCGATCGAGGGCTTCGCGAGCGAGCGCTTGGCCACCAAGTTCGCCTGCCAGGTCAAGGGCTTCGTCCCCGAGGACTACATGGATCGGCGCGTCGCTCAGCGCACCGCCCGCTTCACTCAGCTCGCGATCGCCTCCGCCCAGATGGCGGTCGCCGACGCCGAGCTCGACATGTCGAAGGAAGACGAGTTCCGGGTCGGGATCGAACTCGGCACCGGCATCGGCGGCTTCGACATGATGACCGAGCAGGCCCACACCTATCTGGCTGGTGGCCGCCTGCATCCCCTCTTCGCGACCATGGTCATCCCCAACATCGCCGCCGCCCAGG
>CAZXGB010000013.1:0-30867 GCA_964640005.1 uncultured Actinomycetes bacterium | reverse complement strand
CCCGCAGGCCCATCGCCGGCGAGTTGGTCTTGCCGACCAGGATCGCGCCCGCCGCTTCCATCCGCTCCGCCCACAAGCAGTAGATGTCGAGGACCTGGTCCTTGAGGGCGGGAATCCCACCGAAGGTGGCCGGCCAGCCCGGCTTGAAGTCGAAGAGGTCCTTCAGGGCCGCGGGAACGCCGTGCAGCAGGCCGAGCTCAGCGCCCGACTTCACAGCCTGATCCGCCAGTTCGGCCGCTCGGCGAGCATCCTCGAATCCCTTGAACACGAATGCGTTCAGGGAAGGGTTGCGCTGCTCGATTCGCTCAATCGCGGCGTCGACGACCTCGACGGCTGAGATGCGCCGGCGCCGCACCTGGCGCGCGACCTCGGCAGCCGGCATCCAGGCCAGTTCTTCAGCCACGTCAGCCATGTCTCTCCTCCTTAGCAGGCCGCTGAAAAAGTCGGGAGCGCTTCGGCGCCCATGCGGGCCATCTCCATCGTCGGCTCGCCGGCATCCCCGCAAGCGGGGGCCCCAAGCCAAGCTCCTCGCTCACGTAGCTCCGCTACGCTCCCTCCGGTGCTCCCACGCCTCCTAGGATCTGACCCACCTGGATCACCGAATCGCTGAACGACTCTTTTCATCGCCCTGCTACTCAGAGGGTGCCGGACGACCGCAGCTCGGCGATCGATTCCTTCGAGTACCCGAGTTCGGCGAGGACCTCGTCGGTGTGCTCACCAGGACGCGGCGGCAGGTGCCGGAGCTCGGGCTCGCCGGCACCGTAGCGGGCGGGATGCTTGAGTACCCGGACGCGCCCCGCCTCGGGGTGGTCGATTTCGAGGACGGGATTCAGGCTCTGGACCGCCGGGTCCGCGAATGCGGTGTCGAGGTCGTTGATCGGCGCGCACCAGAGATTGTCCGCGCGCAGGCGGTCCACGACTTCGGCCGTCGGCAGCCTCTCCAGCACGTCGCCCAGCGCCCGGCTTATCTCGTCGCGCCGGGCGAACGCGATCGACGGGTCCTCGAAAGGTTCGAGCTCCGGCGGGTCGCCGAGCGCATGCCGGATCTTCGAGATCGTCGACATCGAGATGGCGACCGCGCCATCGCTGGTCGGGTAGATCCCGTACGGCGCCTCGTGAAACGTGTCCGTCACCCAGGAGTCCGGCCGCTTGAGCTCGGCTCCGTTCAGGTGATAGACGATCGGCTCGGTCGCCAGGTTGAAAGCCGCCTCCATCATCACGACCTCGACCCGCTGACCTTCACCGGTTCGCTCCCGATGGAGCACCGCAGCCAGCGTCGCCATCGCGAGCAGCGCGGCACCGTGCTGGTCGATCATCGCCGCGCCCAGCGGCACCGGGACCTCGCCCGCCCTACCTGACAACGAGGCCAGGCCGGAGACCGCCTGAATCAGGAGGTCCTGGCCGGGGAGGTGCCGGTACGGCCCCTCGGCTCCGTATCCGGACGCCGAGACGTACACGATGTCCCGCCGCAGCTCTTTCGCCGCCTCGTAGCCGAGGCCGAGCCGCTCCATGACGCCGGGCCGGAAGTTCTCGATGAGGATGTCCGATGAGGCGATCAGGCGACGCGCCGCCTCCAGGCCGGCCTCCGACTTGAGGTTGAGCGTCACGCTGCGCAGGTTGCGGTTGGCGAGCATGAAGAAGGCGCTCACACCCCCCGGATAGGTCTCGGCTCCCGACCAGTGGCGCTCCCAGGCGCCGCTGCCGGGGGTCTCGACTTTAACCACGTCGGCGCCCAGGTCGGCCAGCAGCTGTACGCCTGCCGGCCCGAGCAGGAACTGGGTGAAGGCTGCGATGCGGACGCCCTCCAGGCTGCGAATCGGCACCGTCAGTCCACCAGCTGCATTACGTGGGTGGCCACCATCACGAGCTCACCCCTCTGGTTGGTGACCTCGATCTTGCTCAGTACGCGCTCCTTCTCGGGCACCACCTCGGCGATCTCGTAGTCGACTGTGATGGTGTCGCCGAAGTAGACCGGCTTCAAGAAGCGGACGCGGTCGTAGCCGAGGGAGACCATCGGGCGGTCGAAGTCGTGCAGGATCCTGGTCGAGGCGGCCGACGTGTAACCGAGGATCAGCGCCCCATGCGCGATCCGGTGGCCGAAGCTCGTGGTCTTGCAGAACTCCTCGTCGGTGTGGTTCTGGTCGAAATCGCCGGTGATCCCGGCGAAGAGGTAGACGTCGGACTCGCTGACGGTCTTGCTGACCTTCGTTTTGAGTCCGAGCGGTATGTCCGCCACCGAATTACCCCGCACTCCCCGCTCGCTCACGACCTCATCTCCTCCTTTCACCACCAGTCGCTGCCCATCGTCATGCCGCCGTCGACGACCAGCGTCTGACCGGTGACGTAGCGAGCCGCCTCCGACGCGAAGAAGAGGACGACGTCGGCCACGTCCTCGGTTTCCCCCAGGCGCCGAAGCGGCGTATGCGCGATGCCGGCTGCCACCTTGTCGGGGTTGGCGTCGGCGTAAGCCTGGATGAGCGGCGTGCGGATGATGCCCGGCGCGACCGCGTTGACGGTTGTGCCGGACGGTCCCCACTCGACCGCCAGTGCGCGGGTCAGCGCCGACACCGCGCCTTTGGTCCCGCAGTAGGCGGCGCGCAGCTTCTGTCCGTGGACGGCGCTGATCGAGCTCGTCATAACCACCCGCCCGCCAGGCTGTCTGAGCAGCAGCGGGCCGAACACCTGGCAGGTGATGAAGACGCCGTAGTGGTTGGTGTCGATCATGGCGCGCAGCGACTCCTCGTCGAGGTCGAGCGCCTCGACTCGGGTGGCGACGCCGGCGTTGGGGACCAGTATGTGCAGCTCGTCCAGGCTGTCGCGCACCCGCTCGAGACTGGAGCGGTCGCGGACGTCGGCCAGCTCCACTCGCAACCTGGGGTCGCCGGCGAACTGCTCGCGGACGGCCGCCACCTGGTCCTCGTTGCTGCTGATCGCAACCACCGAGGCGCCCTCGCGATGGAGGGCGCGGGTGATCGCCAGGCCGATGCCCCGGGTGCCGCCGGTGACGAGCGCCGTCCTGCCGCTGAACTGCGTCATGCGACCGGCGACTTCCGGCCGGGCTCGACGTTCTTGAACGGTTCGAGCAGGTGCTTGGCGAAGAGGTCCAGCTGGCTCAGGTCGGCCGTCATCGTGTGCAGGAACAGGTGCTCGATGCCGACGTCGATCCGCGCCTGGATACGGCGCTGGACCTCGTCGATCGTGCCCGTGAGGTAGACCGCCTCGATGTACTCCCACGGCCGTTCGTCGGAGACGACGCCCAGCATGTACTTCTTCTGCTCGGCCACCGCCGCCTCGCGGTTGGTCTTCTCGGTCAGCCAGCAGAAGTTCTCGTGGGCGACGGCAAAGTTGCGCTCGGCGCGCGAGGTGCCCTGACTGGCGAACTCGGCGTCGATCTCCTCCAGGTCGAGCGCGAGCTGGTCGGGCGGCGACGTCGGCCGAGCGATCCAGCCGTCCCACTTGCAGATCCGCTTGAGGACGTTGGCGTCCATCTTGTTCTGGTCCGGTGAGGCCTCGTGGGCATACTGACGGCCGCCCGCCACCCACACTGGGGGCACGTGGCTGAGCGGTTCGACGGTGATGTCCTCGAAGTCGTAGTAGCGGCCGTGAAAGGTCTGATTTGGAGCCTTCATCAGCTGCATCGAGGCGTCCAGGACCTCGTCCGTCCGCCGCCCGCGCTGCTGGCGGGTGCCGCCGGTGGACTCGAACTCCGGCGGGTACCAGCCGGTGCCGACGCCATAGATGTAGCGCCCGCCGCTCAGGTGCTGCAAAGTCGCGATCTCCTTGGCCAGCACCACCGGGTTGTGGGTGGGGAGGACGAGCACCGAGGTCCCGAGCTGGACCCGGCTCGTCACTGCGGCGACATGCGAAAGCGTCATCAGGGGCTCGGTCCAGCTGACCCGGTAGAAGCGACGCGCGGTCAGCAGGTGATCGGTGATCCAGAGCGAGTCGAATCCGAGCTCCTCGGCGCGAGCCGCGAAGCGCCGGATCTGCTCCCCATGCTGCGCGTCATTGCCGGGGAGCAGGTAAGAAGGAACGAAAACTCCGAGCTTCATCTAGTGATAGGGCCTCCCCTCTACTCAGCAGCCGCTGATGAACTTGTTGGTGTAGGACTTGTTGAGGTCGTCGGCCTTGCCGGTCGCCATCTCGACGCGGTCGCCGGCTCGCCCCTCACCGTTCTGGGAGGCGACAACAAACCTTTTCCGGAAATGGTTTTCCTTGTGACTGGCCGATAGTATTTTCGGCGTCTTGAAGATGTCAATCGAAACTACGCTGGTCGGCAGCTACCCGGTTCCGGACTGGCTGCGGGCGTACCCCACGAGGCAGGGGCTGGAGGATGCCACGAGGGTCGTCCTGGCCATCCAGGAGCAGGCTGGAGTCGACCTTTTGACCGACGGCGAGCTTTCGCGCTTCGATGTCAACCACCCCGAAACGAACGGGATGATCGAGTACTTCGTACAGCCTCTGGCCGGGGTCCGGACACAGGTGACGCGCGAGGACATGCGGCTCTTCGAGTCGCTGCCCCAGTTCGGCTTCCGGCGCCGGCCGGCCGCGGTCGTCACGGGCGAGCTGGGCGAGGGATCGCTCGACCTTCCCGAGGCATACCGCAGCGCCCGCGCGCTCACGCGCTCGCCACTCAAGTTCACAGTGACCAGCCCGTACATGCTCGGCCGCATGCTGCTCGACACGCACTACGGCGACCTCCAGCCGCTGGTGCGCGCGCTCGCGAAGGTGCTCGCGGCGCAGGTCGCGGAGATCGACGCCGACGTGGTCCAGGTCGACGAGGCCAACCTGCCAGGGCGGCCCGAAGACGCCGAGCTGGCCGCGGAGGCTGTCAACATCGTGCTCGACGCGGTTCCCCGGCGCCCGGCCGTGCACCTCTGCTTCGGCAACTACGGCGGCAACCGGATCCAGTCCGGCCGCCTGGGCGCGCTGCGACCGTTCTTCGAGCGCCTCCGCGCCGACCACCTGGTGCTGGAAGCCGCCCGCACCGATTTCGCCGATCTCGAGGAGCTGCGCGACCTGGACAACGTGCGATTTGGCGTCGGCGTCATCGACATCAAGGACACCGCGACCGAGAGGCCGGGCGAGGTTGCCCGCCGCATCGAGCGCGCCGCCTCGATCCTCGGCGGCCCGGACCGGATCGCCTACGTGCACCCGGACTGCGGCTTCTGGATGCTCTCCCGCTCAATCGCCGACGGCAAGATCCGCGCGCTGGTCGCCGGCCGCGACCTCTATCTCGGCACCAAGAGCGCAAGCGCATCGTGAACTCCGGCCTCGCCATCGAAGCCACCGCCGGCCGGGTCACGCCCGTAGCCTTCGTCGACGAGGCGGCGATGGAGGAAAACCTGGCTCGGATGAGCCGCGCGGCACAGTCCGCCGGCGTGCGCCTCCGGCCTCACGGCAAGACGCACAAGAGCGCCTACGTCGCCCAGCGTCAGCTCGCCCATGGCGCCGCCGGCCTCACCGCGGCCACGCTGCTCGAGGCGGAGAGGTTCCTGGCCGCGGGCGTCGACGATCTGCTGCTCGCTCACCCCCCCGCCGGACCGATCAAGCTGCAGCGGCTCGAAGCTCTGGCCGGCAGCGGCGCCCGGGTTGCGGTGAGCGTGGACGACGTCGATCTGGCCGCCGCGCTGCCGGCGTCGGTAGACGTCCTTTGGGAAGTCGACACTGGCCTTCACCGCCAGGGCACACCGCCCGGGGGCCAGAGCGCCGACGCGGTCGTCCAACTGGCGGAGCGGATCGGCTCCGAGCGCGTGCGGGGGCTCCTCACGCACGGCGGTCACGCGTATCGCGCTGAGACCGAGGCCGATCGCCGGCGCGCCGCCGAGGAAGAGGCGTCGGGGCTCCAGGTGACGGCGGCACTGCTCGCTGAGCGCGGCCTGCGGATGCGCGAGCTGAGCGTGGGGGCGACCCCGACAGCCGACCTGCTGCCACCGGGCTTCGCCATCACCGAGATGCGGCCGGGCACCTACGTGTTCGGCGACGCCAACCAGGTGGCACTGGGCAGCATGCGGCTCGAGCAGGTCGCCCTCGGGGTCGTCGCCACCGTCGTCTCCACTCCCGCCCGCGACCGGGCGGTGATCGACGCCGGGTCGAAGGCGCTGTCCAACGACCTCCGCGTCCCCTCCCTCGAGGGCTTCGGCCGCGTTCTCGGTCACGAGCACCTGCGACTGGACCGGATGAGCGAGGAGCACGGCGTGCTCGTAGCCGACGGGCCCACCGGCCTGCGCGTCGGCGATCGCGTGGTCGTGGTCCCCGCGCACGCCTGCACCACCGTCAATCTCCACCCCGGCCTGCTCTTCATCAGCGCAGCGGGCGCGCGCTGGGAAGCCTCCGCAATGCATGGCTGGTGATGAAAGCGAAGGAGTCACATGGCTGAGACAATCCGGATCCCGACGCCCGACGGGGCCCTCTCCGATTACCGCGTCCAGGGGCTGTTCCGCTACGCGGAGGGCGGCACACCCCCGGTTTCCCGACTCCCGTACGCAGCCGTCCACGTGGTGGCCGACCCGATGGCCGATACGACGCCGGTTTCGCCGGCGGCGGTCGACTGGGAGGCCACCCTCGCCTTCCGGCGCCACATCTGGTCGTACGGGCTGGGGGTTGCCGAGGCGATGGACACCGCCCAGCGCGGCATGGGGCTCGACTGGAACGCGGCCAAGGAGCTGATCGGGCGCTCGGTCGCCGAGGCGAAGGCCGTCGGGGGCCAGATCGTGTGCGGCGCCCAGACAGACCAGCTGGCCCCGGGCGCGGCGCGTACGCTCGGTGACGTCGAGGCCGCCTATGAGGAGCAGTGCGAGTTCGTCGAGGCGGTCGGCGGCCAGGTCGTCCTCATGGCGAGCCGGGAGCTGGCCCGGATCGCGCGCAGCGCGGACGATTACCACCAGGTCTACGGGAATGTGCTCTCGAAGCTGTCGCGTCCGGCGTTGATCCACTGGCTGGGCGACATGTTCGATCCCCTTCTGGCCGGCTACTGGGGATCGGAGAACCTCGATGAGGCGATGCAGACCCTGCTCGGCATCATCGAGTCGAACCGCCCGAAGGTCGAGGGACTGAAGCTGTCGCTGCTCGACCAGCGCCGGGAGCTCACGATGCGCGGGCGGCTTCCCGACGGCGTGCACATGTTCACGGGTGACGACTTCGACTACCCGACGACGATTGGGGAGGACGCCGAGGGCCGCTACAGCGACGCCCTCCTGGGCGCCTTCGACGTCATCGCGCCCGCCGCTTCGGCAGCACTGCTGGCACTCGACGCGGGTGACCGCCAGGCGTTCGACAGTATCCTCGAGCCGACCATCCCGCTCTCGCGGCACATATTCAAGACGCCGACCTACTACTACAAGACCGGCGTCGTCTTCATGGCCTATCTCAACGGCCACCAGGACCACTTCCGGATGGCCGGTGGCCTCGAAAGCGGCCGCTCCACGGTTCACCTGGCGCAGCTGTTCGTGCTCGCAGATCGGGCGGGACTGCTCCGCGATGCCGAGCTCGCCTGCGATCGCATGCGCAAGGTGCTGTCGGTGTTCGGAGTAGAGCAGCCGTGACGATCCCGACGAGTACCGGGAGGGACATCTGATGAAGGGTCAAATTCACCACATCGGCGTCATCGTCGAAGACCTCGCCACCGCCCGTCGCTTCCTGGAAGAGACCCTGGGGATGGATGTGTCGTCCGCGGGAGCCGTGCCTGCGCTCAAACTCGAGCGGGCGTTCATGAGCCTAGGCGAGGGGGCTCAGGTCGAGCTCATAGAGCTCGCCGACGAGGCGGAGCGGGCCCAGCGGCTCGGAGCCGGCGCCCAAGCGCGCGTCGAGCACATCGCGATCGAGGTCGATGACGTGGAGGTCACTCGCGATGAGCTGCGGCGTCACGGTGTCGAGATGCAGTCGGCGACTCCGTCACTGAGCGGCCCGCTGCGCAGCTACTTCACGCGCCCGGAGACGTCGAACGGGATCGCCTTTCAGTTCCTGGACCGGAGAGGGGAGTAGCGATGGACCTGAGCGGGCGGGTGGCGATCGTGACCGGAGGTGGCACCGGCATCGGCCGGGCGATCTGTGAGGCCCTGGTGAAGGGCGGAGCGCAGGGCGTGGTGGTCAACTACTCGCGCTCGGCCGAGGCCGCCGAGGCGAGCGCGGCGCAGCTGCGCGAGGCCGGCGCCGACGCGCTGGCGGTGCGCGCGGACGTCACCGATGAGGCGGCGGTGGCGCAGATGGTGAGCGGCGCCGTCGATCGCTGGGGGCGTCTGGACATCCTCGTCAACAATGCCGGGACGACGCGCTTCATCCCCTTTCCCGACCTCGACGCGGCGACGGACGAGGTATGGGACGAGCTGTACGCGATCAACGTGAAGGGCGCCTTCCGTTGCGCGCGGCTGGCGGCACCGCACCTGCGGCGGGAGCGCGGGGCCATCATCAACCTCGGCTCCACTGCCGGTCTGCGGGGGAGCGGCTCATCGCTCCCGTACGCGGTCTCCAAGGCGGCGGTTCACCACCTCACGCGGACGCTGGCGGTCGCTCTGGCGCCGGACGTCCGGGTCAACGCGATCGCGCCCGGGACGGTCGCCACCAACTGGTATCGCGGGCGGTTCGGCGATGAGAAAGCCGACGCCGCCGAGCGCGCGGCGGCCGAGACGACGCCGCTGCGCGGGGTGGCGACCGCCGAGGACTGCGCGGCCGCCGTCATGGGGCTGCTGGCCAGCGACTGGGTAACGGGTCAGGTGCTCGTCGTCGACGGCGGCAAGGAGCTGACCTACTAAGTTAAGCGTCGAGTTACCCCTGGGCCTCGAGGGCCCACGCACCCCTCCGCCGCCGCTGCGCGGCGACACCTCCCCGTCGAGCGGGGAGGTGTCCACTCCCTAGTCCAACCCTCCCCAGTCGCGCCGGCGGTCCCAGATGTTGTCGGCGCAGCGAAGCGCCAGCGCCTGGATCGTGTGCGTCGGGTTGACCGCCCCGCTCGTCGGCAGCGAGCTCGAGTCGCAGACGTAAAGGTTCGGGACCTCGTGCGAGCGGTTGAAGGGGTCGACCACCGACGACTCCGGGTCGCTGCCCATGCGGGCGGTGCCCAGGAGGTGCCAGCCCCAGATCGGTGAGAGGCCGAAGTCGCGGATCGAGCTTGCGCCCGCGACCTCGAGGACCTGGCGGCCGTGCCTGATCATGTCGTCGCCCAGCTTCCGGCTGTTCTCGTTGAGGACGTAGTGCGTGCGCACACCGGGCAGCCCGAACTCGTCCTGGTGCTGCCAGTCGAGCTCCACGCGGTTGGATTCATCGGGCAGATCCTCGCCGCAGAGGTACATCACGACTTCGTGGTCGAGCCGTTCATCCATGGCCTCGTGATGTCCGGAGCCCCAGGGCGCGATCTGCAGCGCCAGGTTCAGGGGAGACCATCCGCGGCAGCCGCTCATGATGAACCCCCGCGTGTAGCCGCGGCCGGGCTCGGTCTCGTAGAACTGCCGCGTCGAGACGGTACCGCCCCAGGTGCCGTTCCAGCCCTCGACCGGCTCGTCGAAGAGTCCGACGGCAAAGCTCTGCACGTGGACCATCAGGTTCTTGCCAACCAGGCCGCTGGAGTTCGCCAGGCCCCGGGGGTGCTGGCTGGACGATGACATCAGGAGCAGGCGCGGCGTCCCCAGACCACCCGCGGCGACCACGACGACCGCGGCCCGGGCTTCCCGGATCACGCCCTCGGCGTCGTAGTAGAGCGCGCCGGTGGCCTGGCCGTCCTTTCCGATCAAGACTTCCCGAACCCGGCAGTTGGTGCGCAGGTCGACGCCATTTTTCAGGGCGGGCGGCCAGTAGGTGACGTCGACGGTTCCCAGCGAGCCCTGGGGACACCCGAAGGTGCACCAGCCGCGGTTTTCGCAGCCCGCACGCCCGCGGTAGGGCTGCGTGGCGATCGCCTGCTCGGTCGGCCACCAGTACCAACCCAGCTTCTCGTAGGCGTCGATCAGCAGCTCACCCGGCCGGCCCGGCGGCGCGGGGGGCAGCGGGAGCGCGGGCCGCTCGGGACCGCAGGGGTCGTTGGCCAGGCCGGCGACCCCCACCTCGGCCTCGTTCGCCGTGTAGTAGGGCGCCAGGTCCTGATAGGTCAGCGGCCAGTCCACGCCGACGCCGTCCAGCGTCTTGACCCGGAAATCGGACGGCGCCATACGCCAGTAGTTGCCGGCGAAGCCGATCGTGCTGCCGCCGACGGCGTTGTAGAGGTAGACGTCGATCGGGTTCTCGCCTTCACTCGCCACCGGATAGTCCGCCTTCCAGCGGCGGACGTTCGGATTGGCCGCCCAGAAGCGACGGCCACGGACTTCCCAATCCAGGTTCGGCTTGGGCAGCCGGTCGCGCTCCTTCCAGTCACCCTGCTCGAGGCAGATGACGGCCGCACCACGATCGGAGAGCCGCTTCGAGATGGCCGCTCCGGCGGCGCCGGAACCGATCACCAGGACGTCGGCAACCAGTTCCTCGCTCATGCTCCCACCCCGTCCCCGTAACCCGTTTGACGCCATCTCGGCGGCAGCGCCTTGACCCGTTCCAGGCGGCTCTCGTCAAAGGGCGGCAGCGAGCTGCCAGTACTTTGGGCCTTGCCCCGCCAGCCGGTGTCGCGCTCGAGCGCGGTCAGCACGTCCGGGTGCCCGTAGTAGGCCTCGTAGGTGAAGTCCCGGACCATATTGAACGCGTCGGTGTCGTCGGCTGCTTCGAACTCGCGCAGCAGCCGCTCGCGCTCGTCGGCGTTGCACTCGACGAAGGACCGTCCAGCCTTGGCCGCCGACATGGCCTCGACCCGGTCGATGGCCTGGAGGAGCGCCGGCCGCAAGGCCGAAACCTCCGCAAGGGTGGCGTCGATGTACTCGGCGGCTCCCACCTGTGCGGCATCGGGCCGCGACTTAAACGCGGGGATCAGGGTCGCCACCCAAGCCTCCAGGATCGCGGCCCGCTCCGGGTCGAGCACCGAATAACCGTGCGCCTCGCCGACCGGGACCTCGGCGCGCCCGACCACCAGGCGGTAGTCGGGACGATCGGCCTGGGCGACCTCGTGTCCGCCGACCCTTCTGTCGTAAGCCACTAAGGTGTCCTCCTTTGCATGGGGCGCCGGGCGCACGCGTCGTGCCGCGCTGAGACCGGTCGAATCGAGCGGAGGGCGGTGCCCAGGAACGCTCGGCGGAGCGTACACATCCGCTGGGGCGCAACCGGCAATCCTTTTCCGGAAATGGTTTTCCGCCCGATCTGCCGGATGCTATATTTGCCCCGCCATCATGTCAACCTGGCAGCCAACACGCGGGTTGCCTGGCCCTCGATGAGCGAGCCCGAAGCCTGGATCGGCCGCCGGCTGCGCCGCCGCGAGGACCCGGCGCTCCTGACCGGCCAGGGCCGGTACGCAAGCGACGTCGGCCGCCCGGAGGTGCTCCATCTCGCCATCCGGCGAGCCGGCCTGGCCAGCGCTCGCGTGAGCTCGATCGACACCGCCGCCGCCAGTTCGATGCCCGGCGTGCTCGGCGTGTTCACGTTCGGCCAGCTCGGCCTGGCCGACGACTTCATGCCCGACCCGCCAGGTACGCAGCTCACGCTGCGGCGCCCGATCCTCGTACGCGACACGGTCAGGCACGAGGGGGAAGCGGTGGCGGCGGTGGTGGCGGAGACCGAGTACCAGGCCCGGGACGCGGCCGACGCCATCGAGATCGACCTCGATCCCCTCGGGCAGGACACAGCGCACGTGGCCGACCAGGAGTTCGGCTTTGGCGACGCCGGCGAAGCGCTCGCCGCGGCCCCCGCAGTGGTGAGGGAGCACCTTCACATGGGCCGGATCATGGGCGCGGCAATGGAGCCGAGGGCGGCGTTTGCGGAATGGCGGGAGGCGGAGCAGCAGCTGATCGTGCGCGCGAGCGTCGGCTGGGTGCACGGCCTGCGCGACACCCTCGCCGCCTGCCTGGGCCTGGATCCGGCGCAGGTGGTCGCTCTTGCCCAGGACGTCGGCGGGAGCTTTGGCGCCAAGAACAACCCCTACCCCGAATACGTGGTGGCGGCAGCCGTCAGCCGTCTCCTGAACCGCCCCGTCCGCTGGACAGCCTCTCGCTCGGAGGACGGGCAGACGACCGCGCAGGCCCACGACGTCGATCTCGAGCTCGCGCTCGCCGCGGACGGCGAGGGCCGGATCCTCGGCTTCGAGTGCGCCATTGACTGGCCGATCGGCGCCTACATAACCGGTGGCGCCATGCAGGACCGGAACATGGCGGTGCACACGATGTCGGCCTACCGGCTGCCCGCACTGCGCGTCACCTCTGCGCAGCGCTATTCGAGCACGCCGCCCGCCTCTCACATCCGGGGCGGCGGGAGACCGGTCGGCAATTTCGCCATCGAGCGCATGCTCGACCGCCTGGCGCGGCGGCTGGGTCTGGACCCGATCGAGGTCCGGCGGCGCAACCTGATCCCGCCGGCGTCCATGCCCTATCCGACCGGCTTCCAGGGCCTCGTCTACGACGGCGGAGACTACCCGCGCCTGCTCGAGCTGGCGGCGGCCAGGATCGGAGCCGCCCAGGTGCGCTCCCGCCAGGCGGCCGGCGAGGCGATCGGGCTCGGAGTGGCGATGTGCGTGGAGTCGACGGGCTTCGGGCGGCCCGAGCCGTCGCGGCTGGTCATCCGCGGCGACGGCAGCGTGGAGGTTTTCGTCGGCTGCACCCCGCAGGGCCAGGGCCATCAGACGTTCGCAGCCCAGGTCGCCGCCGACCGGCTCGGCTGGCCGCTGGAACGGATCCAGGTCACGGCCGGCGACAGCAGCGGAGTGCCCTTCTCGCAGGTCACGGCCGGGAGCCGGACCGCGCTCGAGATCGGGAACTCGGTGGCGCTCACGGCGGCCAGCGCTCGCCGGCAGCTGCTGGAGCGCGCGGCCGAGCTGATGGAAGCCGACGCCGGCGATCTGGAGCTGTCGGATTCGCGGGTAGCCGTGCGCGGAGTTCCCAGCCGCCAGCTGCCTCTGGCCGAGGTGGTGGGGGAGGGACTCGAGGTCTCCGAGACGTGGGACTCCAAGGGCGCGCCGGCCTTTGCCTCCAGCTGCCACATGGCGCTCGTCCGCATCGACCCGGACAGCGGCGGCGTCGAGATGCTTCGCTACGTGATCGCTCACGACGGCGGCGTCGCCATCAACCCGCTGATCGTCGACGGCCAGCTGCACGGGGGCTACGCCCACGGCCTCGGCTACGCCCTCTTCGAAGAGGCTGTCTACGACCCCTCGGGCGCCTTCCTCACGCCGTCCTTTCTCGACTACACGATCGTGAGCGCGCCCGAGCTGGCCTGCGAGCCGGAGCTGCTTCACATCGTCACCCCCAGTGCCCAGAACCCTGAGGGTTTCCGGGGCGCCGGGGAGGCGGGCACAATCGCCGTCCCGGCCGCGATCGCCAACGCCGTCGAGGATGCTCTCTACGCGCTGGGCGTGGAAGCATGCGTCGACACGGTTCCGGTCGCGCCCGAGCGGCTCTGGCGGCTTCTTACCAAGGCGCCTCGCTAGCGCGTCTCGTCCTCTTTATATGGCGGCAGTACGAGCGCGGCTGCCGCCCGGCGCGCGTGCTCGCGGTAGGCGCCTTCGAAAAGCGCTCGCGAACGCGCAGTCCCGACGACGCCCGCGTTCGTGATCACCGGCGGCATCCGGCCGCGCCCAACCAGCATCTCGGCCGTCCGCACCTTGATCGCGTTCCCGATCGCGACGGCGGCGAGCGTGCTCCCGGGGCCGACCGGCGTGTCCAGTCCCTCGATCGCGCAAAGCGCGTCCGCGGGCGGCGTGCAGAGGTCGATCACGACGTCCGCGTGGTCGATCAGCCGGGTGCCCTCGGCTGCGCCTTCGGCGGCCGCCACCGACGTGACCGCGATCACCGGTAGCCCGCGGCCCTGAGCGCCTTGGGCCATCTCCACCGAGACGGTGTTCTTTCCGCTCGCCGAGAAAACCATCATCGCGTCCGGGGGCTCGAAGTTGAAGTTGGAAAGAATTGCCTCCGCCAGTCCGGACACCCGCTCGATGAACATCGCCTGGCGCTGCCCGTTGGCGCCCACCACCTGCGTGTGGAAGGTCACGGACAGCTCCACGATCGGGTGGAATCCCGGGTAGGAGCCGTAGCGGGGGAACATCTCCTCGACCGCCATCCGCGAGTGGCCGCTGCCGAAGAGGTGGACCAGCCTCCCGCTCCCGATCGCCTCGGCGCAGAGCTGGCTGGCCCGTTCGATCGCCTCGCCCTGGCTGGACTCGATGCGGTCGAGGACCGCCCGCGCCTCCGGAAACCAGCGCGGCGGCGGGCTGCTGCCGCCCACGCCGCTCAGCTGGTCAGCTCCGGGTCGAGCTCCACCGGTTCCCAGCGCCCACTGCGCATGGAGGCGTAGGCGGCATCCAGCACCCGGTTGACGATGTACCCGTCGACGAAGTCCTCCCGCGGCCTGGCGCCGGTCGCGTAGCACTCGACGAAGTGGCGCATCTCCTCGTGGTAGCCGTAGACGCGCGCCTCGTCAGGAATGGGGAAGACCCACCCGGTGTCCGCGTCGGCCTTCTCCATGAGGTAGCCGGCGCTCTCCTCGATGAACGCTTTCACGCGTGTCGAGCTGGTGTCAGTGATGATCCGCCCGCGGTCGCCGTAAACCTCGTTGCGGAGTTCCATCCCGCCCTTGGCGCTCCACGAGGCTTCGGTCAGTGAGAACCGGCCGTCTTCGAGCCGGGCGATGAGGACGGCGTTGTCCTCGCCGGTGGTTTTGTCGCCGTGGGTGAGGGTGGCGCCGTAGGCGAGGACGTCCTTGATGGGGTACTCCTTGCCGAAGAAGTAGCGAGCCGCCTCGACGGTGTGGCAGCCCATGTCGAGCAGTGCGCCACCGCCGGCGGTCTCGGCGTCCCAGAAGTGCGGGGCGTGGGGACCGGAGTGCGCTTCCCGGGCACGCACCGAGATGACCTTGCCGATGGCTCCCGACTCGATCATGGCCCGCGCCCGCATCACGTCGGGCGAGAAGACCTCGGTCTCCGCGTAGGCGTGCATGACGCCGGTCCGGCGCACGATCCGCACGATCTCCGCGGCCTCGTCGCCGTTGCGGGCGAGCGGCTTGGTGCACACGATCGCCTTGCCGGCCTCGGCGGCCACCCGAATCGCCGGCAGGTGGAGGTGGTTGGGCAGGCCGATGACGACCATGTCCACCTCCTCGTCCGCGCAGAGCGCCTCGATGGTCGTGTACTGGCGGGGAATGCCGTAGCGCCGGCCGAACTCGGCCGCTCGCTCCGCACTTCGCGAGTAGTTGGCGACCACCCGGGCACCGGGCACGTCGCGGAGCCCGTCCATATAGAAGTCGGCCACGAAGCCGGAACCAATCAGGCCAATGCGGACCATCTCTTCCCCCATCTACAACGCCTCCTTGCGGGCGCGGAACTCGTTCAGGATCGCCTGCGTCTGGGTGGCGCCCACCCTGGTCACGCCGATGTCCAGCACCTCCAGGAGGGCGTCGAGCGTCCGGACTCCGCCGGCTGCCTTGACGCCAATCCGCGGAGACACGGTCCGGCGCATGAGCCGGAGGTCCTCCAACGTGGCGCCGCTCGGCGCAAACCCGGTCGAGGTCTTCACGTACTCGGCACCGGCCGCCTCCACCAGGCGACAGCCACGCTCCTTCTGCTCGTCGGTCAGATAGGCGTTCTCGAGTATCACCTTGACGATGGCGTTGCCAGCGTGCGCGGTCTCCACGACGGCCGCGATCTGGTCGCGGACGTACTCGTCGCGCCCGGAGCGGAGTGCGCCGATGTCGATCACCATGTCGAGCTCGGTGGCGCCATCCTCGAGGGCCAGCTTGGCCTCGAAGACCTTGGTCTCGGTGCGGTGACTGCCGTGGGGGAACCCGATGACGGTCCCGACCGCTACCTCGGTCCCGCCGAGCAGCTGGCCCGCACGGGCGACGTCCTGGGGTCGAACGCAAACGGAGGCGACGTCGTATTCGGCGGCCAACCGGCAGCCGGCGGCCACGAACTCGTCGTCCAGTTCCGGCCGGAGGAGGGAATGGTCGATGGTCTTGGCCACGTCGCGATAGGTGAGCCTCTCGAGCAGGCTGTTCAAAAGCAATCTCCTTAGCAGGGCGCTGCCCTGCTACACCAGGTAGGGCCGCAGCACGTTGCGGGCCAGGATGAATCCACGCTTGACGAGGTCGATGTCGCCCTCGAACTGACGGTCCTCGTGCTCCACCGAAACCACGCCGTCGTATCCGGCGCGGTAGAGCGCGGCCAGGAAGCGGTCCCAACGGACCTCGCCGAGGCCGGGGAGCCGCGGGATCTGCCAGCCGACACCGAGCGACATCACGCCGTGCTCGTACAACCCGTCCCGGTCGACCTCCAGGTCCTTCGCGTGGACGTGGAAGATGCGGCCGGAGAACTCGCGTACGGCCCGCTCGACGTCGATGAACTGCCAGATCAGGTGCGAGGGGTCGAAGTTCAGACCGAAGTTCTCGTCCGGAACGATCTCGAACAGCCGCCGCCAGATCGCCGGGGAATAGGCGAGGTTGCGGCCACCTGGCCACTCGTCGGCCGAGAAGATCATCGGGCAGTTCTCGATCGCGATCCGCACGCCCTCCTCGGCGGCGAAGCGGACAAGGGGCGGCCACACTCCGGCCACCTGCTCCAGGCTGTTCTCCACTGAATGGTGCTGCTGGCGGCCGATGAACGTCCCGACCGTGCCGACATCAAGGAGCTTGGCGGCGCTGACGACCCGCCGCAGATGCTCGTGATTGGCCTCCTGGACGTCCGGATCGGGATCGAGATTGTTCGGGTAGTAGGCCAGCGAGGAGATCTCCAATCCATACCGCCCGAGCAGCTCTCTGACCTGGGCCGCCCCGGTGGCGTCCAGGCGCTCAACATCGATGTGGCTGACCCCGGCGTAGCGCCGGCGCTCGGCTCCGCTCGCGGGCCAGCAGGCGATCTCCAGCGCCTGGAAGCCTTCGGACGCGGCCCACGCGGCCACCTCCTCCAGAGAGAGCGACGGAAACGCCGCCGTCAAAAGGCCGAGCTTCATGATGCGGTCACCTCCCCAGTCGTCTGGCGGTCGACGGCCGTCCATCGACCCTCTTGGGCGCTGCGCGCGACGGCGTCGCCGACGAGTATCAAGTCGTGACCGTCAGCGAATGTCGGGTAGCCCGGTGCCGGCGGCGGCGCGCCCGACGCCACGGCTGCATAAACGGCCCGAAACAACGCTCGGTGTGTCTCGGCGAAGCCCTCGGCGTGGCCGCCGGGCAGCGTCGCGGTGGCGGCGCCGGCCGCGTTGAGCAGCGACGGGTCGCGGAGCAGGACCTCGTTGGGCCGCTCGCGATGACCGACCCAGAGCTCGTCCGGGCGCTCGGAGTCCCAGGCCGCGGCATCGGACGACCCGTCGATCTCGAAGCGCAGGGAGTTCTTCCGCCCGGCGCTGACCTGCGACACCGTGAGCGCGCCGCGGGCGCCGCCCGCGAAGCGGAGCAGGATCGTCGCCGCGTCTTCGGTGCGGACCTCGCGCGGTCGCGTTTCACCGACGGCTGCGGTAAACGTGTCGACCGGACCCGCCGGCTTTAGCCGGACCGGGATGAATGTCGCCAGGTCGGCCATGACGGCCTCGATCCGGCGGCCCGTCAGGAAGCTGACCAGGTCCATCCAGTGGGAGCCGATGTCGGCCACCGCGCGCAGCTCGCCACCCAGCTCGGGTTCGAGCCGCCAGTTCCAGTCGGTCTCCAGGAGGAGCCAATCCTGCAGGTAGTGGCCGGACACCAGGCGGACGCTGCCCAGCCCGCCCTCGGCGACCAGCTGCCGGACGTGCTGGCAGATCGGGTAGAAGCGGATGTTGAAGTTGACCGCGTTGACCAGTCCGCCGTGTTGGGCGAGCGCCAGCAACTCGGCCGACTCGGCCGAGTTCATCGCCAGCGGCTTTTCACAGATGACGTGCTTGCCGGCGGCCAGCGCGGCGCTCGCCTGCTGGTAGTGGAGGTGGTTGGGAGTCGCGATGTGGACGACGCGAACCCGGTCGTCGGCCAGCATCTCCTCGAAGCTGGCGTAAGCCGGTGGCAGGCCCAACGCCTGGGAGCGCTCGCGGGCGCGTACAGCGCTCGAGCCCACGACTCCGTGCACCGGCACTCCCAGCCGCCGCAGGGCCTCGACGTGGACAGTTCCTATGAACCCCGTTCCAACCACGGCCGCTCCGACGTCCTGGATGGTCATCTAGACGGCTATATGTAAATCCTGGCTTGGGAGCCAGTCAAGGCCGCCGCCACAGCTCCCTACGCTCGACCCGGTCGAGCGTCCTCGACCAGGAAGTCGACCTGCAGCGCGTAGCGATCGGCGGCGTATCGCGATTCAGTCAGCTCCAGCGGCAGGCCGCGCTGATCCAGAATCAGCCGTCGCTCGACGAGCAGGGCGGCGCCCGGCTTCAGGTCGAGCAGCGCGGCGTCTTCGGCGGTCGCCTCCTCGGCGCGCAGGGTGGCGCTGCCACGGGCCGGCCCAACGCCCGCCGCGACCAGCCTCTCGTGCAGCGACTGCCCTTCGAGATCCACGCCCAGCACCGCGCCCGCGCAGCGCGGGTGAAGGGCGGCGCGCTCGACCGCGATCGCTACCTGGTCGGCGAGACGGATCCGGCGGACCTCGATCACCTGCTCTCCGTTGCGAAGGCGCAGGCGCGCCGCCTCTTCGTTGTTGGGCCGCCGGAGCCGGCAATCAAGAAGGCGAGAGCTGGGCACCTTCCCCTGCCGCCGCATCTCCTTTGAGAAGCTGAGCAGGCTGTTGGCCAGCCGGTGTGCCGGCGGCTCGGCCACGAACGTGCCGCGACCGGGCTCGCGGACCACCAGGCCCTGCTGCGCCAGGCGCTGAACCGCGTTGCGGGCGGTCATCCGGCTGACGCCGAACTCGCGGCAGAGCTCGGCGTCAGACGGGAGCGGCGAGCCGGGCGTCAATCTCGCCACCCTTGCTCGCAGCGACTGCTCGATCTCGTAGTAGCGAGGGACGTAGCTGGGCTCGCTCACCATGGCTAACTGTATAGCCATCTAGAACATCGGGCAACAGCGGGTGCTGGGGAGAAGGACGAGGACCCGGCGGTGGGTCAGGAGGCCTCGGCGCCATGCAGTGCGGCACCGATCGCCCCGGCCCAGTTTCCCAGCTCCGCCGGCAGCACCTGGATCCGGCTCGCGTTGCCAATGTGCACGCGGCGGCGCAGCTCGACGCGCATCGGCCCGAGCAGAAGGTCGCCCGCGCCGGCCACGCCGCCGCCGACCACGATGCGTTCTGGAGCCAGCAGGACCACGACGTTTGCGGCGCCGATACCCAGAAAGGCGCCGACCCTGGCCAGGCCGGCCAGCGCTCGCTCGTCTCCCGCCCGGGCCGCGGCCACCGCCTCCTCCACGGTGGCCGTCCCGCAGGCCGCCGAGATGGCGGCCGCGTTGGCGAGTGGTTCCAGGCAGCCGCAGTTGCCGCAGCCGCAGCGGGGACCATCGGGCAGTACCGTCTGGTGGCCGAACTCGCCCGCCGACCCGTCAGGCCCCTGGTAGACGCGTCCGTCCAGAGCCAGGCCGCCCCCAACACCGGTGCCCACCGTGATGGCGAGGATGGCGCGGGCTCCGCGGCCGGCTCCGAGGCGCAGCTCGGCCAGCGTGCAGGCGCGGGCGTCGTTGATCAGGCGCGTGGGGACTCTGAGCCCCTCACCAACCAGCCCCGCAACCGGCAGGCCCGCCCAGTCGCCGGGGATGTTGGGGATGAAGCGCGTCCGCCCGCTCGCCGGCTCGTACACCCCGGGGACCCCGGTTCCCGCAGTGACCACGGGGCCGGCTGACGCGACGGCCTCGCGGCCCACCTGGATCAGCTGCTCGATCACGCCGCGCGGGCCGCTCGCGGTGTGCGTCCGCTCCTGACCGGAGGCGACAAGGCGGGGTCCGTCCGCGCCCTGCTCGACGACCGCCCATTTGATGTTGGTGCCGCCGAGGTCGAGGCCGAGGTGGCGAGTCGTCATCGGGCGGTCCAGCCGCCGTCGACCGTCAGCACGGCGCCGGTCGTGAACCGGGCGCCGGGGCCAACCAGGTAAAGCACGGCCGCCGCGACGTCGTCGGGGCGGCCGAGGTCGCCGGTCAGCGGCTGCAGTTCGGCCAGCCGGGCTCGAATCCGGGCATCGCCCTGAGCTCGGGCGCTCATGCCTGTTTCGATGAGACCCGGGCAGACCACGTTGCAGGCGATGCCGCGAGGGGCATAGGCGACGGCGATCGCTCGGCTGAGCGCGATCACCCCGCCCTTGCTCGCGGCGTAGGCGTGGGTGGCGAAGTCGTCGTCACCGCCGACCAGGCCGAGCACGCTGCCCAGGTTGACGATGGCGCCCCCGCCACCGGCGAGCATCGCTTTGACCTGAGCCCGGCAGCAGTGGAAGACACCGGTCAGATTGGTGTCCAGCACCGCGCGCCAGCCCTCGTCCGTGCAGGCGTCGACCGGGCCGTCGCCGTAGCGCCGGCCGCTGATGCCGAAGCCGTTGAACGCGACCTGGAGGCCGCCGAAGCGCTCGAGGCAGCGAGCGACGGCGGCGTCGACCGCCACCGGGTCGGTCACATCGCCGGCGAACGGCTCCACCGCATCCGACCTGGCGATGCCCGAGATGTCGCGGTCAAGGGCGAGGACACGCGCGCCCGCCCTCAACAGGGCATCGAGGACTGCCCCGCCAATCCCGCCTCCGGCCCCGGCCACCATCGCGGCTCGCCCGGCCAGTTCGCTCATCGGCCGAACATCATGGCAGCCGTGTCGGCGTCGGTCACGATCGCGTTGACCAGGCCCGAGCGTGCGGCCGCCCGCAGCGCCTCCGCCTTTTCCGCGCCGGTAGCGATCGCCAGCCGGAACGGAATCGACTTCAGGTGCTCGACCGAAGGCGACACCGGCAGCGGTTCGACGTCGCGCAGCATCCGGCCGCGGGCATCGAAGAAATGGCAGAGAACGTCGCCGCAGACGCCGGCGCGGCGCAGGTCGCGTTCCTGGCGCGGCCGTAGTGCGCCGGCCAGAACCAGGGCGGAGCCAGCGGCCGCACCCGCTGGGCCCGGCGGCCAGGCGCCCACCCCCATCACCGCGGCTGTCGCCCGGCCGGCCACTGCGAGCGTGGAGGCGATCGCCGGCTCGGCCAGCAGGGCCTCCCAGGCCCGCCGCTTGGCGACAAAGGCTGGGGCGTGCAGAGGGTGCAGCCGGCCGCCCAGCAGCTCCGCTGCCCGGGCCGCCAGGCCGATGGCGCTGAGGGGAAATTCGACCCCCGGAACGCCGCCGGCCAGCTGCACGACGTCGACTGGACCCGCCGGGCGCGCGGTCTCGAGGCCCTGGACAACGCCGTGTACACCGCGGCCCCAGCCCAGCCCGAGCACGTCCCCGCGCGAAAGGCGCCCGCGCAAAAGCTTGGCCGCGGCCAGGCCGGCGGCCGCGGTGCTCGCCTCCGGAACGACCACCGCCTCCAGCAGCCCGAGTTCTTCGCGGAGATTGCCCGAGAGCGTGGACACGTCCCGCTGCGGCTCCAACACCTCGATGCGCACCAACCCGCGCGCGTGGGCGGTCGCGATCAGCCGGGCCACCTTGAAGCGAGAGATGCCGAGCTCGGCGGCGATCTCCGACTTGCTCCGCTCCTCCAAATAGAAGAGCCGGCTGGCGCGGGCCGCCACCGCCGCGTCGAGATCGTCGGCACCCGTCACTGGCGACCAATATACTCACCCTCGCACATATGAGCACAGCCTCTGCTCAATTGAGCGCGGACGTCGTCGTGATCGGCGGCGGGCCGGCCGGCGCCACAGCCGCGATAGCCGCCGCGCGGGCCGGCCGGCGAACGGTGCTGGTAGAAACGCACGGCTACCTCGGCGGGAGCCGCACCGCCACCGCAGTCGACACCTTCTACGGCTTCTACTCCCCAGGCGAAAGGCCCAGGCAGGTGGTCGGGGGAATCTCCTTCGAGGTGCTCCAGCGCCTGCTCGATCGAGGTGCTGCATTCCACCGTCCCAACACCTACGGCGCCGGGATGGGCGTCACCTACGACGTCGAGGCGCTCAAGCTGCTCCTGGACGAGATGGTGCTGGAGGCCGGGGTGACGCCGCTCTACCACTGTTTCGCCCGGGGAGTGGAGATGGACGGCGATCGGATCCGGGCGGTCGCGTTGGCGGCCAAAGGGGGTGGGCTGACCGTGAACGCCAGCGGCACGATCGACTGCTCGGGTGACGCCGACGTGGCCGCCCTCGCCGGCGCGCCGATGCAGGACTCGACGGCCGAGACGCTGCAGTCCCTGACCACGATCTTCTTTCTGGCCGGGGTGGACACCGAGCGGTCCTCATCCCTCCGGCATCGGGAACTCGTGGACCTGATGCGGGAGGCCAATCGCAGCGGCGCCTTCCGGCTGCCGCGGGAGGACGGATCCATACACCGAACGCCACACCGGGGAGTGGTCCAGGCCAATATGGTGCGAGTGCCCAACGTGGACCCAACCGACCCTCTCGAGGTCACCCGGGCGGAGATCGACGGGCGCCGCCAGGCCCATGAGTACGCCCGCTTCCTGCGCGAGCGCGTGCCCGGTTACGAGAAGTCGTGGCTTCTCGCCACCAGCCACCACATCGGAGTACGCGAGAGCCGCCGCCTGCTCGGCGAGTACGTCCTCACCGAGGCGGACGTGCTCGCCGGCCGAACCTTTCCTGACCAGATCGGCCTCTGCGCGGCACCGGTCGAGGACCACGGCGCGGGCCGGGAGACGCGCTGGGCCCACGTCGGTGGTGACGGCTTCTATGGGATTCCCTACCGCACGCTCCTGCCCCGGCGAGTCGAGTGGCTGCTGGTCGCCGGCCGCTGCTTCTCCGCCTCGCACGGCGCCCAGGCGTCCGCCCGCAACTCCGGGCAGGCGATGCTGACCGGTGAGGCTTGCGGTGTTGCGATGGCCATGGCACTCGAGGGCGGCCGGCCTCCCCACTCTCTCGATGCCGCCGAAGTCCGGGCCCGGCTGGCCGCCGGCGGCGCGCTCGTCGATGCGCCACGCGAGCTGGCCGAGCCGGCCGTCTGGATCACCGCCTGATGCCGTCCGCGCAGACCGTGCTCGGCCCGGTCGCGGCCGAACGGCTCGGCCTGACGCTGAGCCACGAGCACCTGCTCGGCCGGCCGCTCGTCGATGACCCGGATCCGGACCTGGTCCTCGATGACATCGAAGCCGCGGCATCCGAGCTGGCGCGCTTCCGTGAGGCCGGCGGCGGGACGGTGGTCGAGGTGACGCCGGTCGACTACGGGCGCGATCTGCCGGGCCTGGCCGAGCTGAGCCGGCGGACGGGCGTCCACATCATCGCCGCGACGGGCCACCACAAAGACCGCTGGTCGGCGCCGTTCACTGCGCGGGCGGACGAAGACGAGCTGGCCGAGCGCTTCACCCGCGAGCTGCGGGAAGGCGTGGACGGCGTGCGGCCGGGCGTCATCAAGGTCGGCGGGAGTCGCGAGGAGCTGACCGCCGGCGAACGGCGTGCTTTTCTGGCCGCGGCACGCGCCCAAGCGATGACAGGCGCGCCCATCACGACCCACACAGAGCACGGCGAGCTGGCCCTCGAGCAGGTCGCTCTGCTCCTGGCGAGCGGTGCCAGCCCTGAACGCGTCGTCATCGGCCACCTCGATCTGCGGCTGGACCTCGAGTATCACGAGGCGGTGCTGCGAGCGGGCGTCTACATCGGCTACGACCAGGTGGGCAAGGCCAAGTACGGGCCGGACGAGGAACGGGCGGCTGCTCTGGCCCAGCTGGTGCAGAGGGGCTACGGCAGCCGCCTGCTGGTGTCAGGAGACCTTGCGCGGCGGTCCTACTGGCGGACCTGTGGCGGCGGGCCGGGTCTGGAGCACATCCCGCGCTCATTTGCCGACCTCCTCGTGCGAGCGGGGCTGAGCGCGGTCGCGGTCGAGGAGCTTCTGATCGCCAACCCGGCCCGGGTCTTCGCCTGGCTGGCCTGATGTCGAGGAAGCCCGAACCGAAGAGCGACGGCGCCCGGCCCTGGCGGACCCTCGGCAGCCGGGTCGTTTACCAGCATCCCTTTCTCACTGTCCGGGAGGACCGGGTGGCGCTGCCCAGCGGCGGGGAGACCACCTACTGCGTGGCCAGACCGGGTGCGACCGGTGTGGCGGTGGGCGTTTTGCCCTTCCTCGACGAAGCGACGGTCGTCATGGAGCAGCAGTGGCGCTACATCGCGGATCGCCACACCTGGGAGATGCCGACGGGCGGGGTCAATCCGGGCGAGGCTCCGGAAGCGGCCGCCCAGCGAGAGCTGATGGAGGAGGTGGGCTATCGTGCGGACGTCCTGGTCCCCTTGCTCGAGTTCAATTCGAGCAAGAGCGTCGTGGACGAGACCTGCCACCTTTATCTCGGCGCCGGTTTGCGACCGGAGCGGCTACCACCGGACGAGACCGAGTCGATCGAGCGCTATCCGCTACCGTTCGCCGAGGTCGTGGCGATGGTCGAGCGCGGGGAGATTCTGGACGCGATGACGATCATTGCGGTCCTGCGCGCCGCCCGCCTCCGCGACGCCGGCCGCCTGGCCGCGCTGGTGGGGCGGTGACAGGCGACTTGGCCCTTCGCCGCCCGCTTCAGGCCGTGCTCTTCGACCTGGACGGGCTCCTGGTCGACAGCGAGCCTGCGTGGACGCGCGCCGAGCGCTCTGCCTTCGAGTGGCTCGGCGGGACATGGGGAGCCGAGGTCAAGGCCGCCTGCGTCGGACGCCGGTTGGACGGCATGGCGGCGGAGCTCATCCGTCGCGCCCGCTCCGACGTTCCGGTGGCGGTGGTTATGCGCCGGCTCGACGCCGAGGCCGCCCGCTTCTTTGCCGAGGGCCTGGCGCCGCGCCCGGGCGCGCTGGCGCTGCTCGCCGAGGTCGCCGCGGCGGAGCTGCCAGTGGCACTCGTCTCCTCGACGCGACGCGGGCTGGTCGAGGCGGCACTGCCCTCCTTGGGCAGCCCACGCTTTGACGTGCTGGTGACGGGCGATGACGTCGAGCACGCAAAGCCGGACCCGGAGCCGTACCTGCTGGCCGCCCGCCGGCTTGGCCTTGACCCGGCCGGCTGCGCCGTCCTCGAGGATTCGCCTGCGGGCGTCGCCGCCGGTGTCGCCGCCGGCTGTCCGGTGGTCGCCGTCCCGAATACAGTGCCGATCGATCCCGGGCCGGGCGTGACGGTGGTTGCGAGCCTGGCCGACATCGATCTCGCCTGGCTGGCGGAGGCGGTGGCCGGCAGCGGGCCATTCAGGGCGCCGATCCGGATCGCCCCATGACCGGTCAGGACCTGCGAAGTGGGCAGGTCGCCGAGCTCATCCGCCAGCGGCGGCTGGTGGCCGTCCTCCGGCGCGTCGCGCCTCGGGATGCGCTGCTGAAGCTGGTCGGCGATCTCGCCAGCGCGGGCATCCGGATCTTCGAGGTGACGCTGGACGCGGCGGAGGCGGCCGAGGACCTGATCGCCTGCTCGCAACTGCTGGCGGCGCGCGGAGATGGGCCCTTCGCGGTCGGCGCGGGCACGGTCCGAACGCCGGAACAGCTTGCCGCCGCTCAGCGCGCCGGAGCCGCTTTCGCGGTCTCCCCGGTCTTCGATCCCGATCTCGTCCGGGCGGCGGTCGACACCGGGCTGCCCTTTGTGCCCGGGGCTGCGACGCCGACCGAGGCCGACCAGGCGTGGCGCAGTGGCGCCACGTTCGTGAAGCTCTTCCCGGCGTCCTCGCTAGGGCCCGCGTTCGTCCGCGAGCTCCGCGGCCCGATGCCGGAGATCGAGACGATCGTCACCGGCGGCATCGACGCCGGCAATGCGCGTGCCTTCCTCGACGCCGGCGCTGTGGCGGTCGGCATCGGGTCCGCGCTCGTGCGCTCAACAGCGGGCGAGCAGCGCGCCCTTGTCGAGAGCGTCGCCGCGTGGGCGAGGGCGACATCGTAAGCCGGGCGCCACGCCTGCTCCTGATGGGCCGCGTGCTGAGCGGAGGGCGCGGCCTGGACGAAGCGTCGGTCTTTGTCGAGGACGGGCGTGTCGCGTGGGTGCGGCCGGGCAGGGCGAAGGCGCCGGGAGCCGAGCCGGTGGGAGGCCCGGGTGTCGTCATCGCGCCCGGCTTCATCGACCTTCAGGTCAATGGCTTCGGCGGCTACGACGCGTGCGACGGGCCGGATGCGATCATCGCCATCGCCCGCGGCCTCGTGCGCACGGGCGTCACGGCTTTCCTGCCCACGGCGATCACCGCTCCCCTACCGTCGCTGGCGAAGTTCGTGATCGCGACCGCGACAGCGGCCAAGGCGGCGGGGCCGGACGCCGCGCGGGTGCTGGGGGCCCACGTCGAGGGGCCTTTCCTGGACCGTGGACATCACGGCGCGCACGACCCGGCGCTCATGCTCGACCCCACACCTGAGCGCGTCGACCAGCTGCTCACCGGCGGCCTCCCGCGCCTGGTCACGATGGCGCCCGAGCTCCCGGGCGCTCTGGACGCGGCCGCTCGCCTGTCCGGTTTGGGGGTTGTCGTTTCCGCCGGGCATTCCGGCGCCACCCTTGACCAGGCACGAGCGGCATTCGCCGGCGGCTTCCGGCTCGGCACCCACCTCTTCAATGCCATGAGCGGCGTCCATCACCGGCAGCCCGGCCTGGCCCTCGCGCTGCTGGAGTCGCGGGTTCCCGCCGGCCTGATCCTGGACGGCGTACACGTCGACCCTGCCGTGGCCGCCATGGCCATCCGCCTGAAGGGGGCGCGCGGCATCGCGCTTACGACCGACCAGGCGGCGCCGGCGGGGGAACCGCCTGGCCGCTTCAAGCTGGGCGGGACCGAGGTCGTGAGCGACGGCAAGACGGTGCGCCGCGCGGACGGCACGCTCGCCGGCAGCGCCTCCACTATGGATCACCTGGTGCGTACGGCCGCGGCTCTCCCCGGCGTCGGACTCGGGCGCGCGCTCGCCATGGCCACGGCGACACCTGCCCGCGTTCTCGGGCTCGGCGCCTCACGCGCGCGCGTCGCTGCCGGCAGCGCCGCTGACCTGGTGCTGCTCGACGAGGAAGGTTCGGTGCGCGTGACCCTGATCGGCGGCAGGATCGCCTACCGCCGCTGACGCCGGCGCGCTCTTCGTACCGCGAAGGAGAGCGCGTTAAGGCTGAGTCACGGACACATTGACCGTTCGGGCGGTGCCATCTCGAACGTAGGTAACAGTGATCGCATCCCCGATTCTTTGTCTCCGAACCGCGACGATCAACTGGTCGACGCTGTTGACAGCAGTTTGAGCTACACGGGTGATGACATCTCCTGGCGCGATGCCAGCGTTGGACGCACCGAGGTCCGGGATCACCTGCTCAACCAGCGCACCGCGAGGGAGTCCGGTCGACTTGGCAAGCTCGTCAGTCACAGTGACCCCAAGGACACCTATGGTCTGATGTGTAACCACACCGGTCTCGATGATCTGGCTGGCCACGGATCTCGCGAAGTCGATCGGGATGGCGAAGTTGAGACCGATGCTGCCGCCCGCGAGGACTCCTCCCGCCGCGGGAACCTGAGCTCCCGCTGAGTTGACACCGACCTGGCTCCCGGAGCAGTCCGTGAGCGGGCCTCCGCTATTGCCTGGGTTGATAGCGGCATCTGTTTGGATCGCGTTGACCAGCACGCTCGGTTGGTCGCCCTGGCCGACGCTGACGTAGCGACTCAGCGCGCCAACGATCCCGGACGTGATCGTGCTGGTCAGACCGAGGGGCGAGCCGGCGGCAACGACTGGCTCCCCAACCACGAGAGCGGCCGAATCTCCCACCGTAATCGGGGTCAGCGATCCCGACGTGCTGCGGGCTCTGACTACGGCCAGGTCCGTCGCCGGGTCACGGCCCACAATTCTGGCGGGCACTTGGGACTGCCCACGCGCGAAGTCGACTGTGACAATGCCGCCGGAGGCGGCCGGCTCGATCACATGATTGTTGGTGAGGATGTTCCCGTCCCTGTCGAGCACCGAACCGGAGCCTGTCCCACTGGATGAGCCAGCGCGCACGTTGATCGTCACGAGCGAGGGTAGGACTCGGGCCGCGACGCGGGATACGTCGCACGTTGACGCACTCCTGGTCGACGAGGAGCTGCTGCCACTCAGTCCGGGTCGAATCAGAGCGCCAGTGATCCCACCAACTACGCCGGCGGCGAACGCCAGGATCAGCACTGCCGCCACCAGCCGCCAGGCCGTCAGTTGCGCGCCTCGCCCTGCGCCGCGGTTTCCAGTGCTCAAGTCAGCGACCCCCGGCTCGGAGACTCTCTCTCCTTACTCTAGCCACCACCGTCACTGGCTTTGGTCGAGTTAAAGACGCGAGCCCGTCGCCGGGTTGACCTCTACGACCTCAAGCAGGCCGACCGGCTGGACCTCGTCTTTGCGTGAGGAGATCGCACCGCCACCACGATTTGGCCCAGGCGGCGTAGGCACTCCTCGAATCCCTGCTTGACCGCTTCGCCTCCAACCTGATAGTCCTCTTGTTACGAAACCTTCACCCTTAGGTGGAGGAAAGGACTTCGAGGAGTACCGATTCTTGAAAGCACGTCCCCAGGTTGCGAAGCGCGCCCGGACCCGCGCCGGTCATCCAACCAGCACACCCACAACCCGCCAGCGTGCCCGCACACGCGAATCGGGCGCCGGCACCGACTTCTACCTTGTCGACGAGCTGCTGACACCGGAGGAGCGAGCGGTTCGGGATCGCGTTCGCCGATTCAGCGACGAGCACGTGATCCCGCACATCAATTCCTACTGGGAGGCTGCCGAGTTCCCGTTCGAGCTCATCCCGCGACTTGCCGAGCTCGGCATCGCCGGCGGCACCGTCAAGGGATATGGATGCGCAGCCCTCTCGCCGGTTGCCGCCGGCCTGGTGGGCATGGAGCTGGCGCGGGGCGACGGGTCGGTCAGCACTTTCTACGGCGTGCACTCCGGGCTGGCCATGGGGTCCATCGCGATCCTGGGCTCCGCGGAGCAGAAGCGGCGCTGGCTGCCAGCGATGGCGCGCTTCGAGAAGATCGGCGCCTTCGCGCTCACCGAACCCGAACACGGTTCCGACTCTCTTCTCCTGGAGACCACAGCACGCCGGAGCGGTGACTCGTGGATCATCGACGGCCGGAAGAAGTGGATCGGCAACGGGTCCTTCGCGGACCTGCTCATCGTGTGGGCGCGCGACGAGGAGGGCAACGTCGGCGGCTTCGTCGTCGAACGGCCGGTCGAGGGACTGACGGCGGAGGTGATCACAGGCAAGATCTCCAAGCGCGCCGTGTGGCAGGCGGAGCTGGAGTTCCAGGGCGTCCGCGTGCCTCTCGAGCACCGGCTGGCTCGTTCGCGCTCCTTCAAGGACACCGGCAAGGTCCTGACCGCTACGCGCTATGGCGTCGCCTGGGAGTCGCTCGGCCACGCGGTCGCCTGCTACGAGGCGGCTCTCGAGTACGCGAAGCAGCGGAGCCAGTTCGGCAAGCCGCTTGCCGGCTTCCAGATGGTCCAGGGCAAGCTCTCGCGGATGCTCACCGAGATCACGGCCATGCAGCTCATCTGCTGGCGCCTTTCCCACCTGGCCGCCGACGGCAGGATCACGCCTGGCATGGCCTCGCTCGCCAAGATGAACAACGCGCGCAAGGCGCGCTGGGTGGCGGCTCAGGCGCGCGACATCCTGGGCGGGAACGGGATCCTGCTCGACAACCACGTCGCCCGGCACCAGGCCGACATGGAGGCCGTGTTCACGTACGAGGGCACCGACAACATCCAGTCGCTGATCCTCGGGAAGGAGATCACCGGGACGCAGGCGTTCGTCTAGCCCGCGCCCAGCCGACCTGATCACGTGCTGCCCTCAAAAAGTGGATCCCTCCTCCGCTTGGCGAAAGAGGGACCACGAGTGGGGGGTAGTGCCGCAGTCGTAGCGGAGGAACTTTGTCAGCCCGTCCGTAGTGCCTCGGTCGGCGCAAGGCGCGCGGCGCGTAGGGCCGGATAGGCACCGGACACGGCTCCGATCACGATGGCGCCGCCCAGTCCGGCGGCGAGTGCCGGCGGCGGGATGTCGATCAGCCAGCCCTGTCTGAGTGCATAGACAGCCGTGGCCAGTGCACCGATCGCACACCCGAGAGCGCCTCCCGCGAAGGAAAGCAGGGCCGCCTCGATGACGAACTGGGTTGCGATCAGCGAGCGCGTGGCTCCCAGCGCACGGCGGAGGCCGACCTCGGAGCGGCGCTCGAGTACCGCGATGATCATCACGTTGGCGACCCCGATGGCGCCGACGAGGAGCGCCACCGAGCCCAGCCCGAGCAGCAGCGTGGTGAACGCGTTGTCGGCCACGGCGCGGGCGGCGAGGGCGTCGCTGGGACGGCTGACCTGGACCTGCTCCGGGTCGGCGGGATTTGTCGCGCCCGCAAGCAAGGACTCCACCTGCACGACCCTCGCGGGATCGGTCCGGACATACTCGGTCCCCGGGTGGCCGTCGAAGCCGAGCAGATCGCTCGCTACCTGCCAGCCGATCAGGACAGCGGAGTCGATCTCTGGAGCCAGGGTCACGGGGTCGAGAATCCCGACCACCGCGAACCAGCGATCGCCGAGCCACACGGCGAGGCCATCCGTCAAGCGGTCGATTCCGAGATACTGCGCGGCGGACGACCCCAGCACGACCGCCGGATAGCGTTCGGTTGCCGAGTTGAGGAAAGCGCCGTGGCGCACAGTCGCCCCCAGGCCGGTCAGCAAGTCCGGCTGAGCGGCCAGAACGGAGATCCCACCTGTCTGCGCGGACGGGATGTGGTCGTTGCGATAGATGCTCGCCTTCACACCTGCTGTTGCCGTCACCAGCTGCACGCCATCGATGCGGCGGATCATCCCCGTGGCCTCGAGCGGCAGCTTGGCCGTGTCACCACCGAAGGTGTGGCCGGGCGTGACGGTCAGCAGGTTGGTGCCCAGCTGATCGAGCTGAGCCAGCAC
>CAZXGB010000012.1:0-32364 GCA_964640005.1 uncultured Actinomycetes bacterium | reverse complement strand
CTGCTCCTCGGTCAGGGTGTCGATCTCGACGCCCATCGCCCGCAGCTTGAGACGCGCAACCTCGGCATCGATCTCATCAGGCACGTCGTAGACCTGCTTCTCCAGCGACGTCTGGTTCTTGGCCATCCACTCGACCGACAGCGCCTGGTTGGCGAAGCTCATGTCCATGACCGCCGCCGGGTGCCCCTCAGCCGCCGCCAGGTTGATCAGCCGCCCTTCGCCCAGTAGGTGCAGCCGGCGGCCGTCTGCCATCTTGTACTCCTGCACGAGCGGACGGACCTCGCGGACCGAAGCCGCGAGGGAGTCCAGAGCCTTCAAGTTGATCTCGGAGTTGAAGTGGCCCGAGTTGGCCAGCAGCACGCCATCCTTCATCGACTCGAAGTGCTGGCGGTCGAGCACGTTCACATCGCCGGTCACGGTCACGAAGATGTCGCCGACCTCGGCCGCCCGAGACATGGGCATCACCTCGAAGCCGTCCATCTTGGCCTCCAGCGCCTTGACGGGGTCGATCTCGGTGACGATCACCTCGGCGCCATGCCCCTTGGCGCGGCTGGCCAGACCGCGGCCGCACCAGCCGTAGCCGGCGACGACGAACGTCTTGCCCGCGAGCAGCACATTGGTCGCGCGGATTATCCCGTCGATCGTGCTCTGGCCCGTCCCGTACCGGTTGTCGAAGAGGTGCTTGGTGTCGGCCTCGTTGATGGCGACGATCGGGTAGCGGAGGACGCCTTGGGCCGCCATCGCCCGCAGCCTGACGACGCCGGTTGTCGTCTCCTCGGTCCCGCCCATCACCTCGGCAAGGCCGTCCGTCTTGTCTCGGTGAAGCATCGTCACCAGGTCGGCGCCGTCGTCCATCGTGAAGTTCGGACGGAAGTCGAGCGCCGACTCGATGTGCGCGTAATAGGTGTCGTTGTCCTCACCCTTGATCGCGTAGGTCCTGACCCCATGCAGCTCGGCCAGCGCTGCCGCGACAGCGTCGTTCGTCGAGAGCGGGTTGGACGCGCAGAGCGCGACCTCCGCACCTCCCGCGCGCAGTGTGATCATCAAGTTGGCCGTCTCGCTCGTCACGTGAAGGCAGGCCGAAACGCGCAGGCCCTCCAGCGGCTTCTCGACCGCGAACCGTTCCCGAATCAAAAGCAGCACCGGCATCTCGCGGGCGGCCCAATCGATCAGCTCCTCGCCCGTCCTGGCCAGGCCGATGTCTCTTACGTCATAGGTCTTGGTGGTGGTACCCATCGGGTCTCCTCAGTAGGTGATCACGCTGTGGACGGGATAGCCCTCCAGCAGCCTGCGTCCATCCAGGTCCGTTAGCTCGACCAGAAACTCGGCGCCCACGACATCGCCGCCCAGCTGCTCGATGAGCTTCACCACAGCCGCCGCGGTGCCGCCCGTCGCGATCACATCGTCAACGACGAGGACCTTCTGGCCGGGTTGAACTGCGTCCTGGTGGATGTGGAGGACGTCTTCGCGATACTCGAGGACGTAGTCGACGCTGACCGTCTGCCACGGCAGCTTACCGGCTTTGCGCACCGGGACGAAGCCGGCTCCCAGCTCCATGGCCATGGCGCCTCCGAACATGAAGCCTCGGGCCTCCATCGCCGCCACCAGGTCGACTGACGCGTCACGCCACGGCTCGACCATCCTCTGGATCGCCTCCCGGAGTGCCTGGGGATCCCGAAGGAGTGGCGTGATGTCCCGAAAGAGGATGCCCTTGACCGGAAAATCCGGGACGTCGCGTATGTAGTCGGCCAGGTTCACAGGGCTGCCCGAAAGTAGTCCAGAGTCCGCTGCAGCCCCTGGTCCAGGTCCGTCTGGGGTGCCCAGCCCAGCATCTGAGACGCGCGCGTCGTATCCGGCCGGCGCCGCGTGGGGTCGTCCTCCGGTAGGGGCCGGAACGCGACCTCACTACGCGACCCGGTGAGAGCGATGATGCGCCGGGCGAGCTGGAGCATCGTGACCTCGTCCTGGCTGCCGATGTTGTACGGCAGGTGATCTCCGCGGTCGACGATGGCGAGAATGCCTGCCACGAGGTCGTCCACGTAGGTGAGGCTTCGCGTCTGGCTCCCATCGCCATAGACGGTGAGCGGCTCTCCGCGCAAGGCCTGAGTCATGAAGTTGGGAAGCACTCGGCCGTCGTCCAGCCGCATCCGCGGGCCGTAGGTGTTGAAGATCCGAATGATCCGGGTGTCGATCCCGTGCTTCCGCTGGTACGCCATCGTGAAAGCTTCCGCAGCCCGTTTAGCCTCGTCGTAGCATCCGCGACGGCCGATCGGGTTGACGTTGCCCCAGTAGGTCTCGGGCTGCGGGTGGACCAGCGGGTCCCCGTACACCTCGGAGGTTGAGGCGAGGAAGAATTTGGCGCCCTTCGACTTCGCCAACCCGAGCAGGTTGTGGGTGCCAAGCGTTCCGACCTTGACGATCTGGATCGGGTAGGTGGGGAAGTCGATCGGCGAGGCCGGCGAGGCGAGGTGCATCACCCAGTCGACCGCCCCCTCCACGGCGACATGGTTGCTCACGTCCTGGTTCAAGAACTGGACGCAGGCTCCTTCCAGGTGCTGAAGGTTGGCAAGGCTTCCGGTCAGGAGATTGTCAAGGACGACCACCTCCCAGCCCCGCTTGACCAGGGCATCCACGAGGTGGGAGCCGATGAAGCCGGCCCCCCCGGAGACAACGGCGCGCGGGCTAATTGCGCCCGATACCCCGGTACACGAAGCCGAGCTCCCGCATAGTCTCAGGATCGTAGATGTTGCGGCCGTCCACCAGGACCGGCCGCCGCATCGACGCCTTGATCCTGGCCAGGTCGAGCTGGCGGAACTCGTTCCACTCGGTGACTACGATCAGCGCGTCCGCGCCCCCAGCCATCGAGTACGCGTCTTCCCGGTAATCGACGTCGGGCAGGATGCTCCGGGCGCGCCCGGCGGCCGCTGGGTCGTAGGCGCGAACCTGCGCGCCAGCGGACAAAAGCAGGCGCGCGATCTCGATGCTCGGCGCCTCGCGCATGTCGTCGGTGTTGGGCTTGAAGGAGAGTCCGAGCAGTCCGATCACCCGCCCCTCCAGGCTCTCCAGGCACTCCCGCAACTTCTCGACCGCGACCACACGCTGGTCGCGGTTGATGGCCATGACGGCGTGCAGCATCTCCGGGTGATAGTCGAAGCGCTCGGCGATCGCTGAGAGAGCTTTGACGTCCTTTGGGAAGCACGATCCGCCGTAACCGATGCCAGCCTCCAGGAAGTGCGGGCCGATCCGGTGATCCAGGCCCATGCCCTCGGCCACCAGACGCGCGTCCGCATTCACCCGCTCGCAGATGCGCGCGATCTCGTTGATGAACGAAATTCGGGTCGCCAGAAAGGCATTGGAGGCGTACTTGACCATCTCGGCGCTATAGATGTCGTAGATGAGGACGGGCGCGTTGAGCGGCTCGTAGAGCTTGGCGACCAGCCGTGCCGCGTCCAGCGAGTGGGCGCCGATGATCACGCGGTCTGGGTGCATGAAGTCGGTCAGCGCGGAGCCCTCGCGCAGAAATTCGGGATTCGAGACGACCTGTACCTGGTGGCTGCCGTTCTCCCGCGCCATGATCTGGGACACGAAGTCGCCGGTTCCGATGGGAACAGTCGACTTGTTGACGATGACCAGCGGGCCGTCCATGGAGCGGGCGACGGCCACGGTCGCCGCCTCCACGTAGCGGAGATCGGCCTGTCCACCTTCACCCTCCGGGGTAGCGACCGCGATGAACACGAACTCCGTCCCCGGGATCGCGTCTTCGTAGGAGGTCGTGAAGGACAGCCGGCCTGCCGATGCGTTGCGCTCCACCAACTCCTGCAACCCCGGCTCGTAGAAGGGCACGCGGAATTCGCGCAGACTGCGCACCTTTGACTCGTCGATGTCGACGACGGCCACATCGTTGCCAAGGTCGGCGAGGCAGGCGGCGGTGGTCAGGCCGACGTATCCCGCGCCGACGGCTGCTATCCGGCTCAAGAAGGGCTAAATGATGCCAGCACGGACTTGTAGGCGTCCATCGTCGCCTCCGCCGTCCTGCGCCAGGTGTATCGACGGGCCCGGACAAGGCCCCGCTCGCGGGCGGTGGCCGCGGAGGCTGGATCGAGCAAAAGGTGTGCCGCCGCACGACCGAGAGCGGGAGCGTCGCCGTCCGGCACCAGGATGGCAGCGTCGCCGGCAAGCTCGACCAGGCTCGAATTGGAGTAAGCGACGGCGGGGCAGCCGGCGGCCATCGCCTCCAGGAGCGGGAGCCCGAAACCCTCGTACCGGCTGGGGAACACCAGGCAGCCGGCGGCCGAGTAGAGGTCGGCCAGCTCGTCCTCGGAGACATGACCGACCCGCACCGCGCCCGCCATCTCCCGCGGACTCTGCCGGCCTGGGTTGCCAGCCAGCACCAGGTCGACGTCAGCGCCCTGGGCGCGGACCTCGTTCCATGCTCGGAGGAGACCGGACGGGTCCTTGCGGACGTCAAGCGAGCCCACGTAGAGCAGGTAACCCGGCCTCAGGCCGTGGCGCTGTCCGACTCGCGCGCCCGCGCCCTCCCGCGGATGAAAGCGAGGATCCACCCCCTCGGGCACCACCTTGATCCGGCCAGGGTCCACGCCGGCCAGCCGGAGGGCGTCGCGAGCCGTCGCCTCGGAAACCGCCAGGACGAGGTCCGCGCGAGCCAGCAGCCGGCGGGACGGCCAGTAACGAACCCGCTCGCCCAGCATTGCGCGCCCGCCGTATGCCCACGGGATGAGGTCGTGCAGGGTCACGACGATCGGGCAAGCGCCCCCGGCCGGCAGCTTGAGGGTGGTCGCGTGATAGAGGGCGGGCCGGATAGCGGCCAGGTCAGCGCCTCCCACCACCGCTTCCTCATAGGCCGCGAACTGGCCTCGGTACCGCCGCCGGACCGCGTAGGCCCGGAGGTCCGGATGGGGGAGCGCAGGCACCGGCAGCGCGCCATCGATCATCACCGCGACACGGCCGGCGGCGCCGATCTCGACGAGACCGGCCAGGAGGCCACGGACGTATGTCCCGATGCCACGAACGGCATCGGCCCCTTGGAGGGGCCGCGCATCAACCACGAACGGCGCGCCGTTTGACACGCTCTCCGAGCCCAAATTAGAGTGCCGGCGGTTCTGTTCCTTCAGATGTCGCTGTCCACGTCGAGGCACTTCGCTTCTGCAATTCTGCTTGCGATTGCGCTCAGCCTGGTGCTCAACGGCCCCTCCCTGGCGCTGGCGCCCTCTCCAGCCGAGGCGTCTGTCGACGGCCCCTCCCTCTCGGCTCCAGCGCGCACCTCGCGCGGCGGTCCCCAGGACGAGACGCGGCCCATCGTCATGGAGGAGGCAGCAAAGCACCTGCTGGCGACGCGGGTGCGCGCCGCCACAACTCCGCCGAGCACCACGGCGTCGGTTGCAACGGTGGCGGCACCGGCCCGGCCCCTCCGCGAGGTCTTCGCCTTCGCCGATGCCGGGTCGCTGGCCGACTCGAACAGGGGCTACCCGTCCTGGGACTTCACGCAGCTGTCCACGGTGGCGTATTTCGGACTGTCGGTCGCCTCGACCGGCGACTTCGTCCAGTCCGGGGTCGGCTGGACGGAGTGGAACAGCTCCGACCTGGCCGCTGTTAAGTCTCGCGTCCAGAACGCGGGCGGGAAGTTGCTGCTGACGATCGTCCTGCAGTCGGACTCCAACAACACCAACGCCCAGAACACGGCCCTCTTCTGCAGCGCGCTGGCGAATGCCGCCACGACCGTCAACCGGACAGTCGATGAGGTCAAAGCCAAGGGCGTCGCCGGCGTGAACATCGACTACGAGTGGGCGCAGGACACCTGCCCCGACGGCCAGGCGCTGGACGCGAAGCTGGTGAATTTCACTCGACAGCTGCGCTCGGCCCTGCCGGCCGGTCAGAACTACCTGACCATCGACACCTACGCCGGCTCGGCGGAAGGTGGGGGCACCGGCGGCTTCTACAACATCCCAGCGCTCAACCCGTACGTAGACGCTTTCTTCGTAATGGCCTACGCGCTCGAGTACTCGAACTGGAAGTACCCGCCGCTCAACAGCGGCTGCAGCAGCTTCTGCCTGTCCCCCACCTCGCCGCTCTCCGGCTACCGCTATAACGACACGCTGAGCGCGGACCAGTACGCGGCCCTTGTCGGCGCAGGAAAGGTGATCCTGGGCTTCCCCTACTACGGCGACAAGGCCTGCGTCGGGAGTCCAGCACCCAACGCGGTGTCCACCGGCAATTACGCCACCTCCGATTACCTTTACAACAAGGGCATCCGCAGCCAGAGCACGGTCAGCAACTACGCGGAGCACCGGGACTCGATCAGCAGCGGCCAGGAACGCTGGGACACCTACTACTTCAACGACACCTCGCCGGGCGGCTTCACCTGCTGGCGCGAGCTCTACTGGGACGACGCCACCTCCCTCGCCCAGAAGTACCAGCTGGTCCTGAACCGGGGGCTACGCGGGGCTGGTCTGTGGAACCTGAACATGGGCGGCGGGACCGCCGCCTCCCCAGAGCTGTGGAGCACGCTCGCGCGCTACTTCAACCCGGCCGGTGGCTACAACATCCTGACCTCGTTCGGCGGGATCTACTCCTTCGGCGACGCCCGCTACTACGGCAACCTGATCGACCATCACTACCCCGGCCCGGCGATCGGCCTGGCAGAGACGCCGACGGGCGCCGGCTACAACATCCTCACCACCTTCGGAGGCATCTACTCATTCGGTGACGCGGAGTACGACGGGAACCTGATCGACCACGGCTATCCCGGACCGGCGGTGGCCTTGGCGATGACCCCGACCGGGCGCGGTTACGCCATCCTTACGGCGTTTGGCGGGATCTATACCTTCGGAGACGCGCGTTACTACGGGAACCTGATCGACCACGGCTATCCCGGGCCAGCCGTCGGACTCTCCTACACGTCGAGCGGCAATGGCTACGCGATCCTGACAGCGAGCGGCGGCATCTACACCTTCGGCGACGCTCCGTACCTGGGCAACCTCGTCGACCACCACTACCCCGGGCCCGCCGTGAGCCTTGCCTACACCAGGACCGGCGGGGGCTACTCGATCCTGACCCAATCCGGTGGCCTCTACACGTTCGGCGATGCCGTGTACCAGGGCAACCTGCTCGACCACGGCTACCCGGGCCCCGCCGTCGCCATCTCCGACACGCCATGAGCGGTCGACGGGGCGGCGGAAAACGGGCGATATGATGGGACCCGCCTGATGGCAGCGGTTCACATCTATTCGCGCGGGATGGGCGCGCACTATTTGCGAGACCAGCTCCGCGAGATGCTGGAGCACCGTGACCTCCTCCTCCTGCTGACGCAGAAGGAGCTCAAGGTGAAGTACAAGGGCACCGCTCTCGGCTTCTTCTGGTCGCTCCTCAACCCGCTGCTGATGATGGTGGTGTATACGGCGGTCTTCACCGTCATCGCCCGTTTTCCGATTGAGCGTTACCCGGTCTTCGTGCTCGCCGGTCTTTTTCCCTGGACGGCTTTCGCTTCAGCCGTCAACGGTGCGACGAACACTGTCGTCCTCAATCACAGCCTTGTCAGGCGCGTCCGCTTTCCTGTCGAATTCCTACCGCTCAGCATCGTTCTCGGCTACCTCGTCAACCTTCTGCCCAGCCTGGCCATTCTGTTTCTGTTCGCGATCGGCTTCCATCAGTCGCTTGGCTGGCCGCTCCTGGCGCTTCCGGTTCTCGTGCTTTTCCAGGGCATGTTCACCATCGGCATCAGCCTGATCGTGTCTTCGCTGACCGTGTTCTTCAGGGATGTCGAGCACCTGGTCACCCTCGCGCTGACGGTCTGGTTCTTTGGAACGCCTGTCCTCTATCCACTCAGCACGTTCGACCACCACCGGAAGCTACTGACGCTGCTCCAGCTCAACCCCATGACCTGGCTGATGGACAGCTACCAGCGCATCTGGCATGCCAACACCTGGCCAAACCCCGTGTTCGTCGCCGCTTTCGGCGCCATCGGAGTGGTGATGATGATGGGCGGCCAGTACATCTTCAGCCGGCTCTCCCGCCGCTTTGCGGAGGAGGTCTGACGTGAGCGAGCCGGCCCTTCTGCTCGATCATGTGAGCAAGCGGTACCGGCTGTACCAGCGCCGCCACCAGTCGCTAAAGGAGATCCTCGTGCGGCGCAGCCTCGGGGAGTGGCGCGACCTCTGGGCGCTCGATGACGTGTCCTTCGAGGTGCCCGAGGGCCAGGTGCTGGGGATTGTCGGGGAAAACGGCTCAGGTAAGAGCACTTTGCTCAAGATCCTGTCCGGGATCATCCCACCCGATCGCGGGCAGGCCGCTGTCAGGGGCCGCGTCGCGTCCCTTTTGGAGCTGGGCGCGGGGTTCCAACCCGAGTACACGGGCCGCGAGAACATCTATCTGTACGGAGCTCTTTTGGGGCTCAGGCGGTCGGAGATCGAGGCGCGGGTCGAGGACATCATCGCGTTCTCCGAGCTCGGCTCGCGCGTCGAGAATCCCGTCAAGAACTACTCCTCGGGCATGTACATGCGGCTTGGCTTCTCGGTGGCCGTCCACCTCGACCCCGACATCCTGCTCATCGACGAGGTGCTCGCCGTCGGCGACGCCGCCTTCCAGCGCAAGTGCTACGAACACCTACGCACGCTCCGGCGCAACGGATGCACGATCGTCCTGGTCAGCCACGACCTGGAGGCGGTCGGGAAGTTCTGCGAGCGCGCGATCTGGCTCGACCGCGGCAAGCTGGCGGCGGACGGGCCGGTTCAGCTCACGATCGAGCGCTATCTCGACCTCTCGGCGCGCCGGGCCTCGGAACGGAGCGCTGTCGAAACTCCGGATGTCGAGCAGGCGCCGGGCGACGTTCGACTCACTGGCGCCCGCATGCTGGATGCCCGCGGGGCCGAGACGCGTCAGGTGAGCTCCGGGGACGAGGTCACCATCGAGCTGACCTACGAGGCGCGCCGGGACGTAGCGAACGTGGCGATCAACGTGACGCTCTTCCGCAACGACGGCGTGCGAATACTCGACGCTCCCAGCAATGTCAACGGCGGGCACGCGATCCGCGAGGGCGAGGGCGTCGCACGCGTCCGGTTTCCCCGGCTCAGCCTCCATGGCGGCACGTATTCCGGGACGCTGGCGGCGTACGACGCCGACACCGGGCGGCCCTACGACCACCACGATCGAGTTCTTCCCTTCACCGTCATCGACCCCGATGACGGAAGCGCGGTCGTGTGGCTCGACTACCAGTGGGAGTTGAAGGACGTCGTCGACGCCGCTCGCGAGGCCGGCTGAGCCTGCTTGACTCGCGTCCTGATCGTGGCCACCGACGTGGTCGGGGAGCGTATGGCGGGACCCGGAGTCCGTGCCTGGGAGTTCGCTCGCGCCCTGGCCCACTCGCACGAGGTCACCCTGGCTGCGGCGCCGCCCCTGCCGGGTGGCGAGGACGCGTTCGAGGTGGTCGAGGCCGCCCGCTCGAGCCTGGCCCGGGCCGCCAAGGCGGCCGAGGTGCTGGTCCTCCAGCCGGTGGCCCTGCGCCTCTTTCCGCAGCTTCTTGAATCACGCGCGGCCAAGGTCGTCGATCTCTACGACCCCGCAATCATCGAAGGGCTCGAGCTGGATGCGGGCGAGCCCGCCGCCGAGCGCCTCACTCGACACCGCGCTGACCTGGAGACGCTGACCGTCGCCGTCGGCGCCGGCGACTTCTTCCTGTGCGCGTCGGAACGTCAGCGGCACTACTGGCTCGGTGTACTGAGCGCGCTGGGCCGGGTCAACCCGCTGACATACGAGTCCGATGCCAGGCTGGAGCACCTGCTGGCGGTGGTGCCGTTCGGCGTGCCGGACGAGCCGCCACAGCGCGTCGGGCCAGGGCTCCGCGGGGCCGTCGAGGGGATCGGTGAAGGCGATCGCGTCGCGGTCTGGGCGGGCGGCATCTGGAACTGGTTCGACCCGCAGACTCTCGTCCGAGCCACGCGGACCGCGGTGGCAGAGATTCCGAACCTGCGCGTCGTGTTCATGGGCACCAGCCACCCCAACCCCGCGGTGCCGAGGATGCGAGCCGCCGCGGAAGCGGCACGGCTGGCCAACGAGCTCCACCTTACGGGCCGCCACGTCTTCTTCCAATCCGGCTGGACACCGTATGCGCAGCGAGCCGGCGTTCTGCTCGATGCCGAGGTCGGCATCGTGCTTCACCGCGACACTGTCGAATCCGCGTTTGCCTTTCGAACGCGGGTTCTCGACCACCTCTGGGCCGGACTCCCGTCGATCCTGACGTCAGGCGACTCCATGTCCGAACTCGCCGCTGAGGAGACTTTCGGACTCGTGGTTCCACCCGGTGACGAAGAGGCGGTCGCGGACGCGTTGGTCAGGATCCTGACCGACGACGGCCTGGCTCACAGGCTCAAGCAGTCGGCGCTGCGCACGGCCACCCGGTTTCGCTGGTCGCAGGTCACCGTGCCGCTGGCCGATTTCTGTTCGGCGCCTCGGCAGAGTCCCGACCGAGTCGCCTACACGACCCCTTCGGCCAGCGGATGGCGAGGGCCCGGGATCAGCTCGGCTTGGCGCTCGCTGCGCCGGCAGGGCCTCCGGCAGTTTGCCGGCCGCGTCTACCGGTACGCACGCCGCCGTTTCGGATAAGCGCGGCCTCCTCGTAGGCCGCCGCCGAGAGCTCCACGGTTCGCCGCCAGCTGAAGCGTGCAGACGTGTCCCGGCTCACCTCGCCCAGGCGCCCGCGGAAGCCGGTGTCCACGAGACCGCGGCTGACGACCTGGGCGAAGGCGTCGTGATCGTTCGCGTCGAAGCGCGCGGCCGGCTCCGTCACCAACTCGGGAAGCGATGAGTTGTCGGCGCAGACGGCGACCGCGCCGCAGCGCATGGCTTCCAGCAGGGGCAGCCCGAAACCCTCATAGAGCGATGGGAACACGAAGAGCCGGCAAGCCTCGTACAGACCGGCCAGCGCTTCGTCCGGGAGCTCGTCGGTGAGGAGAACGTCGCCAGCCACGCCTAGCCGCGCCGCCTCGCTCTCCAGTTCACTCCGTGCCTGCCGCTGCAAGCCGCAAACGATCACGAACGGATGACGCGCGCGGAGCGCCGGGTCAACCCTGGCATAGCCGCGGATGGCCCCGGCCAGATTCTTTCGCCAGTCACGGCCGGCGACATAGAGACAGTAATCCGGGCGCAGCTCCGGCACGGCCGCACGGAGCCGGTTGATGAGCGCCTTCGGCGGTAGGCCGCTCGGCTTGAAGAGGGGCGAGCAGTCCTCGTACACGACGCAGACGCGCTCCGGTTCCAGTCCCAGCCAATCAATCGCATCCTGCCCTGTGGCCTCCGACACCGCGAGCACCATGTCCGCCTGCCGCACAAGGCCAAGGCGCGTCATGTAGGCCAGCTTCTCGGGCGAGGGCGGGATGTAGCGGTCGCCAAAGATCAGTGGGATCAGGTCGTGAAGCGTGACCACAAGCGCATCGCTGCTCTCGCGCGCCCAAGACGGCCACACCTGGGCCAGGGAAAGGAGTTCTAAGGGCGAGAGCACGTGGTAGACGAGCGGCTCGGGCGATGGTCGGGCGCTACCGCCTTCGTCGACGGCGGCGACAAGCCCGGGGCGGGCCGCCAGCAGTGCATCGGTGAATTGGGTCGCGAAGCGGCCGAGCCCTCGGGTACGCGACTCCGGCGTCCTCGCCGCGTGCGCCCCGAGCACGACCCGCGTCCCGGTGGCCGTCTGCTCAGCTATCAATGGTCGCTATCTTGAAGCAAGTGACAGAGGCCTCAGCCAACCCTCCGGACGTGGATGCTCTCGTCAAAGAGCTGCGGGAGAAGGTAGCCAAGCGTTTCGCGGCGGGCGAGTACCCGCCCGACCTCGAGCGCGAGCTGCGAGAGCACTTCGAGGAGGTGGCCAGCGCCGGACGAGTCCCCGACCGCTTTGCGGACGTGATGCGCCAGATCGACGATGCAGCCGGGTTCAGCCCGCACCGCATCCCGCTGGTCTCTTCGCTGCCGGGCGGCAGCCGGCTGCACGGGTTGATCGGCGCTGTCGTCCGCCGCCAGATTTCGGGGGTTCTTGCGCAGAATCGCCAGTTCGCGATGGCGGTCCGTGACGTCCTGACACGGGTTGTTCAGGCGCTACCCGAGAACTCGGACGCGTCCAGCTGGTGGGAGCTGCCCGAGGCTTACATGGAGGAGCTTTACGGGCCTCGGGCGAGCGTAGTGAGGGAGCTGGCACCACTGGTCGCCGAGCTTGCCGGGGCGCGCCGCGTCCTCGTCCTTGAGACCGGGCGCGGCGAGCTGCACTCCGCTCTCTCGAGCACTGGTGTGCGTCTCGAGACTGGCGCCGGCAAACCGCTCGACGAGCTCGACACTCTCGCCGAGGCCGAACTGGACGGGATCGCCGTCCGGCGCGTGCTGGAGCGCTTGGCATCGCCGGAACTCGCGACCTTTGCCCGGCTGGCAGCTCGCAAACTTCGGCCCGGCGGCGTTCTGGCGGTCGAGATCCGGAGCCGCCAGGCCCAGCCAGACCCGGCTCTTCCGCACGTGGTCGACCCCGATTTCCTGGCCTTCATGGTCCGCGACGCCGGGTTCCAGCAAGTCCGCAGCGACGTACTGCCGGAGGCCATCAGGATCATCGCACACCTCTAGTGGAGATCCACCAGCTCCTGACCGTCGCCGACTACGGCGACGCCACGACCAACGAGGCGCTCGAGATTCAGCGCTACCTGAGCCGTCACGGGACCTCGCACATCTTCAGCGCCCATCCGCCCGACCCGCGGCTGAAGACCGTCCGCCCCCTCCATGAGTACGCGGAGATGGCGAGCGCCGGCTCGGAGAGAAACGTCCTGCTGCTCCACTTTTCAATGGGCCACCCGGGGCTCTTCGAGTTCGTGATGAACCGTCCGGAGCGGCTCGTCATGCGCTACCACAACGTGACGCCGCCTGAGATGTTCCAGGACTACGACATCACCTTCGCGGCGGAGCTCGCCGCCAGCCGCCGCCAGGTTGCCGAACTGCGCGACCGGGTCGACCTGGCCATCGGCGTGTCGACGTTCAACGTCCGCGATCTGGAAGGCCTCGGGTACCGCAACACGGCGGTCGTGCCCCTGATCCTCGACCTCGACCGCTTGTTGAGGGTGCGGCCGCGACGGCCGAGGTTCCCCGTCCCCCACCGCGCGGCCGGCCCACTGGTGCTTTTTGTGGGCCGCATCGCCCCCAATAAGGGCCACCCGCAGCTCCTCCAGGCCTTCCACGTCCTGAAGACGTACCTGCGCTCGGATGCCCACCTGGTGATGGTCGGCAGCCCCCACCATGTCGGGTACCTGCTAACGCTTGAGAGGTTCATCCAGGAGCTCCATCTCCCAGAGATCTACATGCCTGGCCACATCACGACTGCCGAGCTCGTGGCGCTCTACCGCCGGGCAGATGTGTTCCTCTGCCTCAGTGACCACGAGGGCTTCGGGGTGCCGCTGGTGGAGTCGATGGCCTTCGGGGTGCCGGTCATCGCCAAGGCAGCGGCGGCGATACCGGAGACGGTGGGCGACGCCGCCATCCTCCTGCCCGACTCCAGCCCAGCGCTCGCGGCCGAAGCGGTCGACACAGTGCTCCGGGACAGCGACCTGCGGCGGCGACTGATCGCCAAGGGTCACCGCCGCGTCGCCGCCCTGAGACCCGCGCCACTAGCCGGGCGCATCCGGGAGCTGATCCTCCGGAGGAGCGACTGAGGCTCCTCTTCGTCGTCCAGCGCTATGGGAGCGAGGTCTTCGGTGGCGCCGAAACGTACGCTCGCGACCTCGCCACTCGCCTGGCCGGTCGCGGACACGAGATCGAGGTGGTGACCTCGTGCGCCGTCAACTACGTCGACTGGGCGAACCGGTACCCCGCAGGCACCGACCGTCTGGACGGAGTCACCGTCCACCGCTTGCCCGTGCTTCGGCCCCGCGAGATGCGCGTCTTCCTTCCTCTTATGGCGCGCGTCGTGGAAAGCATCCGGCCTCCGCTCTACCTGCAGCGCGAGTGGGTCCGCCTCCAAGGGCCGTACATCCCCGAGCTTCCCGGCTGGATCGAGGCGCGCTCACCCGACTTCGACGCAGCGGTCTTCGTCACCTATCTCTACTACCCGACGTGGGCGGGGCTGCCCGCCGCACAATGCCCGCGCGTCTTCCATCCGACTGCGCACGACGAATCGGCCATATACCTGCCGGTCTTCGATCGTCTCTTCCGCCTGAGCGACGGATTCGGCTTCCTGACGCCGGAAGAACGAGATTTCGTCGACCGGCGCTTCGGGGTCAGGCGTCCGCAAGAAGTCACTGGCATCGGAATCGAGATGGAGCGCAAGACCGACCCCACGGCATTCCGGCGCCGCTTCAACCTCGGCGATCGCCCCTACATCGTCTTCGTTGGACGTATGGACCCGAACAAGGGGGCCAACGAGATTTACCGCTACTTCGTTGAGTACAAGCGGCGCCATCCAGGCCCGCTCACGCTGGTCTTTATTGGCGAGCAGGTGACCCGTGTCACGCCTCGCCGCGACGTGATCATGACGGGGTTCGTGGACGCCCCCATCCGCGATTCCGGAGTGGCGGGCGCCGAGCTCCTAATTCAACCTTCGCGCTTCGAGAGCTTCTCGATCGTGCTCTGCGAAGCGTGGGTCGCCGGCATTCCGGCGCTTGTTCAGGGACGCTCCGAGGTGCTGCTCGGCCAGGCGCGCCGGAGCGGCGGCGCTCTTCCCTACTGGACCTACGCTGAGTTCGAGGCCGCGCTCGAGACCCTGCTCGGCGACGACGCGCTGCGCCGGCGCATGGGCGTAGCCGGCCGGAGCTACGTTGAGCAGCACTACTCCTGGCCGGCCGTGCTCTCCTCCTACGAGGCGTTCCTCGAGCACGTCATCGGCGACCGCCGGCTCAGGGCCGAAGCGTAGGCAGCGCCGGTCGCGGCAGCCACGCGGGACCAGGTGTGAGGTGCCGAGCGCGGGCCCGCTCGGCCCCGTTGGCCGGCGACGAAGGCGTCGTCGGCGATCACGCGATCGAGCATCGAGCGCAGCCCAGTGTCGGACTTCGGGTCGAACCGCGCGGCCCGATCGGGAACGAGCTCGACCAGCGACGGGATGTCACTCACCACAACCGCCGCCCCGCACCGCATCGCCTCCAGCACAGGCAGCCCGAATCCTTCGCGGAGCGAAGGAAAGATCAGCGCCCGGCAGGATTGGTAGAGCGCGCGCAGCAGCTCATCGGAGACGAAGCCGGTGACGAGCACGCTGCCGGAAACGCCCAGGGCGGCTGCCAGGCGCCCGAGCGAGCGTGCTTGGTCGGGCTCCGGCCGGCACGCGATCACCAGCTGCGAGCGGGATCGCCGCTCGGCCGGCAGCGCGGCATATGCGGCGACCAAGCGGTCCACGTTCTTGCGCGGATCCAGCCCGCCTACATAGAGGAGGAAATCTTCACGAAGCTGCGGTATGGCGGCCTGAGCGGCAGCCAGCGGCAGCTCGCCGGCTGCGGCCGGGCGGAACTGCTCAGAGCAGCCGGTCGATATGTTGTGAACGCGTGAACGGTCGACGCCCAGCAGCCCGACCGCGTCCTCGGCGGTGGCGCTCGAGATGGTCAGGACGGCGTCTGCTCGCCGCAGCATCTCCAGGCGGGTGCGGTAATAGGTCGTGAGCCAGGGCGTGACCAGGTAGGAATCCGGGTCGTGCACCGGAATCAGGTCGTACAGCGTTACCGCCAGCGCTACGTCGGGGCGGCGCGCCCAGACCGGCCAGACCCTGTCCACGGGCAGCTCCTCGAACGGCGACATCACGTGGTACACGAGTCCGCCGACTGGTGGCGGACGAAGTCCCAGACGCGGTACGGACTCTGGAATGTGGTCCAGGGCGGTCGGACGAGGCAGGTGCCCGTCGGCGTGGAGGACGAGATCGAGGCCGGGCTGCGCGGCCAGCGCACTCGCGTGCTCGGTTATGTAGCGGGCGATCCCGCGACCCTGGTTCCAGGGAGTTTGCGATCCGACCAGGCTGAGAACGGCGCTGATCAATCCGCCATCGCCACGACCACCTCTACGCCCTCCACATCCAGCCGCTGGACTCGGTCCCAGCCCTCGAGACTGGGCGCCGGAATGCCCGCGCTGACCATGACGAGGGCCCGGTAGCGCTCGGCTCGCACTCCTCGGTCAGGGCTCACGCTCGTACGCGTGACGCTACAGCCCACGGACAACAGCCCCCGTTCCAGCAGTGCGGGAATGCTTCCCACGAGCAGCACATGCGCGCCCGCATCGATGCCCGCCAGAGCCCGGAAAGCATGCATCGCCACCAGCTCGTCCGGGCCGGCCGCGGGAAGGCGAAGCTCGAGGTCGCGAATCGCGCGATCGGTATAGGCCGCGGATTCGAGCATCGGCTCGCTCAGGAGGCGGAGCAGGCGGTCCGCCTCGGGGCGGACGACGAGCCTGGAGATCCCTGCGCTGACCGCCAGGATCGCCCGCCGCAGCGAGCGCGGTAGACGCGTTCTCTCCGGCTGGATGTTGGCCATTCTATCGGCCGCTGCGCCCGGCCTCGCGCGCGGCGAGTAATAGGCCGTGGTAGTCGGCGACAACGCGTGCGAGCGTGAAACGTTCCAGCAGCCGGGATCGTCCGGCCACCCCGAGCCGTCTCCTCAGGCCGGGGTCCCCGGCCAGCTTCAGCAGTGCGGCGAGGACGCTCTCGACGTCATGCATCACGAGCAGCCCGCTCACCGCGTCCTCGACGACACAGCGCTGAGCCGGACCTTCGCCCACCAGCACCGGACGTGACTGGGCCCACGCCTCCAGGACCGTTATTCCGAATGACTCGTAGCGCGAAGGGGAAGCGAAGATGTCGCACCCCGCCAGGAGGTCGGCCTTGCCCTGCTCGTCGAGGTCGTCCAGGACTATGACGCGGGAGTGGGCGGGCTCGGGCAGGGTGGCGGCCAGGCGGCGCAGTTCGGCAGAGTACGGCGTCCGGGACCCGGCCACGACGAGCCACGCCTCGGGGTGCGCCGTCAGCAGGCGTGGCAGCGCCGCGATCAGGAGGTCGATCCCCTTATGGCTGCCCTGCTGGCCGACGTACCCGATGACCAGGGCTTCGCTGGGGATGCCGACCCGGGCACGGAACGCAGCAGCTCGCCCGCGAACGCGCTCGGGATCGATGCCAAGCGGTATGACATGCACGCTCTCGCGTGGCGCACCCTGCTCCACCAACCATTGCCGCTCGTACTCCGTCAGGGCGACGGTGGCGAACGCCTTTGCGGTCAGCCGGAGGAGGTGCGGCCGCGCGTAGCCCCAGACGTCGGCAGGATGGGCGGCTCCGAAGAGAACCACCGGCGGGCGTGGGACGGGACGCCGGAACGGGTAGGTGAGGTGATTGAGCGGGAACGAGGCGGCGCCGATCACGTCAGCCTCGACTTCGACGGCCGCCGCCTTGAGGCCTGGAGAGATGGGGCCCTGGTACAGCGTTCGCAGCCGGTCGTTGCCGGGCAGCCGGAGCTCCCAAGCAACCTTCTGGGCGACGCGCAACCCCGGAGACCATCGCGTCCGCACCGGGAATCGCCGTACGCGCACGCCATTGATCACCTCGTCGGGCTGGATGGGGATGGTCGGGAGCGATCCGTCTCGGAAGTTGGCGTTGGTGTAGGCGTTGGTTGTGAGGACGGTCACGTCGACACCGTGATCGGCCACCAGGGCCTCGCAGATGTCGCGAATGGCGAACTCCACGCCGCCTACCGCCGGCGGGTAGCCGTGGACCAATTGAACGAGGCGGAGCCGGCTGGTCACGCCGGATCCTCGAGGCGCCGCACGTACGGCGTCAGCAGCTCGACCAGTCTGCGGCGAAAAGCGTCGCGCGACCAGCGCTTGCTCGCGTTATGGGCGGCCACGGCCAGACGTGAACGGGCGGGCTCATCCGTAATGAGGTCGGCGGTGATCCGCTTCAGGTCCTCGACGTCGTGCCAGAGCCGTCCGTCGACGCCGTCGCGGACCACCTCCAGCTGGCCGCCCCGGGCGATCACCACCGGGACGGCGCCGTATCCCATCGCCTCCGCTGTGGCCATCCCGAAGTGCTCAAGGGCTTCCGGGTCCTGCATTTCTTCGACGCCGAAGCCTGCCGCGTGCCAGTAGATCGACGCCTCCCGGTAGAGCTGCTCCAGCTCTCGGAACGGCAGGTCCTCGTGCACCCGCACGGGGTATCCCCGGGCCAGGGTCCGCACTCGATCGAGGTACTCGAGGCTGGCCCGATCGTGGTGCACCGATCCGGCGAGATGCAGCTCCCAGCCCTTGAGGCCACCGTCCACGAGGTCCCGAAACGCCTGGGCCAGGAGGTCGTGGCGCTTGTTGTGCCCGCCGGCCACGAACCGGCCCACCGAGAGGATCACCCGGCGCTTCGCGGCATAATCCGGCTCGCGGACCGGCTGATCGATCGGCGGGTTCAGGACCGCCGCGTCCCGCTGCCAGCGCCTCCGGGTCCAGCCGCGGACGTACTCCGACTGGCAGATAACCGCCTCGAAATCCTCGAGGCCCTGGCGGATGCGTTCACTGTCCAGCGGATAGGGAAACTGGCAGAGCACAAGCGAGAGGCGGGCCTCCGAGCGGACCGGGATCACGTACGCCATTGCAAGCCAGAGGTCGTAACCGCGAGACCAACCCACGGATTGGTCGCTGACCACCCGGTTACGGAGTGCGCGGAGAAAGCGGGCACGCGCGGCGAGCTTGTGGAACGGCGTCACCCGGCGGTTGCCCGCGACCAGGCCGATGCCCGACAGATCCAGGTTGAGGCCTGACTCGTAGCGCTCGCGGTCGATCGTTTGCGGACTGACGATGTCGACCGCATGCTGCGGAAAGGCGTCGCGTAGCGCCTCCGCGGCCACTCCGAGGTACTTCTCGCCGCCGCCGAGCGCGCTACCGAAGTAGGGCGAGTAGAGCCCTATTCGGAGCGCGCGTCCCATTCGGCCCTCGGTGTCATCCAGCGCCGGATGGCACTGTCATCGACCTTCCGGCGGGCGCGGATGCGTGCGCGCTTGACAAGAAGCGCCGGAAGATGGGCTGCCAATGAGCGCGCGACCCGACCGTGGACGCGGGCCCGGCGCGGGCCGCGGTTCGGGCGCGACGAATCGTCGCCGGCGCGGGCGTTGGCGGCGGCACGCGCAAAGAGGCTCGAGAAGGAATCCACAACAAAGCGGGGATCCGCATTCTTGAGCACCATGAAGAGGCGGTTGCGGTCGGCGTGGAAAATGAATGACTCCGACCACTCACCGCTAGTGGCGGCATGCGCGTGATGGGCGACAGCGGCCGGCTCGTAGATGATCTTCCAGCCACGGAGACGGGCTCGCCAGCTCCAGTCGGTGTCCTCGTAGTACATGAAGAAGCTCTCGTCGAAGTTCCCGATGTCCTTGAGCGCCTCACGCCGCAGCAGCATGCTGGCGCCGCAGGCGCCGAAGACCTCCTCGCTGCGGTCGTAGCGTCCGTCGTCGGGCTCTCCCGATCCACGGTCCCCCGCCGATCCGTCGCTCAGCAGAAGCACACCGGCGTTCTGGACGAACCCGGGCCGATCGGCAAAGAGGAGCTTGGCGGTGACCGCGGCCACGCGCTCGGCCTGCGCCGCTTCGACCAACCGCTCCAGCCAGCCTGGCTGGACCGCGGCGTCGGTGTTCAAGAGGACCAAGAACTCGCCCTCGGCGTGCCCCATCCCCAGGTTGGCGCCCCCCGCAAAGCCAAGATTGCGCGGGCTGCGGACGAGCCGCACCCCAGCCCGCCGTCCGGCTATTTCAGCCGAACCGTCGGAAGATGCGTTGTCGACGACGAGGACTTCCATGCCACCGGAGACGCGCTGCTCGAAGAGAGCGTCGAGGCAGGGACGGATGATCTCACGGCCGTTCCAATTGACCAGGATCACCGTCGCAGTCGGACGCACTGGCGTCAGCTCCCTGCAGGCAGCGGCCGGTAGTTCAGCTTGTAGTAGTCCCAGTAGTCACCGGACTTGAGGGGTCGCCACCACTCCTGGTTCTCCTGGTACCAGCGCGTGGTCCGCGCCATCCCCTCCTCGAAGGCGATCCGCGGTTTCCAGCCCAGGTCGCGGTCGATCTTGGAAACGTCGAGCGCGTAGCGGTAGTCGTGACCAGGACGGTCCGCCACGTACTGGATCAAGGACGCCGGCTTGTCCAGGAACTCGATCACGGCCTGCGCCACCTCGTTGCCGCTCGTCTCGCGACCGGTCCCTATGTTGTAGACCTCTCCCACCTCCGCCTCGTGGAGCACGAGGTCGATCGCCTCGCAGTGGTCGTCGACGTGGATGTAGTCACGCACTGCGCTGCCGTCGTTGTAGAGGGGGAGCGGCAGGTCGTCGATCGCATTCGTTATGTGCACAGGGATGATCTTCTCGGGGTACTGGTAAGGCCCGTAGTTGTTCGACCCCCGCGTGACCAGGAGCGGGAGGCCGTGCGTGATGGCGTAGGCGCGCGCGATGTGCTCGCCACCGGCCTTGCTGGCGGCGTACGGGCTACGTGGCCGAAAGCAGTCGTCCTCCGCCGAGCGGCCGGCGGCTACATCCCCGTAGACCTCGTCGGTGCTGACCAGGTGGAAGGCCGCGTGCTTGTGGCGCAGCGCCGCCTCGCAGAGCACGGCGACCCCGTAGACGTCCGTTTCTACGAAGGCGAATGGGTCCATGATCGAGCGGTCGACGTGGGTCTCGGCGGCGAAGTTGATCATCGCGTCCACCTGAGGCGCGATCTCGTCGATCAAAGCCCGATCGCTGATATCGCCCTTGATGAACCGGTAACCCGGCTGGCCCTCGAACTCCTGAAGGTTGGCAGGATTGCCTGCGTACGTCAGCTTGTCCAGCACCCAGACCTCGGTTTCCGGGCGTGTGCGGCGGAGCCGGCGCACGAAGTTGGAGCCGATGAAACCGGCCGCGCCCGCGACGAGTAGCCGCTTGTAGGTCCGGCTCACTTGATCTCCGGGAACGCCGTCCAGTCGTAGCCGATCCCGGGATCGTCGTGCGGGATGCGGCCTTCGTCGTCGGGGTTGTAGGTGTGCGAGGTGACGTAGAGCAGATGGCTGAGTTCTAGCGCGCGACAGCCGTGAGCGACGCCGGGCGGAATCTTCACGCAGCTGGCGCCGTAGCGATCGCCCATGAAGAACTGCATCAGCTCGCCTCGGGTCGGCGAGTCTTCACGCGTGTCATAGAGGGCGACCTTGAGCGCGCCGATGCAATACCACCAGTCCGTCTGCAGGCGATGGACGTGCCAGGCCTTCGATGTACCCGGGTACATCAGCGAATGTGACCATTGACCGAAGTGCCCGAAGAACTCGTCGGTCTCCCGGACGATTTCGCGAAAGAATCCGCGCTCATCCGTGTGCGTGACCAGCTCCTTGATCTCAACGTCCCGGATCGGCATTTGCTAGTCGATCAATCCTTGTTGGCGCCGTGTGCGCGCACGAAGTCGTTGACGGTGTAGTAGGCCTCGATCGACTCCCCGGCGTCGCCCCAGAAGCCCTCGAGGATGTCGTACTCCATGGCCCCCGCTTCAACGAAGTGGTTGTTGACGTCGGTGATCTCGAGCTCGCCCCGGCCCGAAGGCCGGAGCGTCGGTATCACTTCGAAGACCTCCGGCGGATACAGGTAAATACCCGTCACCGCAAAGCTGCTTGGCGGGTCCTCAGGCTTTTCGACGATCCGCACCACGCGCTTCCCCGTGGGGTCGAACTCGGGCACGCCGAGGTGCCGTAGGTGGTCGGGATTCTCGATCCGCGAGAGCAGGATCCGGGCTCCTTCCAGCTGGCTGCCGAAGTTTGCAACCGCCGGCGTCAGCGAGCGCTCCAGGATGTTGTCAGCGAGCATCACGCACACCGAGTCGCCGTCCACGAAGCGTTCGGTCAGGCCCAGCGCTTCCGCGATCCCGCCCGGGCGCTCCTGGTAGGCGTAGAGCAGCCGGTCGAGGCCATTGTCGTGCCCGTTCCCGAGCAGCCGCAAGAACTCCCCCGCATGCGTTCCTCCGGTCACCAGCATCACCTCGCAGATCCCCGCCTTGACGAGCGCCTCGATCGCGTAGCTGATCATCGGACGGTCGTAGATCGGAAGGAGGTGTTTATTGGTGATCCGCGTAAGCGGATAGAGCCGGCTGCCGGTGCCGCCGGCAAGGATGACTCCCTTCAACGACCGCGATTCTAGCGGCCGCGCCGAAGTCGACCAGAACGCTAGGCGCCGATCGGCGTCCAGGCCATGAACTGGGCGAGGAGGACGGCCTGAGTCAGCAGCCCGGCGGTTAGCCATATGGCCCCCATCCACCGGTGCCGGTCGATCCAGCCGCCCAGCAGCAGGAAGATGGGCACTGAGGCGACGAGAAACCGTCCAGCCGATGGGAGCACGTTATCGTGCGCAGGCTCGGGGGTCATCAGGATCAGGCCGATCAGCCCCGCCTGGTAGAGCAGCATCGAGAACGGCAAGCGGCGCGCCGCCAGGATCGTCAGCACCGCGAACAGAACGAGCGGGGCGGTATCGAGCAGGATCGAAGCCTGAAGCGGGCTGTATGGCGGCGCGCTGCGGAGATGGCGGAGCTGAAGGAAGAGGGTCACCCACGGGGCCGTCAGGGAGCGGCCCCAGGCGGCCTGGGCGTGCTGCCACAGCAGCGCATCGCCGGCGAAGACCTTCAGATAGACGGAGAAGGCCGCGAGCGAAAGCGGGACGGCGGCCACGGTCGCACCCAGAGCCAGGACGGCACGCCTCGACAGCCGCAGCGGCGTTCTGCTGGCGATCGCGTCCCAGAGGCCGGTGGTGCGCCCGGCTTCCCACAGCAGCGGGAGCAGCAGGACGAACCCGGTCGAGCGCGTCAAAGTGGCGAGCAACGCCAGGGCCGCGGCGGCTAGCGGCCGTCCCCGGCGAGCCAAGAGAAGGGAGAAAGCCGCCAGAGCCAGGAACAACGGCTCCGTGTACGGCGTCGCGGTGAAGAACGCAAAGGGGTAGGCCGCGGCGGCGAGGGCGGCGGCGTAGGGGCCACCCGACCAGGACTCCGAGTGCGCGAGGGCGGCCAGGGCGATCATGGCCAGGAGCGCAGCCAGGTTGGCGATGAGCAGGGCGTCGACGACCTCGTAACGAGTTCCGGTGACGGTCAGCGCCAACCGGATCAGCGTGGGGTAGAGCGGAAAGAACGCCGCCGCTTCCCTGGAGAAGTACCCGTCCCTGGCGATGTTCACGTACCACGCGCCGTCGAAGCGGAACCAGTTCGTGAGCGGTCCTTTGCCCGAGCAATGTGGATCGAAGGTGCAGCCGCTGACGGGCGCCGGCTGGTAGTACACGAGATCCAGATAGGTAAAGACGGCATACCCGACCCGCATCGCCAGCCAGACGGCGGCAGCGATGAGCACGATCTCTCGCCAGGGAATCCGCTGAGGGCGGGCCGGGTAGAGCGCGTCGGGGCCCAGTCCTTGCATAGACTGCTGCGAGCCCTTGCGCCCCTCAATCCCTACCTCACGCGTTCTGGTCGTGCTCCCCACGTATGACGAGCGGAGCAACCTACGGCGCACCGTCGAGAGCGTCAGGGCGCTCAGTTATGACGTGCTCGTGGTGGACGACAACTCGCCCGACGGCACCGGCGACCTGGCCGAGGAATTGGCAAGCGCGGACGGCGGGGTGGCGGTGCTGCATAGAGCCGCGAAGTTGGGACTGGGAAGCGCGTACGTTGCCGGCTTCAAGTGGGGGCTGGAACGGGGCTACCGGTTCCTGGTCGAGATGGACTCGGACGGGTCCCATCTCCCCCACCACCTCCCGCAGATCGTGGAGGCTGCCGAGGACTCGGGCGGGCTGGCCATCGGCTCCCGCTACATACCCGGTGGATCGGTTTCCGGCTGGGGCTGGCGAAGGAAAATGCTGTCCAGGGGCGCTAACGCTTACTGCAGGATCATCCTGGGTCTCGACGTCCACGATGCCACCTCGGGCTTCCGGTGCTATCCGGCCCGTCTCCTTGAGAACATCGGCCTCGAGGACGTCATCTCCGAGGGCTACTCGTTCCAGATCGAGCTGGTCCACCGCTGCGTGCAGATGGGCTTTCCCGTGTTGGAGGTGCCCATCCGTTTCGAAGATCGAGTCCACGGGCGTTCCAAGGTGTCGGAAGCCGAAATCCGTGCCGCGCTCGTCAACGTCGTGCGCTTCCGATTCCGGGGCCGGTCGGCAGCAAGGCTCGCCAACCACCGCGCGGGCTCTGACTGACGTCCGACTCCAGCGGCTCAACCCCGCGCCGGCGGGCGATGGAAGATCGCCCCATCTGCATTCACCGCGGGGATTGTACTGTCGGCTGGACTGTCCAATTCCGTCAGCGACTGCTGCACGGATACCTGTAGAGGCACTACATCTTGCGTCTAAACTGCGGCCATGCCGCGAGCAGACGCGTGGCCACGGACAATCGTCCACGTCGACCTCGACGCCTTCTACACCTCCGTGCACCAGCGGGACGATCCTGCCCTGCGCGGAATCCCCGTCGTGGTCGCCGGCCGCTCGCGCCGCTCGGTGGTCATGGGCGCCTCTTACGAGGCCCGCGCCTACGGCGTGCACTCGGCGATGCCGCTCCACGAAGCCGAGCAGCTCTGCCCACAGCTGACCGTGGTCCCGCCCGCCTCGGTCAAATACCGTGAGGCGTCACGCCAGGTCCACGCGATCCTCCGCCACTTCGCGCCGCCCGAGAAGATCGAGCCGGTCGCCCTCGACGAGGCCTACCTCGATGTGACCGCCCGCACCCGTCACGGCACGACCACCCCGGACGAGGTTGCGCGCCGGATCAAGTTCATGGTCCGAACCGAGGTCGGACTCACGTGCAGCGTGGGCGTGGCCACCAGCAAGCTGGTGGCCAAGGTCGCCAGCGACAGCCGCAAGCCCGACGGGCAGGTCATCGTCCCGCCGGAGACCGAAGCTGACTTCCTGGCGCCGTTTCCGATCGGCGCCTTGCCGGGCCTTGGCCCCAAGACCGAAGAGCGGCTCCGCTTGATGGGGATGCGGACGGCGGGCGACCTCGCCGCACACGACACCCAACGCCTGCTGCAGGCGCTGGGCACCAACGGCGCCGTCCTCCAGCGGCTCGCCCTCGGGCGCGACCGGGAGCCGGTCGACGGCACGCGGCCGGCCAAGACGATCAGCGCCGAGACCACTTTCGAGCGCGACGTGGCCGATCGCGAGGAGCTCGTGCGCGCCCTGCGCGAGCTGACCGACCGCGTGACCGAACGTCTCCGTGCCGAGGGCGTGCGCGCCCGAACCGTCTACGTCAAGCTCAAGCTGCCGGACTTCCGCCTGGTGAGCCGCCAGGTGAGCCGGACGAGCCCGACCGACGACGTCGAGACGATCTTCCGCGCCGCCCGCTCAGCGCTGGAGAAGTCGCACCTGGAGGCGCACCCGGTTCGCCTGATCGGGGTCGGTCTGTCCGGGCTGGTTCATCCCCAGCCCGACCTCCAGATGAGCCTCTTCGACTAGGTCCCTTCCCGCTGGCGCGCGGTTCGATCCGCGAGCGGTCGATCTCCGGCCTGGGCAGCGCTTCCAGGAGATCGCCCACCACCGACCAGCCGAAGCGTTCCTGGCCCCGCCTGACGAGCTCCCGGAATACGGCGGCCGTGGCCTGGGCATCGCTCAGGGCCGCGTGCGCCGGGTTGGCGCTGATCCCGAGCTCTTCGACCACCCGCGCCAGGCCGGGCGTCTGGCCGGCCTGCAGGTCGAGCACCAGGCGAGCCATGGCGGAGGTGTCGACGATCGGGTGCTCGAGCGGCCGCTTCAGACCCCTACCCACGAGATAGGTGTCGAAAGCATCATGACTGTGCTCGACCAGGACGGCGCCGCTGGCGAAGCGGAGGAAGGCCGAGCGCGCGTCGGCGAACGCGGGCGCGCCCACGAGCATCGCGCGGTCGATCTGATGGCGCTGCTGGGCGTAGCGATTGATGGGCGCCCGGCAGTCGACCAGGGTGTCGTACAGGGAGAGCGGGCCGCTCAAGCGGAAGCGCTCGGCACCGATCTCGATGATCAGGAAAGGACGATTGCCCGTCGTCTCGACGTCAAGGGCGACGTAGTTGGCGTCCTCGAGCCGCGTGTCCGGCGTCACCGGATCCCCCTCGACGACCAGCTCCTCGAAAAGGATCGGCTCCCCGTCGCGCGGCTTCAGGCGTACGGCTAGTACGCGTTCTTGTGGGTCCAGACTCGGAACAACGTTATCAGCAGGATCTTGAGGTCGAATGCGAGGCTCCAGTTCTCGATGTAGTAGAGGTCGTAGATGAGACGCTCCTCCACCGGCGTCTGGCCGCGGAGGTCGTTGGCCTGCGCCCAGCCGGCCAGGCCGGGCCGAACCCGCAGGCGGTCAGCGTAGCGCGGATTATGCGCCGTGAACTCGCGGACGAAGTTCGGCCGCTCGGCCCGCGGACCGACCATGCTCATGTCTCCGACCAGGATGTTCCAGAACTGAGGCAGCTCGTCCAGGCTCAGTCTCCGGATGACGCGGCCGATCAGCGTGCGCCGAGGGTCGTCCTTGCTCGCCCACACCGGGCCAGTCCGGACCTCGGCGTCCGTTCGCATGCTCCGGAACTTGAGCATCCGGAAGGTGCGGCCGTGCAGCCCCACCCGTTCCTGCCGGTGGAGGACGGGCCCGGGCGACGTGAGCTTGACGAGGAGCGCGATAAACAGCATCACGGGTGAGAGCACGACCAGGCCCAGGCCGGCGAGCGTGAAGTCGAAAGCCCGCTTCACCGCCTGCGCCGGTCCGTCGATGTCGAGACCGCGCCGGAACTGGAGGAGCGGGATTCCGTCCAGCTGGTCTGCTGTGACCTGGGTGGTCATGATCTCGAGCATCGAGGGGACGATCCGGAAGTCGACGCTGTCCTCACCGCAGCGCTCCATCAGGGAGAGCAGGCGCTCGTGGCTGACGTCGGTCAGGGCGATGAAGACGACATCCGCCTCCCCCGCCGCGACGATCCGCGGCAGATCGTCGACCGTGCCCAGCACTTCGACGCCCGCCAGTTCGGTGCCCGGCTCGACCTGGTCGGCGAGCAAACCCACCAGCTGGTAGCCATAGTCCGGGAACATCCGCATCCGCTGGATCAGCAGGTCGGCGGCGGCGCCCCAGCCCACGACGAGGGCGCGGTCGGCGCCCACCCCGCGCGCCCGTCTGCTGGCCTGGTAGCGGCGGAGCAGGTAGCGCGAGATCAAGAGCGCCACGGCGGACGCGATCACCCAGATCACGAACACGAGCCGCGAGAACTCGAAGTGCGGCTCTCGGAAGAGACCGATCGCGGCCAGCACGACCACGGCCGCGACGGCCAGCGAACCCGTCAGGGCGAACATCTCGTCGATGAACTCGATGCCCCGGCGCTGCCGGTAGGACCCGGTCAGCCAGAAGGTGACGACCACCACCAGCGCCACCAGCGGCGCCGCCTGCTGGTAGCGCTGCGGGTCGGGCACCTCGCCACCCGTGAGTGGGATCCGGGCGCCGATCACCTGGTAGCGGAACCAGTAGGCAAAGGCCACCGCGAGGGCGGCCATGATCGCGTCCGAGAGCACCCGAATCGCCGTCAGGTAGCGCACGTTGTTCACGGGCGCACCGCCCTGCGGACCATGTCCAGCTCACCCGCGTCCAGCGCTCGAATGACAAACACCGCCAGCGCGTAAACCGCGGCGCCGACCCCAACGGCTACGATCGCCGCCACCGAGCCCTGGGAGCGGAAGGGCCAGATGGCGAGCCCCATGACCAGGCCGGCGACCAGGATCCGCCAGCTCAGCCGCACCAGCGGCAGCCGGGCCAGGTGGCGCTTCACCAGCCACCAGGACACGGCGAGCAGGACGGCTTCGGTGATCACGGTGGAGATCGCGGCGCCGATGTAGCCCCAAAAGGGAATCAGCACGAGGTTCAGGCCTACGTTCACGACCATGGATACGACCGAGGCGCCCGTGAAGGCCGCCTGGCGGTCGATTGAGTTGAGGGCCCCGATGAAGGCGTTGTTCACGAACATGAGCACGATGCCCAGACCGAGGATGGCGAGCGCGGGCTCCGACTGTGGATAGGCGAGCAGGCGCGCGAAGCCGGGCGCGAGCACGACCGTACCGACTGTCAGCGGCCAGCCGACCAGCAGGAGCAGCTTGAAGAAGCGTTCGACTCCCGGCAGCAACCGGTCCGGTGACTCTCGGTGGAAGACGCCGAGGATCGGATAGACCACGTTCAGCATTGACACGGGGATGAACAGGAGCGCCTCGAAGGGCTTGTAGGCCGCCGCGTACAGCCCGACCTCGGCACTGGATCTGAAGAGACCGAGGATCGGCTGGTCGGACTTGAAGTAGATGGTCGTGATCACGAAGGTCATCGCGAAGGGAAGCGAGGCCTTGAGCCAGTCGCGCATCAGCGGCCATTCGAAGCGCGGGCGCAGCCTGGCCATGCCGCGCAACTCGAGCACGGCCACGATGTATAGGCAGGAGACGGCCCAGGTCGCCGCGTACGCCCATACGAAGTAGTCCTCGTGGGCGCCGCGCGCGATTCCTGCCAGCGTCAGGGCGAGCAGCACGGCGGCCTCGAGCAGGATGCCCACGGCCTCGAAACCGACCCTCTGCTTCGCATAAAAGGTCTGGCGGAGCAGCCCTGAGTAGCTTTGGAGCAGCAGCATCAGGAAGCCGGGCACGGCGAGGTACTCGAGGCCGTAGGGCAGCAGTGCCAGGGCCAGCACGGCGAAGGCGACGGCGCCCATGAGCAGGCGCAGCGTGACCAGGTTGCCGAGGTAGCGGCTGACCTCGCCCGGATTGCGGGCCGCCTCCCGTGGGTAGAGGCTGTTGAAGCCGAGGTCGATCAGCACGGTGACAATGGCGGCGATCGTCACCAGCAGCGAGAAGCGGCCGAAGCGGCCCGCGCCCAAGTGGTGGATGGTGAGGACGACGGTGAACAGGGCCAGCGCGCGGCTCAGGAACCGAGCAGCCAGGACAAGGGCGGTGTTGCGGAGCGCTCGCGGCCCCTGGCCGCCTACTGAGAGCGGCGACGGAAGGCTGTCGTGCGCGCCTGAGGCGGCGGCGTCTGGCAAGCCCGCCAATCGTAGCGCTCGGCTGGCTGTTGCCGGCCAGGCGCAGCCGGAGGTGGATCGGCGGGCTGTGCTAAATTCGGCCCACGGACGCCATAGTTCCATCCTTGTCAGCCTGCACAGGAGCCCTGAGATAGCCACCACCGCTGAACCCTCGTCTGCGCGCTCACCGCGCGTGGTCACCCGGCGCAACTTCATCGTCTGGTATTTGGCGGGGCTGCTCACAGCGACCGTTGTGGCAGCCATCGCTCCACTCCTCGTCTACATCTATCCGCCGGCGTCGACGACCAAGCGGCAGCAGCTGAAGATCACGCTGGACCGGCCTCTCGACCAGCTGGCCAACGGCGATGGCTTGACCTTCAACGCCCCCCCGAACAGCGCCTTCGTGATGTACGGCGGGGGTCCCGGAAGCGACAACGCGCCCGGCGATCCTACCTTCGGCGGCGTCGCGGTCAAGGACGAGGCGGGGCAGGTCCACGTCTTCGCCATCCGCTGCCCGCACCTGGGCTGCTCGATCCAGCTCCAGCAGGCTTCACGAAACTTTCAGTGTCCGTGCCACGGCTCGCAGTTCAACCTCGACGGCGGCGTGACCCACGGGCCGGCGGTGGCTCCCCTCTCCTCTTTGAAGTGGAGCCCTGGTCAGGCCGGTAACGAGATCACCGTCGAGGGCATGCAGATTCCAGGACTGGGCTAGAAGATGGCTGTCATACCGCATCCCCGCCAGATCCAACTCGCGGTCGTCAACTGGCTCGACGAGCGATTTCCCTTCACGAGCTCGGTCGACGAGGCGCTCTATCAGCGGGTTCCGAACTACGCCAACGCCTTCTATTACTGCTTTGGCGGGATGGTCTTCATCCTGATCATCTTCCAGATCGTCAGCGGGATCTTTCTGAGCTTCTACTACATCCCCGACGCGACCGGGAACCCCGCGCCCTCATACACGTCGGTGAACTACATCATGAACCAGGTCTATTTGGGCTGGCTGATCCGGGGGGTTCACTTCTGGTCGGCCAACCTGCTCGTGATCATGATCGTGCTCCACATGGCGCGGGTCTTCTGGACCGGGTCCTACCGGGCCCCGCGTGAGCTCAACTGGATGGTCGGCGTGGTGCTGCTGCTGGTCGTGCTCGCCTTCTCGCTGACGGGGTACCTGCTGCCCTGGGACACCAAGGCCTACTGGGCGACCGCGGTCACCATCCAGATCGGCGCCTCGGCGCCCGGGCTGGGGCCACTCATCAAGGCGATCGCAATGGGCGGGCCCACTCTCGGTCCGAACACCCTCCAGCGCTTCTTCACGCTCCACGTGTTCATCCTGCCGGCGCTGGTGGTGCTGCTGATGTACGTTCACTTCCGGCTGATCCGGCAGCACGGCATCTCGCAGCCGCTCTAAAAGGAGGCGACTGGCGTGAGCGAGCAGAACCAAGAGCAGAGCCCCAAGCAGAACGAGGATTTCGCGGTCACCCAGTGGGACGGGTTCCTGCGGGAAGGCCCGGGCGCGGCCACCACCACGACGGTGGTGCCCCTGGTCGAGCCCAACGGCCACGGCGCTCACACCCTCGAACCCCCATACAAGCGGATGCCGATCGGCCCTGATCACATCCTGTACCCGATCATGATCGGCCTCGCCCTCTTCCCCATCCTGATGGGCGCCGCCGGCCACCACCTGGCCGACGACATGCCCGAAGAGGACACCCACCCCTTCTTCCCCGACCACTTCTGGCCCTATCCGATCATCGCGGTGCTGATGCTGGTGACGGTCGGCCTGATGGCCGCGTTCGTCCGCCAGAACGAGATGCTCGAGCAGTCGGCCGACCCGCGCGCGGTCGTCCTGCCCCGACCTGACTGGTACTTCCTCTTCCTCTTCCAGTTCCTGAAGCTCGGACCAGAACTGATCATGTCGCTGGTCATCCCGCCGCTGGTGGTGATCGGGCTGATCGTGTGGCCGTTCATCGACAACCTGGGCGGCAGGCGGCTGGCGCGTCGGCTCGGCTGGGCGACGTGGCCCGTGCCCGGGCGCAACATCATCACGGGCACCGGATGGATCCTCTTCCTCGGGTTCATCGTGCTCCTGACGCTCTGGGCGCTGGCCGGGGTCTCGATCTTCGGCATCACCGGCGGTTAGCCCGGGGATTCGAACCCGTTGATTGGCTGGCTGGTACTGGGGCTCGTCATCGGTTTTGCGGCCGGCTTCGGCGCTGCCTGGCTTCTTCTTCAGCGGCGCTCGGTCCGGGCGACGGAGCAGGCTGCCGCACCCTCGTTGGCTCCCGAGCCTGCGCTGGCCGAGCCAATCTCCGGGGGTGACCAGCGCGTCGACAACCGAACCGACGAAGAGATCAACCAGGCGCTGGATGCGACCAAGGGGCTGCTCGATGAGCTCGAGGGCCGCTACCGCGGGCGCACGGCCCCGGCTGAGGATGGGGCGGCACCGCGCGCCCGACGGCGTCCGCGCCGCCCGCGCGCCTAGAGCGCCAGGTCGCCTACTCGGCGACCAGCCGGCGCAGCCTGTCCTGTAGTTCGCCCAGTCGCTCGAACTCGACCATGGTCGGTCGGGTCCGCTGGCGCTCGGGGAAGCGCGCAAGCTGGAGGGCGTCGACGATGGCCTTGACCTCGGCCACGCTGAGCCCGACGCTCAGCGAGTCCGCGGACGGCGCGACCGGCGCCTCGGCCACAGCCTCCGAGCGATCCTCCGCGCCCTCCGGCCCCTCCGGCCGGCCAGGCCGGGTCGGCCGGAACAGCTCGTCCGAACCGCTCAGGCGCGCCCGCTTGAACTGACCCATGGCGCGAAAGCCTACCCCAGAGCCCCCGATCAAGCCTCACCCATGGCTCAGACCTTCTCCGTCACCCGGTACTCCAGGTACTTCCCGAGCAGCAGGCGAGTGTGCGCCTCGAGCGCGGGCAGCACGCTGAGCATCAACCCCACGATCGGATAGGAGAGGTACTGCAGGTACACGAGCGCTTTCCGAACCGGGTTCCAGGAGGCCGGCTTGGGCGGGAGCATGAGGTGCTCGAGCAGGATGAGCACGAGCACGGTTGAGATCGTCGCGCTGAGGACCGTGCTCGAGTACGACCACAGGCTCTGACCAAAGTCTGTGGTCGCAAAGTCCAGCGAGATCCAGATGGGAATCGAGGCCCCGAACATCAAGAACACGGGCAGGAAGATCCAGTTGAGGTGGTTCAGAAACAGGTTGGCGAACGCGCGCACCCGCAGCCAGAGCGGGATTTCGGGGTGCTTGAAGAATCGGTGGAGAACGTAGGGCACGTCGGTGATTCCCCAGGCCCAGCGCTTGATCTGGTTGTACTGGTTCAGGTGGGTCGAGGCGTAGTCGCGCGACTGCGGTGAGTCGCCGTAGATGGGCAGCCACACCGACTTGACGCGGAACCGGGCGCCAA
>CAZXGB010000011.1:27189-36039 GCA_964640005.1 uncultured Actinomycetes bacterium | reverse complement strand
TCTCGTCGATGACGATCACTTCCGGCATGTGGTTCTCGACCGCCTCGATCATCACAGCGTGCTGGAGGGCCGGCGTGGAAACCTGCATCCGGCGCGCGCGACCGATCCCGGGGTGGGGGATGTCGCCGTCGCCGCCGATCTCGTTCGAGGTGTCGACGATCACCACTCGTTTGCGGAGCTCGTCGGCCAGGATGCGGGCGCATTCCCGGAGGATCGTCGTCTTGCCGACGCCGGGCCGGCCCAGCAGCAGGATGCTCTGCCCACTGATGACGATGTCGCGGACGATCTCGGCGGTGCCACTGACCGCACGGCCGACCCGGCACGTGAGGCCGACCACACGGCCCTGCCGGTTTCGGATCGCGGATACGCGGTGGAGCGTCCGCTCGATCCCGGCCCGGTTGTCGCCTCCGAATTCGCCGACGCGCTCGGTCACGTATTCGAGGTCGGCGTCGGTCACCGGCAGGTCGCTGAGGACGATCTCGCGGCCCGGCACCCGCGCCTCCGGCTCGCGGCCCAGATCGAGGACGATCTCCAGCAGGACGGCCGGGTTCGTGAGCTGGTGCAGCGACCGGTAGATGTGGGGCGGAAGCGCCTTGGCCAGCTGCTCAAGCTCCTGCGGCCAGGGGGTCTCGACTCTCTCTTCCATGCAGGAACTACTTACCCGAACGAGGGAACCAGGCCCTTCTCGCGGACCGGTTCGCGCAGCGCCAGCTCCTTGACCAGGAGTGCCTGCGTGAGCAAATTCGAGAAACCGCGCCCTCGAAGGGCGTCGATCATGTGCGCATCATAGTGGCGGAGGTTGCACCAGGCCGGACCGCCGCCGGTCTGGGCAAGCGCGTGGTCGGCGACGTCCTCCGCCAGCCCCGCCTCGGGCAGGGCCATGAAGCTCAACGTGTGCGGCCGCGCCGGCTCGGAGCTGCGGACGATCCGGCCCCAGGCCACGATCTCCACGCGGTCCACAACGAACTGCTGCCCGCCCGGACCGTCACGGAGCATCTTCCACTCACGGTACGTCGGCGCCTCGACCTGCGAGACCCCCAGCGGCGTCACCTTGCGGTAGAGCTGGTAGAGAACCCGGTCGTCGCGCCCGCGCGCCTGCCGCGAACCGGCGGGAACCACCTGCCGGTAGTCCGGTGACTCGGCGAAGAGGACGTTCTCGGTCGCGTACTGGCGGAACCCCTGCACGCGAATCACGGGCGTGAGTGGATCGTCGAGCGGGACGCGTACGAGAAGCCTGATCACTCCCCGCTGCAGGGCTTTGTTGGCCAGGTGCTCGATGAGGAGCGGCACCACCTCGTGTGGGTCCTGCCCGTCGTCGACGCAGAGGTTGATGACCTGCAGGGCCTTGGCCCCCGACTGGAGGTTGATGGTGGAGCCGCTGGCGGAGGCTTGAACGAAGCCCGCCAGCCGGCCTTGCTCCTCGGCCACGTAGAGCAGGGTGTCCTGGGAAAGGGGCAGCAGCGCCGAGAGTGTGTGCGAGACCAGCGACCAGAGGCGCACCGACGGCGGCTGCGCCGACAGCGGCTGCCCTGCCCGGCGATGCAGATCCTCGATACGGCCCAGGTCGAGCAGGTTGGCCTGGCGAACCCTCACGGCGTCGCCGCCTCCGGCGCCAGCGAGCGGACGAACTGCTCGTGCAGCCGCTGGTCGCCGCTCAGTTCCGGGTGAAACGCGAGGGCGGTGATGCGGCCCTGCCGAAGGCCCACCGGATGCCCGGCCTGGGTTGCGAAGACCTCGGCGGCGCCTACCTCTTCGACGAACGGGGCGCGGATGAAGACGCCAGGAAAGTCGTTCTTCAGGCCTTCCACATGCACCGGCGCCTCGAAGCTCTCGACCTGGCGCCCGTAGCCGTTGCGGCGGACGGCGATGTCGAGCACGCCGAAACCCCGCTGGTCACTGCGCCCGTCGCTGATCCGAGTGGCGAGCAGGATCATCCCGGCGCAGGTGGCCAAGGCCGGCAGGCCGGCGGCCAGCCGCTCGCGCAGCGGCTCCCAGAGTCCCATCCGCTCGAGCAGGATCTGCATCGTCGTGCTCTCGCCCCCGGGGATGACGAGCCCGTCGAGGCCCTCGAGATCGCGGGGCAGCCGCACGAGCCGGGTGCGAGCGCCCGCCGCCTCCAGCGCGAGAACATGCTCGCGAAAGGCGCCCTGCAGGCCGAGGACCCCCACCAGTGGCTGGTGAGTTGCCGTCACCGCGCTACCAGCCGCGTCCCGCCAGCAGCTCCTCCTTCGGGATGGACGAGATCTCGATGCCCCGCATCGGGGCGCCAAGACCGGCCGAGACCTCGGCCAGCACATCCGGCTGGTCGTAGTAAGTCGTGGCGCTCACGATGGCCTTGGCCATCCGAAGCGGGTCCTCCGACTTGAAGATGCCCGACCCCACGAAGTTGCCGTCGCAGCCGAGCTGCATCATCAGCGCGGCGTCGGCGGGGGTGGAGATGCCACCGGCGGAAAAGTTGACCACCGGGAGCCTGCCCAGCTTCTGGCACTCGGCAAGCAGTTCGACGGGAGCCCCGATCTCCTTCGCCTCGTGCACGAGCTCGGCCTGGCCCATTCCGTGGAGCTTGCGGATGCCGTTGTTGACGGCACGCATGTGGCGGACGGCCTCGACCACGTTGCCGGTCCCGGCCTCGCCTTTGGTCCGGATCATGGCAGCCCCCTCGGCGATCCGGCGGAGGGCCTCGCCGAGGTTCCGGCAGCCGCACACGAAGGGCACCTTGAACTGCCACTTGTCGATGTGGTTGTCCTCGTCGGCGGGCGTCAGCACCTCGGACTCGTCGATGTAGTCGATCTCGAGCGCCTCCAGGATCTGGGCCTCGACGAAGTGGCCGATCCGGCACTTGGCCATAACCGGGATCGTCACGGCGGCCTTGATCGAGCGGATGAGCTCGGGATCCGACATGCGCGCGACGCCGCCCTGGGCCCTGATGTCGGCGGGGACACGTTCGAGGGCCATCACGGCCGCGGCGCCGGCCTCCTCGGCGATCTTGGCCTGCTCGGGCGTGACGACGTCCATGATCACGCCGCCCTTGAGCATCTCGGCCAGGCCGGCCTTGACCTTGAATCCGCCCTTGAGCACTCCGTCAGCCGCTGAACCGTTGCTTTCCGCCATGTGCGCCCGATTTTACCCTTGTCAATGAGGTGCTCCGGCCGCTATCCGTCCGTGTGCTCGCGGCCGCCGCTCTCCTTGGTCTGGCCGCCTGCTCAATGTTCAACCAGGGCACTCCTGCCGCGCCCCCGACTGGCGCTTACCATCCGGCTGCACCGGCTAAGCGCGGCGGAACAGTCGTACTCGGCGGCTGGGAGTCCCCCGACACCCTCAACCCGCTCACCACCGGCACCGACAGCGGTGAGCGCGCGAGCGCGCTCGCCTTCGCGCCGCTCTGGGGCTTCGACCCCGGGCTCAAGCCCTATCCAGACCTCGCGGCCCAGGTGCCGACCCTCGAGAACGGCGGCGTCAAGCTCAGCGGAGGGCGGATGACCATGGACGTCCGGCTGGTCCCCGGACTCCGGTGGAGCGACGGCAGCCCGATCACCTCCGACGACGTCGTCTTCACCTGGCAGGCGATCGCCGATCCGGTGGTCGGGGCGCAGGTGACCCAGGGCTTCGATCGCGTGACCGGAATCGACCGCAAGAGCGACACGGAGACGCTGTGGCACTTTGACAGGCCTTACGCCGGCTACCTGCAGCTGGGTCCGGCGATGACCCTTCTGCCCGCTCACCGGCTGGCGCAGCTGCCGCATAACGAGTGGCCCGCGAGCGGGTACTTCCGGCAGCCGGACGTCGTCTCCGGGCCATTTACGGTCGCCCAGGTCGTACCGGAATCCCAGATCGTCTTCGCCGCCAACCCTCACTACGCGGAAGGCCGTTCGGCGCCGGGCGCCTACTCCGAACGGGCACCTTTTTTCCACGCGCCGTACGTGGACCGCATCGTGTACCGGCTCTACCCGAGCAAGAACGCGCTTCTGAGTGGGCTGCGGGCGGGCGAGCTCGAGGCGGGATTCGGGCTCGGACCGGAGGATGCTTCGACCGCCGGCAGCTTCGCGGGAGTCCAGGCCGACGTTCACAGCGGTCTTCGCGATGAGTCCCTCAATCCCAACCACGACCTCAACACCGCGACCGGCAAGCCGCCGCCCTGGTCAGGCGACGCGCCGGTCCTCGACGCCCTGGCGCTCGCCATCGACCGCGACGCGATCGCGGCCGGGCCGCTCCTCGGCACGGCGCGGCCGAGCCGGGGCCTCTACCCGACACCGCTGGCAGCCTGGGGCGATCCCTCCGTGCACACCGCTCGGGACCTGACCGCCGCCCGCTCGATCCTCGACGCTGACGGCTGGAGGTCAGGGCCGGATGGTGTTCGCATCAAGAACGGACGCCAGCTCCAGTTCTCACTGCTCGGCGTCTGCTCGACCGCCACCATCGCCGCCATCCTCGACGCGCTCAAGCAGATGTGGGCCGAGGCCGGCGCCCGCGTGCAGACGGAATGCCGAGGGCGGGCGCTCTTCTTCGCCGGCTTTGCCGACCACGGCACCAACGCCACGGGCGCGTTCGACATGACGCTCTACTCGAACGCTTGGGGTCCCGACCCCGCCGCCTGGGCGCCGGCCGGCTCCTCGTCCCAAATTCCGACCCCTGGATCGCCCGGCGGGCTGAACTGGAACCGCTGCCGCGACGCAACGCTGGATTCGGATCTCGAGCGGGTGTCGACGGAGTTCGGCCCGGCGCGCAGGGACGCAGCGCGATCGGCCGAGCGCGCCTGGCTGGCCTACCACTGCACGATCCCGCTCTTCGAGTGGCCCGAGGTGCGAGCAGTCAGCAACCGCCTCCATGGCTTCGCGGCCAACCCTGGAATGCCGGCCGAGACCTGGAACGCCGCCGACTGGTGGCTGGCGTGATGACCGCGCCAGGATCGACAGAAGACGCCGCCGGGACTGGGGCGCGATGGCCACCTAAGGTTCAATCCCGGTCGGACATGAGAGCGCGCCTCAGCGGCGCCGGTCTGCCGCTGGGCAGACAGGTACTGGTCATCTTCTTCGCACTCTCGGCGCTGATCGTCCTAACCAGCGGCGCTGCTGTCGAAACCGAAAGGCTGCAGCAGCAGGCGGCGGCCGCCGTCACCGTCGATCGGACGGCGGATTCAGCTCTCAACGCGCTGGCCGAGATCATCGGTGAACAGGGCAACTCCCTTGACGACTACGTACTCACCCATGACCTGTCGACGCTGGGGAACTTCGAGGCCGCCGTACCCGCCTTCGCCGCCCGCCGTGACGAGCTGGCCGGCTACGCGATGGACCCGGGGCTGGGACCCATCCTCGGCGAGGTGCTCGCCAGCGCCAATGCCTATGAGGCCTGGGCGAGGGACGCGCGGACGACACTCACTCAGCCAGACGCTCCGCTCCCGAACTTCGATCAGGGGTCGGCGTTGCACAACGCCTTCCTGCGCGAAAATCTCATCGCCGAAGTCAGTACCCGCAACGCGGCCGAGGTCCAGGAGCGGCGGCTCGTGGAGCTGAGCGTCCTCTCGGTCGTGGTGATGGTGACGTCAGCCGTGCTCACCCTTGCCGGCCTGGGGGGAACGCTTTGGCTCCTCTTCGCTTCGACGCTCCGTCCCATCCACCGGCTGGCCGAGGCCGCTCGAGCGCTGGCGACCGGCGAGTCCGCGCCCATCCCCACCGGCCAGGGCAGCGGCGAGGTCCGGCTGCTGGCCGCCGCCCTGGAAAGCTGGCGGCGCGCCTCCGAGGCACGGCTAACGATTGCGGACGCCACGATTCAGATCGGCGAGTCGTTCTCGCTCGAGAAGGTGCTCGGCACCGGGGCGGCGACGCTGTGCCGGCTTCTTGATGCCGACCTGGCCGCCTATGCGCTGACGGACCAGAATGGCGAGCCGACCACTGCCTGCACGTTCAAGGACGGTGAGCTCGGGCCGATCGAGACCAGCAGCCCGCCGGCCGAGGCGCCGAGCGGCCTGGTCAGGTCGACCGGGCGACCGGCAGTCACCGACCTGCGCGAAGAGCGATGGTCCAAGGTCGTGCGGCAGTTCGGAGAGACCGCCGGCGTCGGACCCGCGCTGTCGGTTCCGCTGCGCTCCGGCGGCCGGTCGATCGGCGTCGTTACCCTCGCCCGGGTCAACACCAAGCCGCCGTTCAGCCACTCCGACATCGAGGTGGTCGAACTGGCGGTGGGCCAGCTCGCCGGGGCCCTCCACGTCGCCCAGCTGCTGGCCCAGCTGAAAGCAGCCGACCAGCACAAGAGCGAGTTTCTCGCCCACATGAGTCACGAGCTGCGGACGCCGCTCAACTCGGTTTTGGGCTTCGCACAGCTGTTGGCCGACCCGGGGTTCGGCAACCTGAACGAGCGCCAGCATCGCTACCTGGGTTACATCGCGGCCAGCGGCTCCCACCTCCTGTCCCTCATCAACGACGTGCTCGACCTCTCCAAGGTCGAGGCCGGGCACCTCCAGCTGCAGTCCGAGCCGATGGCACTACGGCCCGTGCTGACCCAGTGCGTCGCCGAGGTAAAGCCGCAGGCGGACGACAGGTCGCTCGAGCTGGCCGTCTACGCCGACGCCGGCGTGACCGTCCTCGCCGATCGCAGGCGGGTCGTTCAGATCGTGCTCAACTTGCTCTCGAACGCGATCAAGTTCACGCCGGAGAGCGGGCGGGTGACGGTGCGGGCGTTCGAGGAGGGCGGGACCGCCATGGTCACCGTTCACGACACTGGAATCGGGATCCCGCCGGCCGAGCATGAACGCATCTTCGAGGCCTTCACCCAGCTCACGGTCGGCCGAACCCGCGATCAACAGGGCACCGGCCTCGGGCTCGCGCTGTCGCGGAGGCTGGCGGAGGAGATGGGTGGGCGGCTCACGGTCGAAAGCGACGTCGGCGAGGGCAGCTGCTTCCACCTCCGGCTCCCCCTCGCCCCGGCGCGCCAGCGACCGCAGCCGAGGGTCGCGTCCGTTACGTCCTGACGACTGGCAGACCCTAGCCCGCCCACCAGTCGGCGACGTTCCACGTGTTACCGGCGGCCGAGGGATTGGGCGCGAAGTTGTGCAGGCGTTTCGCCGCCAGCCCGACGTCGAGCCGCCAGAAAAGGGGGGTCTCGCAGCGGGCCGACTGGTAGGCCGCCGCCAGGGACTGGTAGGCGGCCGAGCGCTTGCCGCGGTCGAGGCTGGCGGCGCCGCTAGCCAGCGCTCCGTCGACCTCCGGCGAGGCGCACCGGGCGTAGTTGGCCGGCGAGCCGGAGGCGAACAGCCCGCGCAGTCCGTCCGGGTCGGGAGACGTGTTCCAGGCCCAGAGGCCGGCCTGGTAGCCACCGCCGGCGAGTGAGCCGGGGCGTGAAGGCGCACCGAAGAGGACGTCCGGCGGTGCCGCCTGCAGCTTCACGTCAGCCCCCAGCTGCCGCCAGCTGCCGGCCAGCGCGTCCGCTTCGGCGGCGCGAAGTGGGCTGTCGGATGTCGTCACGAGAGTGAAGGCAAGCGGCTTGCCGTCCCGCTTCCGCACCCCGTCGGGGCCCGCGATCCAGCCGTCGGCTTCCAGCTCCTGCCGGGCGGCGGCGGCGTCGAGCCGGAGTGGTGCCGGCCGTGGAACCCACGTGATGGCCGGACTGACGGGGCCCTCGGCGGCGGTCACCCGGCCGTGGAGAACATTCCTGATGACGGCCGTTCGGTCGACTCCCAGCATGAGCGCGTCGACCAGCCGCGGATCTTCTTTGAAAAGGGGATCGGAGCGATTGAGCGTGACCTGCTCGTAGGAGAGGCCCGGCACCGCCAGCAGCCGCCCGCCGATGGCGGCCGCCGTGTCGAGATCCCGCTCATTGAGGTCGAGCGCCGCCATGATCTCGCCGGCCTTCAGCGCCGCCAGCTCCTCCTGCTTGGTCGCGTAGCCCTGAAAGACGAGCCGGTCGAGGTGGGCGAGATGCCCGAGGTACTCCATGTCCGTCCTTCCCTCGGCGTAGCGAGGGTTGCGTTGGAGCACGTAGCGGTCGCCCGGGGCGTCGGCCACGGTAAATGGGCCGGACACCACGTCCGGCTTCGCCCAGTAGCCGTCGGTGGGCAGCTTGGCGGGGTCGATCGAGGCCAGGCGGTGGGCGGGCACGATGACCGAGAAGAGGAGTGGGTAAGCGGGATAGAGCGATCGGAAGTGAACCGTGAAGGAGTCGCCGGCACGGTCGATGCTGGATATCCTGTCGTAGCCGTCCTGGGACTGCGAAGCGTGCCAGGTGAAGATCACGTCGTCGGGCGTGATCACCTGTCCATCCGACCACTTGAGCCCCGGCCGGAGCGTGTAGGTCACGTCCATGCCCGAACCGACCTGCTTCACGGCGCCGTTTTCGAGCGTCGGCACCTGCTTGGCCAGGTCGCCGTAGTAGCCGAGCGCCGGGTCGACCCCGACGAGGCCCGAAAAGAGCGCCTGCTCGATCCAGACGGCGCTCGCGGGCTGGGCGTAGATCGCGGGCAGCGCCGAGGGCAGCAGCCAGTCGCCGATGCTGACGCTGCCGCCCTCACGGGGAGCCGGCTCCGGCGAGTAGCGCGCCGGTATCGCGGCCGACGGAACGCTCGGGCTGGCCATGGGAGCCTCCGCCGGCTTGGGCGAGCCGGGCGGCTGGCAGGCGACGAGAACCAGGGTGAGGAGGATCGGGACCAGGCGGCGCAACCCCGCCAATTCTCGGGCACGGAGGGAACCTACGGTTCCCCCCGTGGACCCGCCCTCCCTTTGTCGGCGTTACACCGTCTCCCTCGCCTGGAAGATGGACTCACACGGGCCGGCAAAGCCGGCCCTTACAGCGACGCTGCAGCTATTAGAGGCGCTCGAGGACCTGGACTCTTTTGCCCTGGTATTCCTCGTCGGAGAGCAC
>CAZXGB010000011.1:20080-27089 GCA_964640005.1 uncultured Actinomycetes bacterium | reverse complement strand
AGAGGCGCTCGAGGACCTGGACTCTTTTGCCCTGGTATTCCTCGTCGGAGAGCACGCCGCCCGTGTGCAGCCGGTCCAGCATGTCCATCTCCTCGAGCACGTCGAGGAGCGGCGCCATGGTCCGGCGGGCGAGATAGGCCTCCGAGGCCAGCCCCTGTTCCTCCGGCCTTCGGCCGTCGAACTCGCGCACGTAGAAGAGCGCTTTGACGGCCGAGAAGGGGATGCCGAGCTTGCGCACCACTTGCTCACCCTCGGTCTCGGGGTGGAGATGGAGCACGATCCCATAGCGGTGGCGCTGGAGCGCGCCGTCGATGTGCCCGCGCAGGACCTCACCGTCGAGGAAGCGGATCGCTACCTTGCGCGTCGGCGTCTCCGGCTCGTGGATCTCCCCCAGGGGCAGGTCCACCCACTTGACGGCGGAGAGCGGTACCCAGGCCATCTCGTTGTTCTCGATGCCCGCCACGTCGTCGACGTCGACTATGAAGTCGGGCTCGTCGAAGTCGAGGTCGCGGGCGGTGCCCTCCATCACCTCGTCGTCGAAGAACTTCACCGTGACGTGTGCCATCTGCTGCCTGGTCTCTTCAGACTTTAACGGGCCGCCGAGGCCCTAGCTTGCGCATGCAAGACACGCACTCCGCGAGGTGGCGGCGGACCGCCTCGGCCTGAGACGTGCGGAGCTTCCCGGCCAGGTAGGGCGCGAGCAGCGGCTGGACCTCGGCACAGTTCAGCGCCGAACCGCCGCCCTGGAGGATGACGAACTCCTCTTTGAAGCGAAGCCGGGCGCGGTAGAGGAGGGTTTCGACCGCGCTCTCGCTGAGGTGCATGATCTGGGCGATCCGGCGATAACTGAGCCCTTGCAGCTCCCGGAGCGTGAGCACCAGGCGGTACTTCTCGGGCAGCCGCTGCGCCACCAGCCAGACCTGGCGCCGGAGCTCGTTCTGCTCGCTGGCGACGACCGGGTCGTAGGCGTGCGCAGGTGCGGGCAGCCGCAGCATCATGTCCTCGGCGTCCTCCTCGTCGCCGCCGGCCAGCTCGCGAGGGTCGCGCTGCCGCCGCCGGAGCTCGTCGTAGCAGAGGTTGCGAGCGACTGTGTGGATCCAGCCCCCGAAGTTGAAGTCGCTGTCCATGCGATGGAGATTCCGGAGCGACTTGAGGAAGGTCTCCTGGGCGATGTCCTCGGCCAGCAGGCCGTCGCCCAGCTTTCGGTGGACGAGCCGGTAGATGGACCCGATGTAGCGGCGGTGAAGCTCTTCGAATGCGCCCGATTCGCCGGATTTGAAGGCGCGTACTAGCTCGACGTCGCTCCGCTCGTCACGCTGAGCCGGCTTCACAGGCCGATCCTCATCAGGCGGCAGGCGCGTGCGGCGGCCCGTTCGAGCAGGCCTTCCGCCCCCGCTTCCATCTCCTGGACCGTCGCCGGTCCTTCCGCGATCGGCAGCACCGCGTCGACACCCACCTCGAGCACGCTCTCCCAGCCCGGCGCCAGGCCGCCGGCGAGCAGGACGACCGGGACTCCGGCCCGCTCCGCACGGGCGGCGACCTCGGCCGGCCCTTTCCCGTAGGCGGTCTGGGCATCGACCCGCCCTTCGCCGGTGACCACGGCCACCGCACCGGTCAGCGCCTTGTCGAGGCCCGAGGCGTCGACCACCAGCGGAGCACCACGTGTGAGCTCCGCGCCCAGGAAAGCGACGAAGCCGGCGCCCGCACCGCCCGCTGCCCCAGCACCAGGCAGGTCGCGCACATCACGGCCCAAGTCCGCCGCGACCACGTCCGCGAAATGGGAGAGGGCGGCGTCGAGCTCCGCGACAATCTCCGCTGTCGCTCCCTTCTGTGGGCCGTAGACGGCGGACGCCCCTTCCGGCCCGCAGAGGGGATTGGTGACGTCGACCGCCACCTGGACGGCCACCTGCGACCACCCGGGGTCGAAGTCGCCGGTCTCGATGCGGGCCAGCCGAGCGAGCGCGGCGCCGCCGCGGGGAAGTTCCCGGTCCTGGCTGTCGAGCAGGCGAAAGCCGAGCGCCTGGGCCATCCCAGCCGCCCCGTCGTTCGTGGCCGAGCCGCCGATCCCGGCGATGATCCTTTTTACCCCTCGCCTCCGTGCCGCCTCGAGCAATTGGCCGAGACCGTACGTGGAAGTAACGCGCGGATCACGCCTTTCGATTGGAACCAGCGGCAGACCGCTCGTCGACGCGAGCTCGACCACGGCGGTGTCCCCGCCGTCGATGAGCCCAAAGCGGGCGGTCACCGGCTCTCCGAGCGGCCCTTCGACCACGACCTCGACCAGCTCGCCAGCTCGGGCGGCGACCAGGGCTTCGACCGTCCCCTCGCCCCCATCGGCGACCGGCACCTCGAGGACCTCGGCGTCGGGCATTGCAGAGCGCACACCGCGCGCGATCGCCGCGGCAGCCGCGGGCGAACCGAGCGAGCCCTTGAACGGGTTGGGCGCCGCGACCAGTCTCATCGCCGGGCGGAGTCTAAGCCCCGAGCCCTCGTTTAGTTATCTCCTCCGCGCTTGGTTGGGAGGTGTCGCCGCAAAGCGACGATCGAGGGACGCGAGGGCGTTAGTAGACCGGGATCGTCCAGTCCGCGTACTTCCGGCTCTCACCTCGGCAGGCGTCGAAGTAGATGTGCTGCAGCTCCTGGGTGACCTCGCCCACCTGCCCGGTGCCCACCGGCCGGCGGTCGACCTCGATCACGGGCGAGATCTCAGCTCCGGTTCCGACCAGGAAGACCTCGTCGCAGGTATAGAGCTCGGTGCGGTCGATACTTCGCTCCACGACCGGCATCCGGAGGTCGTCACCGGCGATCTTGAAGACCAGCTTCCGCGTGATCCCCTCCAGGATGTCGTCGGTGACGGCGGGCGTGATCAGCTGCCCGTCCTTGACGATGAAGAGGTTCTCGGCCGACCCCTCCGACACGTGGCCGCTGGTGCCGAGCACGATCGCCTCGTCAAAGCCGGCCTCGACCGCCTCCGACTTGGCGAGTGCGGAGTTGATGTAGGCACCGGTGATCTTGGCGCGCGCCGGCACCGATTCGTCGGAGACGCGCCGCCAGCTGCTGACCATGCAGCGAATTCCCTGATCGATGTCGACGTACTTGCCGAAGGGCACGGTGTAGACGGCGAAGGCTTCGGCCAGGCCGTGAAGCCGCACGCCGATCTCCTCCGAGGACTTGAACAGGATGGGCCGGATGTAGGTGTCGGTGCGGAACTCGTTGCGCTGCAGCAGCTCGAGCGTGATGCTGACCAGCGACTCGGTGTCGAGCGGCAGCTCCATCCGCAGCACGCGCGCCGAACGGCGCATGCGGTCATAGTGCTGGGGCGCCTGCAGCACGTAGAGCTGCTCCTTGCGTTCGTTCCAGTAGGCGCGGATGCCCTCGAAGCAGCCTGTGCCGTAATGGAGCGCGTGCGTCGCCAGGCCCAGGTGGACGTCCTGGTAGCGCACGATCTGGCCGTCGAAATACACCCAGCTGTTGGCAGGGCGCTTACCCGGGTTGCTGAGGGCCGCCGGCTCGGTCCGAGCCACGGGCGGATGATAAGGCGCGGAAGCGGCGTTCCCGCCGGGATCCTCCCGGTGCCGCAGGCGGAGCCGCCGTGTCCGACCTAAGAAGGACCGTAGAATCCCATTCCGATGAGCCTTTACGGGATCATTGCCGACCTCCGCCGCGAGAACTCGAGCCCGAGCACGTCGCGGACCCTCGACATGGTCGTTGCCGAGCTGGGGCGTACGAACGACAACCTGCGGGCGGCGGTCGCCAGCCTGGAGGGCAAACCGATCCCGGCCGGGGGCAAGCAGCTTCTGGAGGAGCTTCTCCTCCGAGCAACCGCCGAAGGCGTCGACGACCTCGAGCGGCCCCCGGCCCCGGACGAGGTGCCGCCGCCAGAGCCGGTCGACGAGTCGCAGGTCGGGATCGCGGTGCTCCTGGGCGGCAGCGCCCTGGTCGTGGTGGCGCTCGCCCTGATCGCCTGCCTCGCCGTCTTCGTCAAGCTCTAGCCTTCGGAGAGAGATGCCCCAAGAGTTCTCCTTCGACGTCGTCTCGGAGTACGACGCGGCCGAGCTGACCAACGCGATCGACCAGACGCGCCGGGAGGCCGGCACGCGCTTCGACTTCAAGGGCACCGACCCCTCGATCGAGCACAAAGGAGAGGTCATCACGCTCGAGGCCTCAACCGAGGACCGCGTGCGGGCGCTGCTGCAGGTCCTGCGCGAGAAGGCGGCCAAGCGCGGGCTCTCCCCGAAGCTCTTCCAGGCGGGCGCGCCGAAGACCGTCGGCAAGGGCCGCGGACAGATCGAGGTCCGGCTCAACGCCGGCATCGATGACAAGCTCGCCAAGGACCTGCAGAAGCGGATTCGCGAGGTTTCGCCGAAGGTCCAGGCGCGCATCCAGGGCGACCAGCTGCGGGTGACCAGCGCCAGCAAGGACAACCTGCAGGCGGTGATCCATCACCTGCGCGAAGCCGAGGACATCCCGGTACCGCTGGACTTCAAGAACTACCGCTGAGGCGGAGGGAGGCCCCCACCGCCGCTTCGCAGCACCTCCCCGGGACGGGGGGAGGACGTGGTTCCGGAGCAGGACGTAGAGTCCGAAGCATCACGACGGCTCAGAGCGTGAGGCGCCGCGACATTCCGCTGACGATCGCCAGCGTCGAGACCGCCAATGAGGCAGGTCTCCACTACGTCTCCGACGTCTTCATGCCCGGCATCCGGCGGCGGAAGGAGGGCGAGCACTTCGTCTACATCGACCCGGACGGCCAGCGCATCCAGGACGAGGCCACGCTGGCACGGATCCGGAAGCTCGCGATCCCTCCGGCCTGGACCGACGTCTGGATCAGCCCGTTCCCGGACGGCCATCTGCAGGCGACCGGTCGCGATACCAAGGGCCGTAAGCAGTACCGGTATCACGAGCGCTGGCGGGAAGTCCGCGACGGGAACAAGTACTGGCGGCTGATCGACTTCGCTCACGCGCTGCACAAAATCCGAGCGCGGGTCCGCCGCGACCTCGACCAGCCCGGGCTGCCGCGCGAGAAGGTGCTCGCAACCGTGGTCAGGCTCCTCGAGACCACGATGATCCGCGTCGGCAACGAAGAGTACGCCCGGCAGAACCACTCCTTCGGCCTGACAACCCTGCATCGAGATCAGGCGGACGTGGAGGGCGATGGCACCCTCCGCTTTTACTTCCGCGGCAAGAGCGGCAAGTGGCACAACGTCGAGATCACCGACCGCCGACTTGCCGCGGTCGTGAAGGAGAGCGAGGAGCTGCCCGGACAGGAGCTCTTCCAGTACGTGGACGACAGCGGCAAGCGCCACCACGTCCATTCCCACGACGTCAACACGTACCTGCGCGAAACCACGGGCGAGCACTTCACCGCGAAGGATTTCCGCACCTGGGCAGGGACGGTGCTGGCAGCCCGAGCGCTCTGGGAACGCCCGGAGTTCTCGTCCAAGGCACAGGCCAAGAAGAACATCGCCGCCGCGATCGACGGGGTGGCCCGCCAGTTGGGCAACACGCGGGACGTCGCCCGGAAGAGCTACGTGCACCCGGCGATCGTCGACGCCTACCTCGACGGAAGCCTGAGCGAGGTGGTGAGGGGCGGCCGGCCGATCCGAGCCGACCGAGCCGGCCTCCGGGCCGACGAGGCCGCGGTCCTCAACCTCCTGGAGCAGCGCCGGATAGGTGAGCTGCAAGCGGCGATGCAATCGCCCCCGGCCGCGTAGTCCTCGCGCCTCCAAGCCAGGTCACGGCAAGCACCGAGGTTTCCGGCCTAAGCTCGTCGCTCGTGCAGGTGATTCCAGCTCTCGACCTCCGTGGCGGCCATGTCGTGCGCCTGCGGCAGGGAGATTTCGCCCAGGAGACGGCATACGGCCTGAACGCGGTCGAGCGCGCTCGCGAGTACGCCGCCGCCGGCGCCGGGCGGCTGCACCTGGTCGACCTCGACGCGGCCGCCGGCGCCGGTTCCAACCGCGAGCTGGTGGCGGCGGTCGTGCAGGGGGCGGGCGTGGAGGTCCAGGTCGCCGGCGGCGTGCGGTCGCCGGCGGACGTCGAAGCCTGGCTCGCTGCCGGGGCGGCGGGGGTTGTCATGGGCACGACGGCGGTCCGCGAGCCGGCGATTTTGCGCGATTCGGCGGCGCGCCACCCGGGTCGTGTGCTCGCCGCGCTTGACGTCAAGGCCGGCCGGCCGGCGGTGACCGGCTGGACGGCGGTCGAAGAGCGGTCGCTGGAGACGCTGCTCGGCGAGTGGGAGGCGGCACCACTGGGTGGCGTCATCCTGACCTGCATCGATCGCGACGGCACCCTGGCCGGGCCCGACGTGGAGACGCTCCGCCGGGTGCTGGAGGCGACGCGTCACCCGGTCACCTACTCGGGAGGGATCGCGTCCCTGGCTGACCTGGAGGCGCTTTCCAGGGCGGGCGCGGCGGCGACCATCCTCGGCAAGTCGCTGCTCGAGGCGCGTTTCACGCTGCGGGAGGCGATCGCCCACTGCGCCGCTTAGCCCTCGCCCTGTCGGTGCTCCTGCTCAGCGCCTGTGGCGGCCAAAGCGACGCCATCGACGACGCGGCGCTGCACTCGGACCTCGCGCAGCACCGCCAAAACGTCGAGGTGACGTTCGACGCAACACTCCTCGACGACCCGATCGCGGCCGGGACCCACGAGCGCTTCCACGTGCGGGCCGGCTCGGGCGACGTGCTCGAGGTCGACCACAACACGCAGCTGGCGGCGCTGGTTCCGGCCAAGCAAGGCGACCAGGTCGTCATCCACGGCCGGCTCTACATCGACCCGGGCGCTGCCGGCGTCCACTGCACGCACGCGCACACGTCGAGCGGATGCCCGGAACCGGGCTACATCAAGCTCGGATCGCATACTTACGAGTGATGTGTGACGGTAGCTCGCACGAGCACTTGGGGTTCATCGGGCTCGCCCGTCAGCCCGGCATTCCGTTCGGCCGGCGCGTTCGCATGATCGCGGGCAACCTCGGCCGCCGCTTTCGCGGCGGCCGCCTGCATGACTGCTG
>CAZXGB010000011.1:0-19980 GCA_964640005.1 uncultured Actinomycetes bacterium | reverse complement strand
GGCCCGTGCGGCCGGACGGATCAAGCTCTAGAGACCCGGGGTACTACTCGGCCTTTCGTGCCACCTGGTACGCGGCCGCCTGGGCGACAGGGCGAATGACGACCTCGTCGATGTCGACGTGCGGGGGCCGGGTGACGACGAATTCGATCACGTCGGCGACGTCGTCCGCCGTCAGCGGCTCGACGCCCTTGTAGACCGCCTTGGCCGCCTGCTCGTCGCCGAGCCGGACGAGGCTGAACTCCGTCTCCGACATTCCCGGGTCGATCTCGCTGACCCGGATCGGCTCACCGTTGAGCTCCAGGCGAAGGGTGCGCGAGATGGCGCGTACCGCGTGCTTGCTGGCCGAGTAACCCGCGCCACCCTTGTAGTTCTCGAAAGACGCGATCGAGCCGACGTTGACGATGTGTCCGTGCGGCGCCTTGCGGATCAGGGGCAGGCACTCTCGCGTCATTCGAAGCAGCCCCAGCACGTTGGTTTCCAACATCCCGATCCAGTAGTCGTCCGGCGTCGACTCGACCGGGGTCAGGCCGAGCGCAACACCGGCGTTGTTGACGAGGATGTCGATGCGCCCCAACCGGCCGCCGATCTCCTCGACGAAGGCTTTGATGCTGCTCGCGTCCCTGACATCGAGGGGCAGCGCGAGGGCACCGACCTCCGCCGCCAGCTTCTCCAGTCGCTGCATTCGCCGCGCGCCCACGACCACCTCGAAACCGGCCCGGGCCAGCCGCCGGGCGGTTGCCTCGCCAAAGCCCGAGGAGGCTCCCGTGACCACCGCGACGCGTGGTTGGGTACTCACGCTGGGGAGCGTAACCTAGTTGTTGATTCATGCTGGACTTGGTGGTCGGAGCGCTCGCGGGCGTCCTCGTCCTCGCTGGGATCATCGTCATCGCCGGCCCCGGACTGCCCCGCTTCTGGCGTCGCGCCTGGGCGGCGGCGAAGCTCAGCCGCATCTCACTGCCACAGCCGCCGAGGCCACCTGGGCCAGCCGCCCCGCCCGATACCACAACCGGCGTTCTCCACCCGACCACGACGCGGGCATTGACAGCGGCCGCCCGCGCCTACAGCCTGCTGCGTGCCAATGGTGAGGACAGAGTCGCCTTCGAGCTGCGGGCAGCCGCGCGCCTCGTGCGCAGCAGCGAGGCCAAGGGTCTGCTGGCGCTGGCGTCGGTCCTGAAGTCGATGCGTGACGTGGAGTTCTCCGATGAAGACGCCTCCGCGCGCTACCGCAAGCTGTTGCGCGAGCTGAGCGAGGCGGTCAAAGACCGCTCAGAGCAGCTCGAACTCCTCCACTTCTAGCGCGCACAGCGGGCCTCCCAAAGCCCCCTCCGTCGCCGCTCCGCGGCGACACCTCCCCGTCGAGCGGGGAGGGGGCTTGATCCTAGTTGGCCCAGACCAGTGAGCGGTCGGATCTGATCGCCTCGACGCCTTCGGGCGGGGTGTGGGACTCGAGGAGGAACTCCGGCGCCGGCCCGAGCACCATCTGGCGGCGCCAGAGCACCGCATCCGGCGCAAAGCGAGCGTAGAAGTCGGCATACGACTCGCCCCTCGGCTTGCGCAGCCAATGGACCGACCACTCATGCGGCTCGGGGATGCCGCTCCGAAGCCGGTAGAGACCGCCGGCGCCGGCAGCCCAGCGCGCAGCCGCGTCGTGCGCGGCGCGTAAACGGGGCGAGACGGCCACATCGTTGAGGGGGTCGAGCGCGAACGACCCCTCGATCAGGTACCAGTCCTCGTAGGCGCTTTCGACCGGGAGCCATGTCGAGCCCTGGACGCGGAACGCGTAGGAGCGGACGAAGCCTTCTGACCCGGCCAACCTGAGCTCCGCGTGGAACGCCCTCAGGGCCGTCTCGTACAGGTTACGGTCGGCGGGCTCGACCGGCCAGTGCCAGAAGACGTAGGCCAGCATCTTCAGGCGGGCTGCCAGGGGCGCGCCTTCATACCCGCCGCTCGGCCTCGCTCCACCATCACCGCCGCCATCTTGCGAGAGGCCTCGTCGATCATCTCGTCGCCCAGCATCACGGCGCCCGTCGCCTCGGCGTCCGCCGAATGGGCGTAGGCGTCGATGATCGCCGACGCCTTGTCGAAGTCGTCCTGGCTGGGGGCGAAGACATCGTTCAGGACCTCGGCCTGGGCCGGGTTGAGCGCCCACTTCCCGTCGTAGCCGAGCGCCGCCACCCTGGCCGCCGAGGCGCGGAGGCCATCCAGGTCGCGCACCTGCGCGAAGGGTCCGTCGACCGCCATCAGGCCATGGGCGCGCGCGGCGACCAGGATCCGGAAATGGGCGTAGTGGAAGAACTCGCCCGGGTAGGCGGCCGGGGTGCTCCCGATCGTCAGCTCGGGTACGCGCAGACTCGCCATGAAGTCGCCGGGACCGAAGTGGAGCGCCCGGAGCCGTGCCGACGCCACCGCGATCCGTTCCACGTTCTCGAGGCCGAGTGCGCTCTCGATCTGGACGTCGAGCCCGATCTCGCGCTCGAGCCCATGCTTGGCCGCCAGCTGCTGGAGGAGCACGTCTGCGAAGTGCACGTGCTCAGCACCTTCGACCTTCGGCAGCACGATCGTGTCCAGGCGATCGCCGGCCCCCTCCACCACAGCGCGGATGTCGTCGAAGCACCACTTGGTGTCGCAGGCATTGACTCGCACCCCGCGCGCCTTGCCCGCGTACTCATACGTGCGCAGCGCCTCGATCGCCAGCTCGCGACCGCGCTCCTTGGCCGAGGGAGCGACCGAGTCCTCGAGGTCGAGGAAGATCATGTCAGCTGCCGACTGGTCGGCCTTCTCGAAGAAGCGCGGCTGGGTGGCTGGGACTGAGAGGCAAGAACGCCTTGCGATCACGAACGGGTTCCTTTCCCTGACTCAACGTACTCCTTGAGGTTGGACATGTTCTCGCGGATGCCGTTCGCGTACTCGCGGACCAGCACCCCTGACAGAAAACGCAGCATGCCGCCGAGCTGGAAGTCCATTTCGTAGACGAGCTTGGTGCCCGACTTGAGCTCACGGTAGGTGTACGACCAGGTTCCCTTGAGCGGCCCGTCGGTGAACTCTCCGGCGCACTTGCGCCCGGGCATCCAGGTCGTCTGCTCGATCTCGAGGTGCCCTCGCCAGGCCGGCAGCTCGAGCTCGTAGCGAATCTTCGAGCCCAATCCCAACTCCTTGCCGTTCACCAGATAGGCGCGTTTCAGGTAGGTCGTCCACTTGGGCGCGTTGCGGAGGTCCTCGTGCACGACCTTCCAGACCCGGTCGGCAGGAGCGTCTATGGTTACCTCTTCACGGATCGAAGGCATCCCGCCAATGGTGCGATCATCGGGAGTGGATTGTCATCTCCAGCGTTCTCTGAAACGCGTCCGTCCAGCCGGGCGCGCGTCCTCGGTGCCCTCCGCCACCGGAACTACAGGCTCTTCTTCGCGGGTCAGCTGGTTTCCACGGTCGGGACCTGGATGCAGAGCATCGCGATGCCGTGGCTCGTGCTCCAGCTCACGAGGAACGATTTCCTGGTCGGCCTCACACTGGCCGTCCAGTTCCTGCCCATGCTGGTCTTCGGCCCCTTGGGAGGCGTCGTCGCCGATCGCTATCCAAAGCGGCGGATCCTGATCGGTACGCAGGCCGCCTACACGATCCCCGCGCTCTTGATGTTCTTCGCCACCCACTACGGCTTCGTGCAGTACCCGATGGTGCTCGCCGCGGCGTTCATGGTCGGGACCATCAACATCTTCGACGTCCCGGCGCGCCAGGCATTCGCGATCGAGATGGTCGGCCGCGACGACCTCATGAACGCGATCGCGCTCAACTCCTCCGTGTTCAACGGCGCCGCCGTCGTCGGGCCTTCGATCGCCGGTGTCATCATCGCCACCCTCGGGCTGCCGCTCTGCTTCCTGGCCAACGCCATCAGCTTCGCCGGCACCATCGGCGCCCTCTTGCTGATGCGCAAGCTGCCGGCGCTGGTGCGGCCCTCGAGCACGACCTCGCTCTGGGAGCGCATCCGTGAGGGCGCGAGCTACGCGCGTCACGATGCCGTGGTCGGTCCGCTGCTGCTGACGGTGGCCGTCTTCTCCCTGTTCGCCATGAACCGGTTGACCCTGATCCCCCTCTTCGCCGACAAGGTCCTGCACATCGGCGCCGCCGGCTTCGGGTTTCTGATGGGCGCGCTCGGACTCGGCGCCCTTACGGGCGCCCTCTCGCTGGCCATGTTCCCAGGCCACGCGTCCGGGCGGCGCCAGTTCACGATGGGCATCCTCTGGTCGCTCATGCTGGTCGGCTTTTCGTTCTGCCAGTGGCCGCCCCTTTCGGCCGCCTTCCTTTACCTGGCGGGCTTCTGCCAGATGTGGTTCCTCGCCACCGCCAACACGCGCATCCAGACCCTGACGCCCGACCACCTCCGGGGACGAGTGATGGCTCTCTACGCGCAGGCGGTCATGGGGGTCGGGCCGATCGGCGCGACCCAGGCGGGTGCGCTCTCGGCCCTCTTCGGCCCGCCGGTGGCGCTGACCACGGGCGCGGTCATCGCCGGGTTGACGCTCATCGGCGTCCGGATCGGCCGCCCCGCCGTCTACACGGCGGAGCCCGTCTCCGCTAACTAAAGTGGCCCGCAGCGCAAGTTCGTGACCAATCGACCGCCTCAGGACCTCGATCCCGGGCTCACGGGTCCCGGCGCGTCGTCGTCACGCACCTCCAGTGCGCTCCTCCTGGCACCACCCATTCCCCCGGCCTCGAGCCCCTGACCGGTGCGCTGCGCGCACCTGGCGGTATTGGGGACACGAACCTACGCCACAGGCCACTGGTAGGCCTCGAGGACCGCGGCCAGCGCGAGCGCGGGTACCAGCCAGCGCAGCGAAAGCGCGAACTCTGCGTAGGCCGCGGCGAGCCGTGCCCACCAGGAGGCCTCGCGCTCCATGTGGATCACAGCGGCTCCGATCTGCACCGCCAAACCACCGGCCACGACTGCCGCCGGGATCTCGAACACGCCGTTGGGGAAGATCCCGTGGAGCGCGATCGCCCACGACGAGAGCCCTGCCGCGTAGCCGACCAGAAAGGCGGGCAGGAAGTTGAGCAGGAAGCCGGAGAGGCCGACCGTCACCCCGGCCAGCAGCCCGGCCAGCAGGATTGCCGTCAGATTGTGCGCAAAGAAATTGAGCGCGGCCAGAGCCGGGCTCGGCGCCTGTGCCGCGCTCATCAGGGCGCCCAGCACCGGCTTGGCGATGGAGCGCGGGATGATGGAGGCGGAACCCGCGAGCCAGCCTGTGCCAGTCCCCAGAGGCCAGCCGGCGACCGCGATCAGCAGCGGCGTCCGGCGGCGCCAGATGAGGCTCGGGAACGACGGCCGGCCGGCGAACGCCGCGCGCGCGGCCGCGGCGGCGCGTGGAACGAGGCGTGGGGCGCCGGCGTCGCGGGCGAGCAGCGTCTCCCGGCTGAACCCGGCCAGCCCCATCCTGAGCAGGATCACGGCGACGACTGCCATCATGCCCGCGAAGCCCCACAGCAGCTCGCCCCGGCCGACGAGGATCAGGCCGGCCTCCATCTGGAGGACGACGGACATCGGCAGGATGATGAAGCTGGCCATCACGTTGGCGGCCCGCATCGTGCGGGCGTGGGCGCTGACGATCACGGCACCGGCGACCATCGCGGCGACCTGGCAGACGGTGCTCAGCGCCAGGCTGGCCAGAATGCCCAGCGGGAAGTAGCCGAGACCGGGGAATATGGCCAGGCAATAGACCAACAGGGCGCCGTAGCAAAGCGTCAGGGAGACGGTCAGGACGGATATGACCTTCCCGAAGTAGATCTCGGACTCGTCGAGCGGGGTCGAGAGCAGCACCTCCAGCGTCGCCCGCTCTCGCTCCCCGACGAAGGACTCCAGCGCAAGCACGAGCGAGAAGCTGGCGGGCAGGAAGACGACGAAGAAGGCGCCGACCACGGTCAGCCGCTCGACGACGGCGCTCAAGCCGCCGCCCCAGTAGCTGAGGGCGCGGATTCCGAAGGCGCTGGCGATGGGGACAGCCAGTGCGAGCCCGATCATCGCGGTTGCCAGGCGGAAGTCGCCCGCTGCGTCGCGTAGGTCGCGGAGCGCGACCAGCCTTGTCCTAGGCGGTAATGGGTTCCGCAGAGCCGTCCCTCGGCAGGTGCTCGCCGACGATCGCGAGGTAGATGTCCTGGAGGCCAGGCCAGCGCCGGACCTCATGGCGGGGCTCGAGCCCGGAATGCCGGACCAGGTCGTCCAGGGTCCCATGAGCGAGCAACCGACCGGCCGACATGATCCCGATCGACCCGCTCAACGCCTCCGCCTCTTCCATCGAGTGGGTGCAGATGACGAGCGAGCAGCCCGCATCCCGAAGTTCGTTCAGGAAGTCCCACGCCCGGCGAGCCGAATCGGGGTCGAGAGCGGAGGTCGGCTCGTCGGCCAGGATCAGCTTGGGCCGGTGCAGGGTGGCGCGGATCAGCGCGACCTTCTGGCGCATGCCCTTGGAAAAGGTGCCGAGCCAGCGGTCGCGCGCGTGCAGGAGGTCGAAGGCGGTCAGCATGTCCTCGATCCGCCGCCGGCGAACGTCGGGCGCCAGGCCGTAGATGGAGCCGAAGTAGTCGAGGTAGGCCCGCGCCGACATCCGTTCGTAGAGCCCCGGCACCTCGGGCATGAGCCCGATGCGCGACCGCACCGCGTTGGCGTCCTTTCGGACGTCGATGCCGTCGACCGCGACCCGCCCCGCTGTGGGCATCACGAGGCCGGCCATGCACCTCATCGCGGTGCTCTTGCCTGCGCCGTTGCGGCCGAGCAGCACCAGGCTCTGGCCGCGGGCAAGGCTGACCGTCAAGTCCGAGACGGCGGTCACGTCTCCATAGCGCTTGACAAGCCGCTCAACCTCGAGCACGGCGCGGATAATATTCAGCCCGTGATCCGCAGGCGCGGCACCAAGCGTCCAGACCAGCTCTCGCAGCTGGTCGCGGACGCCGAGGAACTGGTCGGCAAGCTCGTCGAGGAGAATCGCGCCCTGCGCGCAAACAACGCCAAGCTGGCCAGGGAGGTAGACCGGCTGTCGCAGGGCTGGGAACAGATCAAGAAGCTGGCTCGGGACGCACCCAAAGCCCAGCGGCGGCGCTGAGCGTCTGCAAATACCTTCACCGGCCCACCTGATATAGCTCCGACAGACTACGAGAGTGAGCGGCTCGCCGGACCAGATTCCTCGTGGCGAGCCAGTTCAGGCGCCGGCCGCCGCGACCCCTGCTCGAGACGTTCCCTGAGCCGGACCTTGTGGTCGGCGGCTCGCGCGCCCTCAGGGCGGGCACGCTTGGCTTCGTAGAGCCTCTCGTCGGCGCGGCCTAAAAGGGCGACCTCGTCGTCCCCAGGCTGCATCTGTCCGATTCCGAAGCTGAAGCCGCAGGACTGCCTGGCGGCCTCGCCTTCGATCCTCGTCATCACCGCTAGAGCGTCCGCCGCCGACGTTCCGGGGAGAACGCAGACGAACTCGTCGCCGCCGAACCGGAAGACCAGGTCCTCGCTGCGCAGGCCGCTGGTCAGGACCTTGCCCACCCGCTGCAGCAGGTCGTCACCGGCCGAGTGACCATGACCGTCGTTGACCGCTTTGAGACCGTCGACGTCGACGAAGGCAACCGACAGCGCCAGGCGGCGCCGCTTGGCGCGCGCGATCTCGCGTTCGAGCGCCGCCAGGCCCGCCGGGCGGTTGAGGACACGCGTCACTTCGTCGAACGCCAGCTGCTCTCGGAGCGCCCGCAGGGCCTGGGGCGGCATCGGGGCCAGGTCTTTGGGGCGTACGCCAAGCTCGGCCGCGACTGCCAGCCGGAGCGCACTCCCCCGCCACTCAGCGGTCTTCTGGAACGTCCGAACGAGAAGCAGGAGCCAGATGACGACGAGCGTGGGGAGCAGCATCAGGGCGACCGCGAGGACCGCCCCGGCCCGGCCGGCGGGCAGCACCAGATACGAGGGCAGGCCGATGCCCGCGGGCGCGGTGGGCCCGGGCCGAGCGTTGGCCGCCGGCCGGGGAGTACCCTGCACGCCGGCCACACCGCCCGTGGCGCCCTCGCTCGGCGGGGCGATGGTTGGGCCCTGACCAGTTGGCGGGGAGGGCGGCGGTCCGCCGCCTGTCGGGGGCGGCCCACCGCCGGGTGTGCCGGGAGCGATCGAGGGCACGCCGGCCAGTGGTGGAGTGGGCAAGGCCGGTAGCGCCGGCAGCGCCGGCGGCGAAATCGTCGGCAGCGCCGCCGGCGGCGTCGCGGGCAGCGTCGGCGTCAATGTCAGCACGACGACCACCAAGGCTGGGCCGAAACTAGCCACGATCAGCTCTTCCCCTGAACACCCCTCCGCTCACCCGCGAACCGGACAAGAGGCACAGTTGACGGCACGATTGACTAAAGGGTCAATCGTTTAACGGCGCTTTTACTTGCGGCGGTCAGTCCCTCGGCAGATAGCGGGGAAGCGCTGCCAGCGAGTCCAGCTGTTCGCGCTCCAGAAACGCCGCGATCCCGTCGTGGACCTTTTCGATGGCGCGGGGATCGACGAACGTGGCCGTGCCGACCTGGACCGCCGCGCACCCGGCGATGAGGAACTCGAGCGCGTCCTCGGCCCGCGCGATGCCCCCGATCCCGATCACCGGAATCCGAACCGAACGCGCGGCCTGGTGCGCAAGGTACACGGCCATCGGCCGGATGGCGGGGCCGCTCAAGCCGCCGGTACGAAAGGCCAGCCGGGGCCGGCGAGCGACAAGGTCGATCGACATTCCGACGAAAGTGTTGACGGCGCACAGGGCGTCCGCCCCCGCCTCCTCGCAGGCCCGGGCGATGACGGCGATGTCAGCCACCATTGGCGTCAGCTTGACCCAGACGGGCCGGCGGGTCCGCTCCCTCACCGCCGCGGTGACCGCCGAGGCGGCGCGCGGGTCGTTGCCGAAGTACATTCCACCCTGCTCGACGTTCGGGCAGCTGATGTTGATCTCGAAGCCGGCCACGCCGGGCACGCCGTCCAGGCGCGCCGCCAGCTCGCCGTACTCGGCTGCCGACTCGCCGTTGATGTTGACGAGAACCGGCGTGTCCCACTCGGCCCAGAGCGGGCAGTAGTCGCGGACCAGCGCTTCCACCCCGGGGCCCTGGAGCCCGATCGCATTGAGCATGCCGCTCGGGGTCTCGACGATCCTGGCCGGCGGGTTGCCGGGGCGCGGCTTGATGAAGATGCCCTTGGAAACGATCGCTCCCACCTTGGAGCGGTCGAGGATGGGCACGTCGGTGCCATAACCGAAGGTGCCGCTAGCTGCCATGACGGGACCGCGAAGGCGGATGTTCCCGAGGTCGACCGAGAGGTCGGCCATCACTCCGCCCCCCACCTGGCCTCCGCCCGTGCCGGGGGGAGGAAATCCGCGGAGTAGTGGAGATGACCCGGGAGCGACGGCCAGTCGACGTCGCCCGCGCGGTACACCGGCCCCTCGCTGCAGGCGCGGTTGTAACCGCCCGCAGTGAGCGGCACCGCGCAGCCCAGGCAGACGCCGGTTCCGCAGCCCATGTAGGTCTCGACCGCGACCTGGGCGTCAGGCCAGCGTGCGGCAACCGCGGCCAGCATCGGGTTGGGTCCGCAGGCGAGGACCGCGTCGACGTCGGGTGTGGCGGCGACCGCGGTGCCGTGGTGGCCGTAGGAACCGTCGTCGGTGGCGTAGATGAGCTGGTCCCCCAACCAGTCACGTGACAGCTCCTCGCGGCTCCGGGCACCGTGCACCCAGGTCACCTCCAGGCCCGCCGCCTGGGCCTCGCGCGCCGCGAGCAGCATGGGCGCCACGCCGAGGCCGCCGCTCACCAGTGCCACCGACTGCCAGGCGTAGTCGAAGGCGAACGAACGGCCCAGCGGTCCGAGCAGCGAGACGCGGTCCCCGAGCCGGAGACCGGCGAGCAGTCGCGTGCCCTCGCCCACCGGCTTGAAGATGATCTCGACCACCCCACCGTCGGTCGTGTAGACGGAGAAGGGCCGCCGGAGGAGAGGGCCAGTCTCGAGCAGGATGTTCACGAACTGGCCGGCGCGCGTTTCCGCGGCGATGGCCGGCGCTTCGAAGCCCATCACCCAGTAGTGCGGACCCCGCATTCGAGCCGAGACGACCTCGGCCGTCAGGTCATGCAATGCCTTCTCTCCACTCCCCGACCGTCCGGACCTCGAAGTCGGTCGCCGCTATCGCCGCCGACTCCACGAGCGCGGCAGCGGTGTCGAGCGAGGTCAGGCAGGGAATCCGGCGCTCGACCGCCGCGCGCCGGATGTTGAACCCATCACGCATGACGGGTTGACCGGGGAGCTGCTCGGTCACGTTGGATTGCGTGTTCACGACGAGATCGACCTCGCCGTTGTGGATGACGTCGAGCACGGTCGGCGAGGCCTCCCCGATCTTCCCCACCTCGCGCGGCGAAAAGCCGGCGCTCCGGAGCGCCGCGGCAGTGCCGGAGGTGGCGATCAGCGAATAGCCGAGCTGGACCAGCCGGGACACGATCGGGAATAGCTCTGGCTTGTCGGCGTCGGCGATCGTGAGCAGTGCCGAGCCGCGAGACGGGAGATGGACGCCAGCCGCCTGGAAGGCCTTCCGGAGCGCCCCGTTGAGTGTGCGATCCACCCCCATGACCTCGCCGGTCGACTTCATCTCGGGCCCGAGGTAGGAGTCGACCGCGGGCAGCTTGTTCATCGAGAAGACGGGCGCCTTGACCGCGACCAGCGGCCGGGCCGGCACGAGCCCGGTGGACCAGCCGAGCTGAGCCAGCTTCTCGCCCAGCATCACGCGCGTTGCGAGGGTGACCATGGCTACGCCGGTCACCTTGCTCAGCATCGGGACCGTCCGCGACGCGCGCGGATTGACCTCGAGGACGTAGACCCGGCCGCGGTGGACGACGTACTGCACGTTGACCAGGCCGCGCAGCTCCAGGTGGCGCGCGATCCGGATCGTGTAGTCGACGACGTCCTTCTCCTCCCAGGGTTCGAGCCCCGGGGCGGGATAGACGGCGTAGGAGTCGCCGGAGTGGACGCCCGCCCGCTCGACGTGCTGCATCACGCCCGGGATGACGACGGTCTCGCCGTCGGAAACCGCGTCGACCTCGACCTCGACGCCCATCAGGTACTTGTCGACCAGGACCTCGCCTCGAGGTAAGGCCCTGACCGCCCACTCCATGTAGCGCTCCAGCTCCTGCGCGTTGCGGACGATCTCCATGGCGCGGCCCCCGAGTACGTAAGAGGGCCGCACGAGCACCGGGTAGCCGACCCGTTCGGCGATTGCCAGGGCCTCCTCGAGGGAGGTCGTCGTATCCCCGACCGGCTGCGGGATGCCGAGGGTGCGCAGGGACTTGGCGAACTCGCGGCGGTCTTCCGCGAGGTCAATGGCGTCCGTCGAGGAGCCGAGGATGCGGACGCCGGCCCGCGCCAGCGGGTCGGTGAGATTGATCGCGGTCTGACCGCCGAACTGGACGACGGCGCCCGTAATGTTCTCGTTCTCCGCCACTTCGCGCGCGGCGTCGAGGTCGAGCGGCTCGAAGTAGAGCCGGTCGGAGGTGTCGAAGTCGGTCGACACCGTTTCCGGGTTGGAGTTCGCCATTACCGCCCGCACACCGGCGTCGCGCAGTGCCCACGCCGCGTGCACCGAGCAGTAGTCGAACTCGATGCCCTGGCCGATCCGGATCGGCCCGGAGCCAACCACGAGCGCCGTCCGGCCCTCGACGGTGGGCGCCTCCGACTCCTCCTCCCAGCAGCTGTAGTAGTAGGGCGTCTGGGCCTCGAACTCGGCGGCGCAGGTGTCGACCAGCTTGTAAGTGGGCAGGGCGGGCCGCGGGCAAGCTCCGGTCAGAGCTTCGATCCGCGCGTCCGAGAACCCGGCCCGGCGCATGGCTTCCACGTCGCCCGAGCGCTCCAGCTCGACGATCCGCTCCAGGCGCTCCACGAACCAGACGTCCCAGCCGCTGCGCAGAGCAAGCTCAGACGGTCGGGCTCCGCCGCGCAGCGCGTCCAGGAGGGCGAAAAGGCGCCGGTCGTTGGGCTCGTCGATGAGTTCGGGATCCGCGAGCTCGGCGGCCGAGGGCTGGCGCTGCTCCAGCGAGCGGATGGCCTTCATCAGCGCGGCCTCGAAAGTGCGCTCGATCGCCATCACCTCGCCGGTGCTCGCCATCTGGGTGCCGAGCCGGCGCTGGCCGCCGGGGAACTTGTCAAATGGCCAGCGCGGGATCTTGACCACGCAGTAGTCGAGCGCGGGCTCGAAGGCCGCGTAGGTGCGCCCGGTCACCTGGTTGAGCACGTCCTCCAGCCGGCAGCCCACGGCCACCTTGGCCGCAACCCGCGCGATCGGGTAGCCGGTCGCCTTGGACGCCAGCGCCGAGGACCGGGACACCCGCGGATTGACCTCGATCACGAAGTAGGTCGAAGACTTGGGATCCAGCGCAAACTGGACGTTGCAGCCGCCCTCGATCCCAAGCGCCCGGATGATCTTGATCGCCGAGGTACGCAGCATTTGGTGATCGCGATCGGAGAGCGTCTGGGCGGGCGCCACGACGATCGAATCGCCCGTGTGGACGCCCATCGGGTCGAGGTTCTCCATGTTGCAGACCGTGATGCAGGTGCCGGCTGAGTCCCGCATCACCTCGTACTCGAGCTCCTTCCAACCCCACAACGAGCGCTCGACGAGGACCTGGTTGATCGGAGACGCGGCGAGACCGCTGCGCCCGACCTTCTCGAGGTCGTCGCGCGTCCGTACGAAGCCCCCGCCCGTGCCGCCCAGCGTGTAGGCGGGCCGGATCACCAGCGGGAGCCCGATCTCGTCGGCGAATGCGAGCACCTCGTCGAGGGTGTTGCAGACCTTGCTCGGCGGCACCGGCTCGCCGATCGACTGCAGCATCTCCTTGAAAGCCTGCCGGTCCTCGGCCTTGCGGATGGTTTCGCGGTCGGCGCCCAGGAGCCGGACACCGTGGCGCTCGAGGACGCCCGCGGCGGCGAGGTCCATGGCCAGGTTGAGGCCGGTCTGGCCGCCCAGCGTGGGCAGTATGGCGTCCGGCTTCTCGCGCGCGATCACCTTCTCCACCGCCTCCACCGTCAGGGGCTCGATGTAGACGCGATCGGCGACATGCTCGTCGGTCATGATCGTGGCCGGGTTGGAGTTGACGAGGACCGTCTCCACGCCCTCCTCGCGCAGCGCCTTGCAGGCCTGCGTGCCCGCGTAGTCGAACTCGGCGGCCTGGCCGATGACAATCGGCCCGGAGCCGATGATCAGCACCTTCCTCGGCTTCGGCGCCTCCAACGCCGCCCCAGAAACCGCGTGCAGCACCGGCCGGCGCGAGCGGACCATCTCGATGAAGCGGTCGAAGAGGTGCTGGTTGTCGGTCGGCCCAGGCGCTCCCTCGGGGTGATACTGCGTGCTGAACGCCGGCACCCGGCGGCTGGCCAGTCCCTCCACGGAGCGGTCGTTGAGGTTGACCTGGCTCACGAAGAAGTCACCCTCGGGGATCGAGGCGCCGTCGACCTGGAATTCGTGGTTCTGGCTGGTGATATGCGTCTGGCCGGTGTCGAGGTCTTTCACGGGGTGGTTGGCCCCGTGGTGGCCGAAGGGCAGCCGCGAAGTGCTGCCGCCAATGGCTCGGCCGAGGATCTGGTGACCGAGGCAGATGCCGAAGAGCGGAAGCCGCGCGTCGAGCAGGCGCCGGCAGAGCTCGACCGGGCCGTCGAGCACGGACGGGTCGCCGGGACCGTTGGCGAGCAGGATCCCATCGGCACCCACCCCATGGACGTCCTCCAAGGTCGCCGTGTGAGGTAGGACCACCACGCGGCAGCCGCGCTGGCGCAGCGAGCGCAGGGTGTTGTTCTTCACCCCGTAGTCGACGACCGCGATCGTCAGACCCTCGCCGTCGGCGTAACTGCCGGTCAAGAGCTCTGGCGGCAGGGCCTCCTCCCACCACTCCATCTCGCGGCGGGAGACCTCGGCGACCAGGTCCTGGTCCTCCAGCGGGCGCACATGGCGCGCCTGGTGGGCGAGCTCGTAGAGCCGGCTCTCGGTGGGCGCTGACGCCTCGTGGGACACCACCGCCCGCAGCGAACCGTGGGTGCGCAGATGCCGCGTGAGCGCCCGCGTGTCGATTCCCGCGATCCCCGGCACGCCGTGCTGGTGCAGGTAATCGTCGAGGGAAGCCGTGCTGCTCTGGTGCGAGGGCCGGGGCGCGTGCCAGCGGACGATGAACGCCCGCGCCCAGGGCCGCGACGATTCGGCGTCAGCCGGCCGGGTGCCGTAGTTGCCCTGGAGCGGGTAAGTCATGCAGAGCATCTGGCCGGCGTAGGAGGGGTCGGTGAGGATCTCCTGGTACCCGGTCATGGCGGTGTTGAAGACGACCTCGCCTTCGCCCACCACGTCCGCGCCGAGCGGCGTGCCGAGGAAAGCCCGCCCATCCTCGAGGACCAGCGCGGCGTACTTCTTGGCGCTCACGCCAGGATCACCACGGCGTCGACCCCGTCCTCCTCCTGGAGACACACCTCGACGCGCTCCTCGGCCGAGGTGGGTACGTTCTTGCCGACGTAGTCGGGCCGGATCGGCAGTTCCCGGTGCCCGCGGTCGATGAGGACCGCAAGCTGCACCGCGCGGGGCCGGCCGAATTCGAGCAGGGCGTCCATTGCGGCCCGGATCGTGCGCCCGTGCCAGATCACGTCGTCGACCAGAACCACCGTCTTGCCGTCGAGCTGGGGGACCTCGCTGGCTGGACGCTCATCGTTCTGGGGCCGGAGGTGGAGGTCGTCGCGATGTCGGGTGACGTCGAGCCGGCCGAAGGCCACGGTGCGGCCTTCCATCTTGCTGAGCGTGGTCGCCAGACGCCGGGCGAGAACGTCGCCTTTGCTGACGACGCCGATCAGTACCAGCTCCTCCACCCCATGGTTGCGCTCCACGATCTCGTGCGCGATCCGCGATACCGAGCGGCGCACAGCGTCGCCGTCCATGACCCTGGCCTTGAGGCGCTTCTCGACGGTGGTCATGACAGCACCATGTCCAGGAGGGCCATCCGGATCTGAACGCCGTTCCGCGCTTGCCGGAAGTAGGCGGCGCGCGGGTCGCCGTCAACCGAGGGGTCGATCTCGCCAACACGCGGCAGCGGGTGCATGAGGATCGAGGCCGGCGGAAGCAACTCCATCTCGCGCCGGCCGATGGTGTAGATGCCGGCGACCGCCTCGTACTGTTCGATGCTCGCGAAGCGCTCCTTCTGGATGCGCGTCTGGTAGACGACGTCCACGCGCGGGAGCACGGCCTCCAGGTCGGGCTCCTCGATCCAGCGCACGCCGCTCGAATCGAGATGGTCTTTGATGTCCTGAGCCATCCCCACCTGGCGGGGCGCCACGAACCAGACCGTGACGTCGCGGTATTTGCTCAAGAGGTAGGCGAGGGAGCGCACGGTGCGGCCATTGGCCAGGTCACCGACCATCGCGACTTTCACCCCGTCGAGGCGTCCGAGCTCGTCACGGATCGTATAGACGTCGAGCAGGGCCTGGGTCGGGTGCTGGCCCTTGCCGTCGCCGGCGTTGATCACCGGCACGTCGCTGACCGCCGCCGCCCGCCGGGCCGCGCCCTCCTCGTAGTGCCGGAGGACGATCACGTCTGAGTAGCCACTGACGATCCGAATGGTGTCCTCGAGGGTCTCGCCCTTCGCGGCACTGGAGAACTCGCGCGCGTTGTCCGTACCCATCGTCCGGCCACCCAGGCGCAGCATTGCCGACTCGAACGAGAGCCGAGTGCGGGTCGAGGGTTCGTAGAAGAGGGCCGCCATGACCCGTCCCTGCAGCCGGCCGGCCGCGCGGTAGGGATCTTGGCGGAGCTCGTCCGCCCGCTCGAAAACCTCGTCCAGCAGGGCGCGGGAAAACTGCTGGGACTCGACCACATGCCGGAGCCGCTGCGATACGGCCATCAATAAGCCTCCTTCCCGGCCTCTCGAGGACCGGACTTAAAGGAACGGTGCTCCGCAATTCTAGTGGCACGCCGCTGACGGCATGCCGGCCCCTCCCCTGCACGCCTCCACCTGGACCGCCCGGCAAGGTGCACAATGCGTGCCGCTGTGGACGAGCAGATCCTGATCGAGACCCGCGGGCTGAGCAAGCAGTACGGCACGATCACCGCTGTCGACAAGCTCAACCTGACGGTGAGTCGCGGCGAGGTCTACGGTTTCCTCGGGCCCAACGGAGCCGGCAAGACGACGACCCTGCGGATGCTCCTCGGGCTGTGCAAGCCAAGCGCGGGTACCGCGCTGGTCGCGGGCTACCCGCCGGGCCAACCCGCCGGACTCGCGCGTCTCGGGGCCATCGTGGAGGCGCCTGCCTTCTACCCGTATCTGAGCGGGTACGACAACCTGCGGGTGATCGCGGACCTCTGCCGGGTGCCCGGCAAGCGCATCGGCGAGGTGCTCGACCAGGTCGAGCTCACGCCCCGCGCTCGGAGCAAGTTCTCGACCTACTCGCTGGGCATGAAGCAGCGCCTGGGGGTGGCGGCGGCGCTGCTCAAGGACCCGGAGCTGCTGGTGCTCGACGAGCCGACCAACGGCCTCGACCCGCAGGGAATGGTCGACATGCGAAACCTGATCGTCCGGCTCGGCCAGGGGAGCCGGACGGTTCTGGTTTCCAGCCACCTGCTCTCAGAGGTCGAGCAGATGTGCACGCGGGTGGGCGTCATCAGGAAGGGCAGCCTGGTCGCCGAGGGCTCGATCGCAGAGCTGCGCGGAGCGACCGGCCTCTACGTCCGCGCCTACCCGGCTGAGAAAGCGCTCGCGGTGCTCGAAGGAGCCGTGGGCGCCGACCACGTAAGCCGCGACGGCGACGCCGGGTTCGACGTTCGAGCCGAGCCGGGTCAGGCGCCGGAGATCAACTGGAGGCTGGTCAACGCGGGCGTCGGCGTGCTCGAGCTGCGGCCCCGGGAGCGCTCGCTGGAGGACGTGTTCCTCGAGCTCACCGGCGGGGAGGCGGGCCTGTGATCGGATCGTTGGTGGCCGAGCTGCGCAAAACGGCCAAGCGGCCGGCGGTCTGGATCTGCCTGGGCGTCGTCGTGGCGCTGCTGGTCGGCATCGGCTACGCGGTGGTCTGGTTCGTGTACGGTCACCCGCCGCGCAACTTCGAGCAGTCCCTACCGCGGGGCACCACTGTCGCGTCCTTGAAGGCGACTCTCTACCCCCGCCACTTCCACCAGCAGGTGCTCTCGTTCTCGAGCTCTTTGGGCAGCGCGATCGCACTCGTGCTCGGTGTACTCAGCGTCGGCAGCGAGTACGGCTGGAACACTCTGAAGACGCTTTTCACGCAGCGGCCGGGCCGGCTGACGGTGCTCACGGCAAAGTTCGCGTGCCTGGTCCTGGTCATGCTCGTGTTCGCCGTCGCGATGACGGCGGCCGCAGCCCTTGCCAGCCTCGCCGCCGCCGGCCTCGACGGCGGCGATCTGACCTTCCCTGCGGCCAGGACCGTGCTCGAGGCAGTGCTCGCCACCTGGCTGATGTTCACCGTGTGGGCCTTCTTCGGAGCCTTCTTCGCGTTCGCCTTCCGGCAGTCGGCGCTGGCGATCGGGCTCGGCCTGGTCTACGTACTGATCGTCGAGGGGCTGATCTTCCAGCTGGTAGGGCTCGCCGGCGGCGAGACCTTCCGAAAGATCCAGGCCTGGTTTCCGGCGGCCAACACGTCCGGCCTCGCCCAGGCGTTTGGAAGAGCCGGCCGTACGGCCGACGCGGCCCAGTCACCGCTGATGGACGGCACCCACGCTGTCATCGCTCTGCTCATCTACGCGGCCGCGTTCGCGATCGCCTCAGCGATCTTCCTGCGCTCCCGCGACGTCACCTGACGGACGGGGGCGATACTCGTCGCAGATCGGCGAGTCCCCGCTGGTCGCGTAGTTCCAGCGCCGGCACCAAGCGAGGCCGTCGAACTGGCGGCAGGAACCGCAGCTGACCCTGGGGTTGGAGCGCGAGCGCTTGCTCATGTGGGTCCCAGGCGGCTCCGATGGAAAGGCGCGGTCGCCGGTTTTCACTCCCGCAGGTTAGACCGGCGGTCCCATAACCCGGCCTTGAGCAGCGGAAACCAAATTTCACGACTCTTTAAAGGCACCGAACTGGGCGCCGCCTACAGGCCCCTGATACAGCAGCGTACTGTTGGAGACGTCCGACTGACACCACGCGAAGGAGGTTTCCCACATGCGTAGGACAGCCACGACGACTTTTGCGGCCGGCGCCGCGCTGACAGCGGCGACTATTGGAGGCGCGACCGCCCTGGCGTGCTGGTCGCCGTCGGGCACGGTTTCCGCCAACAGCCGCACCGCCTCAGACGAAGACACGGCGACCGCGGCCCGGGAGGAGAGCCCCGAGCCGGAGGCCACCTTCAGCGCTCAGAGCTCGCAGGGGAACGTCTCCGTGCAGCCGATCGCCGTCAAGCCGGCGGCCCCGGCGCCGGCGGCCAAGAGTAGTGACAAGAGCAGCGACAAGAAGAGCGATCCCGACGACACCAGGGCTCACAAAGCCAAGGTCCATGCCTCCAGCGAGCGCCCCTCGGGTGACCGCAACCACGAGGGTGAGGCTGATAACGACTAGGCAAGCCCCTCCCCACCCAAACCTCGCGCCCCCCGCGAGGTGAGCCGACCCGAGGGCCCCGAAAGGGGCCCTCTTTTTGCCCCGCTCGATAACAGCGGATAAGCCGCGGGAGTTATCAGCTACTGCGGCCGGCGCCGGAGGAAGGCCCCGAACATAGGAGCGGTGAAGGCAACCTGGCCTCGCGCCGGCCTGTAAACGAGCCCTTTCGACACCAGAGCCGCCAGCCGCGGCTGCAGCTCGCTGTTCGTCCATCCGGTCCGCATCTGGACCTGCTCGGTGGTCGCCGACTCCCCGCCCTGCTCGGCAATCGCGTGGAGAATGCGCCGCTCGATGGTGCCCGCTCTCTGGTATCGCGACTCGAAGAAACCTTCATCGAGCACACCGAGGATCCGCGGGCGCAGCCGCTTCAGGTCGCGCATCGTGATCGTCTGGCCCGGCGAGCCGTTCCAGAGCGCGTCTCCGTAGAGCTGTATGAAGAACGGGTAGCCACCGGTGTCCTCGACGACGGCGTCGACCACGTCTTCTTCAAACCGCCGGCCCACCCGCACTGCCGGATCGGTGAGGGCGGCCCGATCCTCCGGTGGCCGCAGGTCGCCCAGCCGCTCCGGGACGAACATGCGCTCCGAGTAGCTCTTGGAGCGCGACAGGTTCTCGACCAGCGGTGGCAGCCCGCAGAGCACCAGCATCACCGGCACGCCTCGCTGCTGAGCGCCCGCCACCGCCGCGAGCAGAGCCGAGATGGTGAGCGCGCCCCGCTTTTCGCGCACCATGTGGAACTCGTCGTAGCGGATCACGAATCCCCGTCGACCCTGCGGGTGGCAGAGGCTGCCCACCCGGCGCAGCGCTTCGCGGAGATCGTCATCGAGGCGGCCGTCGGGCGCGAGTTCCTGACGCTGTGTCCCGACGCTGAAGCGCAGCTCGCCATAGTGGATCGACAGCGAGCCGATGTAGTCCTGGACGTCGCTCGCCGCTGCCGCCGACCCGCCGCCGGCAGACAGCCGCCGCGTCAGAGCGGCGAGGTCGGAGAGGACGGTACGGGCGAAGAGGGCCGGGTCGCTGTCGGCCTCACTGAACTCCCGTTCCACAACCGCCCACCCGCACGCCTCCGTGAGCGTCGAGTAGTGGTTGAGGAGAACCGTCTTGCCGACACCGCGCAGGCCCGTGACGAGGACGTTTCGGGGATTGGCCGGATCCTCGAGGTAGCGCCGGAAGTCTTCCAGGTGCCGCTGCCGGTCGCCCAGGTAGGGCGGCTCGAGGCCGGTGCCAGGACGGTACGGGCTCGGCGGCCAAGCGGCTGGCATTGGATAAGAGAGGATAAGCCGGGAGGCTTATCCTGTCGCGCGGCCCATGGATAACCGGCAATAAGCCTGGGGGCTTATCTTTTCTTATCCGTCACTAGTGCTTGAAGTGGCGTTCCCCGGTCAGGACCATCGCGGCGTCCCGCATGTC
>CAZXGB010000010.1:0-39043 GCA_964640005.1 uncultured Actinomycetes bacterium | reverse complement strand
GGCAGACCCTCGACTCCTTCGTCGAGATCGGGCTCGGCTACCTCTCGCTCGACCGGCCGTCGGGCACGCTGTCGGGCGGCGAGGCACAGCGCACCAAGATGATCCGCCACCTCGGCTCCGCGCTCACCGACGTCACTTACGTCTTCGACGAGCCCACTGTGGGGCTGCACCCGCACGACATCCAGCGGATGAACGGGCTGCTGCTGCGGTTGCGGGACAAGGGCAACACCGTGCTGGTCGTCGAGCACAAGCCGGAGACGATCGCGATCGCCGACCACGTGGTCGACCTCGGACCCGGCGCGGGCACGGAGGGTGGCGCGGTGTGCTTCGAGGGTACCGTCGACGGTCTGCGGGCCAGCGACACGCTCACCGGACGCCACCTCGGCTACCGGGCCGCTCTCAAGCCGGACACCCGTAAGCCCACGGGCCGGCTGGAGATCCGCAACGCGACCCGGCACAACCTGCGCGACGTGAGCGTGGACGTCCCGCTCGGCGTGCTCTGCGTGGTCACCGGCGTCGCGGGGTCGGGCAAGAGTTCACTGATCCACGGGTCGATGCCGAAGGGGGCGGGAGTCGTCTCGATCGACCAGACGGCGATCCGCGGCTCGCGGCGCAGCAACCCTGCCACCTATACCGGACTGCTCGACCCGATCAGGAAGGCGTTCGCGAGGGCGAACGGCGTCGACGCCGGCTTGTTCAGCGCCAACTCCGCCGGTGCCTGCCCGAAATGCGCCGGCAACGGTGTCATCTATACCGAGCTGGGGATGATCAGCGTGGAGACGGTGTGCGAGGAGTGCGAGGGCAAGCGGTTCCAGGCCAGCGTTCTGGAGTACAAGCTCGCCGGCCACGACATCAGTGAGGTACTCGCGATGCCGGTCACCGAGGCGCTGGCGTTCTTTGGCGGCGGCGCGGCGAAGACGCCCGCCGCTCTGAAGATCCTCGACCGGATGGCCGACGTCGGGCTCGGCTACCTCACGCTCGGCCAGCAGCTCACCACGCTCTCCGGTGGCGAGCGGCAGCGGCTCAAGCTGGCCATCCAGATGGCCACCGAGGGCGGTATCTACGTGCTCGACGAGCCGACCAGCGGTCTGCATCTCGCCGACGTCGAGCAGCTGCTCGCGCTGCTCGACCGGTTGGTGGACGCGGGCAAGTCGGTGATCGTCATTGAGCACCACCTCGCGGTGATGGCACACGCCGACTGGATCATCGACCTCGGCCCGGGCGCCGGCCATGACGGCGGACGGGTCGTCTTCGAGGGCCTGCCGGGGGACCTGGTCGCCGCTCGCCACACCCTCACCGGTCAGCACCTCGCGGAGTACGTCGGCACCGTCGCGTCTGGGATGGACTGAAAACACGACAGGCGCGCATGCGCTGTTAACGGGTGACCGACAAACCGTTCGTGTTCGGTCGTCGACGGCCACTACCATCGGTTGTCGTGCTCTGCGGGTCGAGGCAAACGGAACCGTCGCCGGTGCGCGCGGCCTGGGCCGGGGGACCGGCAGCGTGCTGATTCGCCTGCTGACGCGCCACCTGACGCCCTACCGGGGAGCGGTGGCGCTCGTGCTCGTCCTCCTCCTCGGCACGTCGGTGGCCAACCTCTACCTGCCCAACCTGACCGCGGACATCATCAACAACGGTGTCGTCAAAGGCGACACCGCATACATCTGGCGGACAGGGGCACGAATGCTCGGGATCACGCTGGTCGCGTCAGTGGTGCAGGTGGTCGCAGTCTTCTTCGCGTCACGCGTGGCCATGTCAGTGGGACGCGACGCGCGGTCGGCGATCTTCGCGCGCGTCCAGGACTTCTCCGCCCAGGAGATGAGTCACTTCGGCGCGCCGTCATTGATCACCCGCAACACCAACGACGTGCAGCAAGTGCAGATGTTCCTCGTGATCGCGCTCACGATGCTGGCCACGGCGCCGATGACCGCGGTGGGAGGCGTGATCATGGCCCTCTACGAGAACGCCACGCTCTCGCTCCTCCTGGTCGTCGTGATCCCGCTGATGGCAGGCGTGATCGGCGGTCTGCTCTATTTCGCCGTGCCGCTCTTTCGATCGATGCAGGGCAAGATCGACCGCATCAACCAGGTCCTCCGCGAGCAGATCACCGGGGTGCGCGTCGTGCGCGCGTTCGTGCGCGGGGATTTCGAGCAGGAGCGCTTCGGGGCGGCCAACGAGGACCTCACCACCACCGCGCTCCGCGTGACCCGGATCTTCACGCTCGCCTTCCCCTCGATCATGGTCATCCTCAACCTCTCGAGCATTGCGGTCATCTGGTTTGGCGGTCACCTCGCCGACAGCGGCAGCATGCCGATCGGCAATCTCACCGCGTTCCTCACGTACCTGATGCTGATCCTGATGTCGGTGCTGATGGCCGCGATGATGACGATCATGGTCCCGCGGGCAAGCGCCAGTGCGGAGCGGATCCAGGACGTCATCGACTCTGTCCCGACGATCGTCGATCCGCCCGAACCGCTCGTGCCGGAGACGCGCACCGGGTCGGTCCAGTTCCGCGGCGTGACCTTCCAATACCCGGGCGCCGAGCGCCCGGTGCTGCAGAACATCTCCTTCGACCTCGGCCCCGGACGCACGACCGCCATCATCGGCAGCACCGGCAGCGGCAAGACCACGATCGTGAACCTGGTCGCGCGCTTCTTCGACGTCACCGAAGGCTCGGTCCTGGTCGACGGGGTCGACGTGCGCCGGCAATCAATACAGGAGCTGCGCGGGTCGGTCGGCCTTGTGCCGCAGCAGGCCTACCTCTTCAGCGGCACCGTCGCCAGCAACCTGCGGATGGGACGGCCGGAGGCGACCGACGAAGAGCTCTGGGAAGCGCTGCGCATCGCGCAGGCGGCCGACTTCGTGTCGGAGATGCTGGGCAAGCTGGAGGAGCCGATCGCGCAGGGCGGCACCAACGTGTCGGGCGGTCAGCGTCAGCGCCTGGCGATCGCACGGGCGCTCGTGCGGCGCCCGCGCATCTACCTCTTCGACGACTGCTTCTCGGCGCTCGACGCGGGCACCGACGCGCGGCTGCGCGCGGCCCTGCGCGCTCCAACCTCCGCGGCCGCGGTGCTGATCGTTTCGCAGCGCGTCAGCACGATCATGCACGCCGACCGGATCATCGTCCTCGACGACGGCGCGGTGGTCGGTGCCGGCTCACACGACGAGCTGCTCGCGGGCAACGGCACCTACCGGGAGATCGTCGACTCTCAGCTGCGCGGCGCGGAGCAGATCGCGTGAGCGCCCGAGCTCCGGGCGGGCGGCCGGGCGGCGGCGCGGGCGGGCCGGGCGGCGGCGGTTTCCGCGGCCCCTTCGGCATGGGCGGTCCCCCGCCGGGGAAGGTCAAGGACTTCCGGGGCGCGGGCCTGCGACTGGTCGACCGCATGCGGCCGGAATGGCACTGGATCGCGCTCGCGGTGATACTGACCGCCGTCGGCGTCGCGCTCGCCATCATCGGCCCGCGGATCCTCGCCAACGCCACCAACCTCGTGTTTGACGGACTCGTCGGGAAAACGCTGCCCCACGGAGTCGGCAAGGCGCAGGTGATCGCCATGCTGCGCGCGCGCGGCCAGAACCAAATGGCCGACATGCTCTCTGCGATGGACGTCACCCCGGGCGTCGGGATCGACTTCCACGCTGTCGGCCTGACGCTGCTGCTCGCCGCTTTGGTGTACGTACTGGCGGCGGCGTTCAACTGGCTGCAGGGCTTCATCATGGCCGGCGTCACGCAGCGCACCGTCTACCGACTGCGGCAGGATGTGGAGGGCAAGCTTGACCGGTTGCCGCTCTCCTACTTCGACCACAACGAGCGCGGTGACGTGCTGAGCCGCGTCACCAACGACATCGACAACATCTCGACGTCTCTGCAGCAGGTGACGGGCCAGCTGCTCAACTCGCTGCTCACCGTGGTCGGCGTCCTCGCAATGATGGTCTCGCTGGACCTCGCGCTGGCCGCCATCTCGCTGGTCGTCGTGCCCGTCTCGGGCGCCGTCACTATCGTTATCGCCCGCCGCTCGCAGCGCCGCTTTGCGGAGCAGTGGCGGTCGACCGGCCAGCTGAATGCGCACGTCGAGCAGATGCACACCGGGCACGCGCTTGTGCAGGTATTCGGCCACCGGGAGCGCGCGCTCGCCGACTTCCAGCAGCTCAACGAGCGGGTCTACAACGCGAGCTTCATGGCGCAGTTCCTCTCCGGCCTCATCCAGCCCGCCATGCAGCTGGTCGGCAACCTCAACTATGTCGCAATCGCGGTCATTGGTGGCTACAAGGTCGCATCCGGCACCATGTCACTGGGTGACGTGCAGGCGTTCATCCAGTACTCGCGCCAGTTCACGATGCCGATCATGCAGCTGGCCGGCCAGCTGACCCTGGTCCAGTCGGGCGTCGCCTCCGCCGAGCGCGTGTTCGAGCTGCTCGACGCCGAGGAGGAAACGCCCGAGGCGGTGCTCGATGGCCCGCTCCCACCGGTGCGCGGGCAGGTCGCGTTCGAAGGCGTGTCGTTCCGCTACGAGCCCACCCGGCCGCTGATCGAGGACTTCAACCTGGGGGTCGAGCCCGGCCAGACGATCGCGATCGTCGGCCCGACGGGCGCCGGCAAGACCACCATCGTCAACCTGCTGATGCGCTTCTACGACGTCGACGCCGGTGCGATCAAGCTCGACGGCCACGACATCCGCACCCTGCCGCGGGCGGAGCTGCGGCGTGCGTTCGGGATGGTCCTGCAGGACACCTGGCTATTCGCCGCCACGATCCGCGACAACATCGCGTACGGCAAACCGGGCGCGACCGACGACGAGGTCGTCGCCGCGGCCGAGGCGGCGCATTTCGACGGCTTCGTACGGAGCCTTCCCGAGGGCTACGACACGGTCCTCGACGACGACGTCTCCAACATCTCCGCCGGCCAGCGGCAGCTGCTGACAATCGCGCGCGCGTTCATCGGCGACCCTCCGATCCTCGTCCTCGACGAGGCCACCAGCAGCGTCGACACGCGCACCGAGGTGCTGATCCAGCAGGCGATGGCGCAGCTCCGCCGCGGGCGCACGAGCTTCGTGATCGCGCACCGCCTCTCGACCATCCGCAATGCCGACACGATCCTGGTAATGGACCACGGCCGCATCGTCGAGCAGGGCAGTCACGACCAGCTCATCGAGCGCGGCGGCGTGTACCACGACCTCTACCGCAGCCAGTTCGAAGGAGCCTTCGCCGAGGCCGGCTGAGGAGTAGAGCGCATTCATCGGGTGGCGATGCGCACGAGCCGCTCCGACTCTTCGCTCTCCAGCGCAACCGCCGGGAAGAAGTCGGCCACCGCGGTTCGCACCCACCAGGCGCCGGTCCTCTTCCTCTCCTCCCGGGATGTGAATCGGTATTCGAAGAGACGCGCCCGGATGGCGCATGGAGGCCGGTCCGGGAACGGGTTACGCGCGAGCAGCTTCAGCGTCGGCCGGTCGTTGCGAAGCAGCTTGCGCGCGAACTCGAAGAACCACGGGTGCTGCAAAGGAGAGCCCATCGCCGCAAACCACATGAGCCAGTCGAGGCGCAGATGATACGGCGCTACCTGGGGCGGCCGCCGCATCGGGTTCCCGGGCTTGCCCTTGAACTCGTACTCCCTCCACTCAGCCTTCGGACCGCCGGCCGCTTCCTCGGTTCCCTCCACGATCACCTCGTACCGCTCCCTGGTGATGGAACCAAAAGCCCCATAGGTATTGACGAGATGGAGTGGCTCGAAGCTCGTGTTCATCATCTGCCGGCGCGAGAGCAGGTTTCGGACGGGGCGGTAGCTGAGCAGCGCGACAAGAGCCGTCAGGCCGATCACCAGGACCTGCCACCAGATTGGGAGCGGCGTCAGGACAGGTAGGTGAACGTGCACCGCCCATGCCAGCTGCGCGTTGTCGAACGCGGAGAAGGCGAGCGCCAGGGTCAGGAAGTTGAGCCAGGAGAAGTTGCCGCTCAGGATCAACCAGCACTGGGTGACCACGACTGTCGCGCCCGCGACGCCGGCGACCGGCTGCGGTGCGAAGAGGCCAAAGGGGACGATGAGCTGGGTGAAGTGGTTGCCGGCCACCTCGACCTTGTGCAGTGGGCGCGGCAGGTGGTGGAAGTACCAGCTGAGCGGGTTTGGCATCGGCTGGGTTTCGTGGTGGTAGTAGAGGCAGGTGAGGTCGCGCCAGCAGGGATCGCCGCGCATCTTGATCAGCCCGGCGCCGAACTCGACCCGGAAGAGCAGCCAGCGGTAGAGCCAAATCACGAGCAGCGGCGGCATCGTGGTTCCAGCGCCGAGGAAGATGGCGAGGAAGCCCGCCTCCAGCAGCAGCGTCTCCCATCCGAAGGAGTAGAAGACCTGCCCCACGTTCACGATCGAGAGATAGAGCGCCCAGAGGACCAGCCAGGCTGGGATCACGACCCAGGCGGGAGCCAGGTCGAGTGCGCCAACCAGAATCGCGGCCGAGACCACAACGCCCAGCCAGGCGAGCGCGCTGAAGAGCCTGTCTGAGTAGCGGAGATGGAACAGGCTGGGTGCGACGCGGAAGGGCACCTGGCTGATGAAGTCGGGCACGGGCAGGAGCCCGCGCTCACCGAGCAGGGGCCGGAACTGGTTGACCGCGACGACGAACGCCACCAGGTAGATCGCGGCGAGAAAGCGCTCCAAAACAAGGCGGCTGAGCCAGTAGTCAGGGGCTTGGAGCCAGTCCATCGCTTGTCCACAGTCCAGGCTAGGACGGCCTCAGGCGAGAGCCGAGCGCAGCGCCGAGCGCGCCGCGTACCAGCCGCAAAGCCCATGGACACCTCCGGCGGGCGGCGTGGCGGCAGAGCAGATGAAGACGGAGGGGTCGGTCGTAGCGTAGGGGTCGAGCCGTAAAGCCGGCCGCGCGAAGAGCTGGCTCAGGTTCATCCGGCCGCCGTTGATGTCGCCGCCGACGCAGTTCGGTTCAGCGCTCTGAAGCTGCATCGGGCTCCAGGACATGCGCTCCCTGACCAGGTCGCGGAAGCCGGGCGCGAATCGTTCGATCTGCTCCTCGATGGCGCGCGTCATGTCCTGGTCCGAACCGTTGGGAACGTGGCAGTAAGCCCAGGCGATGTGGCGCCCGGCCGGCGCCCGCGTGGGATCGAAGAGTGTCGGCTGCACCAGGATCACGAAGGGCCGGCCGGGGTGCCGGCCACGGGCGACGTCGTGCTCGGACTCAGCCACCTCCTCCAGTGTTCCGCCGACATGGACGGTCGCCGCGCGCGAACACTCGGGCGCACGCCACGGTATCGGACCGTTGAGGGTCCAGTCGACCTTGAAGACCCCCGGGCCGTATCGATAGCGCTGAAGCCGCCGGCGGTAGCCCGCGCTCAGGCGGTCGCCCGCGACCGCGAGCACGCCCTCGGGGACGAGGTCGAGGAGCACGGCGCGATGTCGCGGGAGCTGGCTGAGGGACTCGACCGGCTCTTCGCAACGAACCTCACCCGCGAGTTCACTGAGCCTGTCGATCATGACCCGGGCGACCGAAGCGGAGCCGCCACGTGCCAGCGGCCAGCCGCCGGCATGTGCGGTAACCAGCATCACGAGCGCGAACGCGGAGGTCCCTGGCTCAGCCAGGGCGAGCATGCTGTGAGCAGCCGCGCCGGCGAGCAGGGCGCGCGCATCACGACCGTGGAACGCAAGCCGGGCCAGGGCCGTCGCCGGAAGTATCCCCGACCCACCGAAGCGAGCCAGCAGCAGCGGGTGCGCAGGCGGGTGGATGGGTCCCAGTGCGTCCGCCATCAAGTCGGCCGCCCGGGCTACCAGTGGTTCCAGCAAGCGCCGGTAGGCCGGTCCATCCTTGCCCAGACCTATTGACGTCTCGGCCACGGAACGCTCCACCACTGCGGCGGTTCCGTCGTCGAAGGGATGGACGAGCGGAGCGGGCGGCGCTACCAGGTCGGCAGGAAGCGTCCTGAAGAACGGCGAAAGCGGGACGAGCGCCATGATCGTCGCGCAAACGTCATGGCGATATCCCGCCTCCAGGAGCTCCTCAGTGCGGAGGCCGCCACCAGGCTGCGGCGCGGCCTCCAGCACGAGCACCCGCCGCCCGGACCTGGCGACCGTGATGGCCGCAGCCAGCCCATTGGGGCCGGAACCAACGACGATGGCGTCGAAGCCATTTGCGTCCACTCTCTAACCCTGCCGCACGGCCCCTGGCGGTGACCGCTTTTGTGAACGACAATGTCAATCCCGTGGCGGCCATTTCCTCGCGTGAGCTGATCTGGGTGGGGGCGGCTGAGCAGGCCAGGCTGATCCGGGCCAAAGAGGTCTCGGCGACAGAGGCAGTCGAGGCTTGCCTGGCCCGGATCGAGGAGTTGAATCCAAAGCTCAACTCGGTGGCGATCCCGCTTTTCGATCAGGCGCGCCGCGAAGCGTCGGAGGCGGACGCCGCGGTCAAACGAAAAGAGGACCTCGGCCCGCTCCACGGTGTGCCGATCACGATCAAGGAACAGTTCCAGGTCAAGGGGCAGCCGAGCACTTGGGGCCTGCCCAGCCGTGCAAAGGAGCTTGCCGAGCAGGACGGGCCGCTCGTCAGTCGCCTTCGTCAAGCGGGCGGCATCGTCGTGGGGATCACGAACGTTCCTCAGCTGCTCCTCTATACGGAGAGCGACAACCCGGTCTACGGACGCACCAACAATCCGTGGAACCTGGAGCGCACGCCGGGCGGAAGCAGTGGTGGGGAGGGGGCGACGATCGCGGCGGGCGAGTCGCCGCTCGGCCTCGGCTCTGATATCGGCGGCAGCATCCGCGTGCCCGCGCACTTCAGCGGCATCCAGGGCCTGAAGCCGGGCAGCCGGCGGCTGACTCTCCTCGACGATCCGCGCTTTTTCGAGAGCGGACAGGAGGGTCTTCTCCCGTCGCCCGGCCCACTTGCGCGCGAGGTGGAGGATCTCGAGCTTGCGATGCGGATTCTTGCCGCCCCTGGCCAGGACCAGATCGACTTCAAGGTTCCACCGGTGCCGTGGAGCGACCCTTCGAAGGTCGACGTGTCGAAGCTGCGGGTCGGGTTCTACGTGGAGGACGACTATTTTCCGTGGTCGACCGCGATCAAGCGCGCGGTCACCGAAGCGTCGGATGCGCTGCGGGGCACCGTCGCCGAAGTCGAGCCGTGGCCGGCACCGCCCACACGCGAAGGGGTCGAGATCTTCTACAAGTTGATCTCAGCCGGCGGCAGCGTTGCCGTGCGCCTGCTGGGCCGAAATCCCAAGACGCCTCAGATCGCGGGTCTGGTCCAGGTGCTCCGGACGCCGCCTGTAGCACGGCCCGCGCTGGCCCGTGCGCTGAGTGCAATGGGCCAGGAGCGCCTGGCCGACGTCCTCGGCTACGTGCGCGAGCTGAGCGCCGGCGAGTACCACGAACTGGTCGTGCGGGCGCACCGTTTTCGCGAGCGGGTGCTGGCCTCGATGGTCGACGCCGGTCTCGATGCAGTGATCTGCGCCGTGCATCCGCTACCGGCGCTGCGCCACGGCGGCAGCTACCTGCTCGGTTCCGTAGCCGGCCCGACCTTCCTCTGGAACCTCATGGGCGTTCCTACCGGATCGGCGGCCGTCACCCGGGTTCGCGAGAACGAGCAGACGGGCCGTAACCCTGGTTCACGCGATCGCGTGGAGCGCGCGGCAGCAGAGACGGACGCCGGGAGCGCGGGCTTGCCGGTCGGCGTCCAGGTGGTTGCCAAACCCTGGCGCGAAGACATCGTCCTCGCGCTCATGCGCAGCCTGCAGGACAAACTGCGTGGCAATCCGGAGTACCCGGCGCGCCCGAACCTGACACAGGAGTGACGCCAGGCTCGTGCTGAGCGCCCGCCGAGCGGCCGGCGAGGCGGGCGAGCGCTCAACCGCGGTTCAGTCCGTGAACTGGTTGAAGTCGGGCTTCCGCTTCTCGGCGAAGGCGGCCGCCCCCTCGCGCCCCTCGGGTGACTGGACGAACAAGTCGAGGCCGGCGGTGGCCATGTTGGCGAGCCCGGCCTGGTGTTCGGTGTCCGTGTTGAACGCGTACTTCAGGAATCTGATGGCGGTCGGACTCATCTGCGCCACCTCGGCCGCCCACGACCGCGCCTCCGCCATCAACTGGTCGCCGGGAACGACCTTGTTCACCAAGCCCCAGCGCTCGGCCTGCTCGGCCGTGTACTGCCGGCACCAGTACCAGATCTCGCGCGCGCGCTTTTCACCTACCACCCGCGCCAGATAGGCGGCGCCGAATCCCGCGTCGAACGACCCCACACGAGGTCCGGCCTGCCCGAAGCGCGCGTGCTCGGCGGCGATCGAGACGTCGCAGAGCACCTGGATGACATGGCCGCCCCCGATGGCTGCGCCGTTGACGGCGGCGATCACAGGCTTGGGGACGTCGCGGATCAGCTTGTGGAAGTAGTCGATCTCGAACATCCCGCTTTTGGTCGGGCCATAGTCGCCGGTCTCGGCGCGCTGCTTGACATCACCGCCCGAGCAAAAGGCTTTGTCGCCGGCGCCGGTCAGAATGATGCAGCGGATCTTCCTGTCCGCCCACGCGCCCCGGAAAGCGGAAATGAGCTCCTCCACGGTCGCTGCCCGAAAGGCGTTGTAGCGCTCGGGACGATTGATGGTGACGATGGCCGTCGTTTCTTCGACCTCGTACAGGATGTCGGTGTACTCCTGGTTGCCGATCACGAATTGACGCTCCTCCTGACGCGATTTGTGGAAGCCATGTGCTTGTCCTCCACGCCGACACGATAGACGCGGCTGCCCCAGATCCCGCCCAGCTCAACCGGTGTTCTGCAGCCCGGCGGCGACGCCGCCGATAGTCAGCCGGACCAGCTCCGGCCGGTCCTCGCGCAGGAAGCGCAGCTGCAGGAACGACAGTGCATCGACGTACGGGTTGCGAAGGTCGACCGCCAGCCGGAGAATCGGATGCCGCTCGAGCAGCCGCCGGCTGTTGGTGATTGCTAGGACCAGCCGCCGCGTGAGCCGGAACTCCTCCCGGATCACGGCCACGAGGTCGGGCCGACCACCCCGCTCAAGGTAAAGGCCGGCGATCATCGGATCCGCCTTGGCGAGGCTCATCTCCGCGTTGTCGACGATCGAGGCCAGCAGCGGCCACTCGGCCGCCATCCGGCGGAGGTAGTCCAATCCCTCGCGCTCGACCACTGCGTTGAGTCCGGTCCCGAGCCCGAACCACCCGGGCAGGTTGCAGCGGTTCTGCGTCCAGGCGAAGACCCAGGGGATCGCGCGCAACTGCTCGAGGTCGCGGAGTGGACCGCCGGTGCGCCGCGCCGGGCGCGACCCGATCGCCAGCTCGCCGATTGCGTCGATCGGCGCGACGCGCCCGAAGAACTCCGGGAAGCCATCGGACTCGACGAGCCTCCGGTACGCCGTCTCAGAAGCAGCCGCCATCACCTCGGCTGCCTCCGCGAACCGGTCCTCGGCCGCCGCCAGCGTCTGCTGGCGGCTAGGCGCCGACGCAATCAGCACCGCACTGGTGACCTGCTCGAGGTGGCGCAGCGCGATCGCCGAGTTGCCGTAGCGGGCGAAGATCACTTCGCCCTGCTCGGTCACCTTGAAGCGCCCGTTCAAGGAGCCCGGCGCCTGGCTGCGAATGGCCCGTCCCGCCGGCCCGCCGCCCCTGCCCACAGCGCCACCGCGCCCGTGAAACAGGGTCACGCTGACCAGGTTGCGGGCAGCCCAGCCGGCGAGCGCCGACTGGGCGCGGTAGAGGGCGAGGTTGGCGGCCAGGTAGCCCGCGTCTTTTGTTGCGTCTGAGTAGCCGAGCATGATCTCCAGCCGTCGGCCCCGGCTCTCCAGCCAGCGCCGCCAGCTCGGGAGCTCGAGCAACTGGTCGAGTACGCTCGGCGCGGCGGCGAGGTCCGCGCGCGACTCGAAGAGCGGTACCGGGTCGATGACCAGCCGGCCCTCGGGCACCGCCAGCCGGGCCAGGGCAGCCACCGCCACTACGTCCGCAGCCGAGTGCGTGAAGCTGACCACGTAGCGCCGGCAGGCCTCGACGCCATACCGCTCCTGCAGTCGCGCCATCGCCTGGAAGGTGGCGAGCATCTCACGGGCGGCAGCCGATCTCGGCCTCGCTGAGGGCACGGACCGGCCGGCGGCGATCGCGTCCAGCCGCTGAGGGTCGTCGCCCACCCCGGGGGCCAGCTCGTTGAGCACCTCGCGATGGACCGCCGAATGCTGCCGCACCTCGAGTGAAGCGAGATGAAAGCCAAAGGTCTGCGCTTGCCAGATCAAGTGCTGCAGCTCCCCGGTGGCGACGCGCTCGGCGCCGGCAGCTCTTAGCGAGTCCTGGATCGTCGCCAGGTCCGCAATGAACGCCTCCACTGACGGGTAGGCGCCTTTTGTCTGGAGGCGAGTCGCGCGCAGCCGCTCGGCGGCCAGCAGAAGCAGCTCGCGGTGGGGCTCGCCGGGCGATTGCGCGCGCAAGTCCTGTCCGCCGGCGACCTGGACGCGAATGCGCTCGAGCCCCTCGAGCAGTGTCTCCGAGGGCGGTGTGGAGTCCTCGGCGAGCGTCAGCGAACGGCCGATCCGGTTCGCCGCGTTCTCCAGGCCGAGCAGGACGTGAGTGGCCTGGATCTCGAGGGTCGACTCGGTCACCTCGTGGGTGATATGCGGGTTGCCATCGCGGTCGCCACCCACCCAGCTCCCCAGGCGGAGGAACGGCCGGACCTGCTGTGGAGGCCGCGACATCGCCCGCTCCAGCGCTCGGTAGAGCACCGGAACCAACATGAAGAGCGACTCGTCGAAGATCGCCATCGCGCTGCGCACTTCATCGAGCGGTGTCGGACGCTGCTGGCGCAGCTGCGCCGTCCGCCAGAGGATCGTCACCTGCTCGCACAGGCGCCGCTCGGCGTCGGCTCGTTCCGCTGCGCCCAGCCGGGGATCGTCGAGCTGGTCCATCAACTGGGCCACGCGACGCAGAGCGTCGACCACGGCGCGCCGGCGGGCCTCGGTCGGATGGGCGGTGAGGACAGGCCGGATCTCCAGCTGCTCCAGCAGCCGGTCGGTCTCCGCCTCCCCGACCTCCTTTCGCAGGTCGGCGAGGGTGGCCGCGAGCGATTCCGCGACAGCCGGCTGGGAGCGGCTGCGCTCGCGCAGGATCCGCACCCGGTGCCGCTCCTCAGCCAGGTTGGCGAGCTGGAAGTAGACCGTGAAAGCGCGCGCCACCGCTTCCGCCCGATGCGGTTGGAGCCCGTCGACCAGTTCGACCACGGTCGCCAGCTGCCTGGCGGCTGCCTCGCCGCGGCTCTGGCGCAGCTCGATGGCCGCCTTGCGCAGGCGTTCTACGTCCTCCAGCAGCTGCTCGCCGCCGCTCTCGACGATCACCTCGCCGAGCAGCGAGCTGAGCCGCCGGACGTCGGCACGCAGGGGCGCGGACAGCTGGTTCAGCTCCCAGTCGTCCGGCCGCCTCGCCATCGACCTATCCTTCCACGCCCCGCGCCGTCGTATCGGCGCCCGTCCTCCCGCGCTCAGGTCAGCCGCGAACTGCCGGCAGGACCTCGCGCCCGAGCCGGCGCATGCGCTCGCCGAAGCCGTCGGTGAAACCGAGGGAGACCATCAGGTGATCCGCCCCCGCTGCCTGCCAGCGCGTCAATTCCGCGAGCATCTCGTTCGGGCTGCCGGAAAGATTGACTCGCGCGCCCGCTTCGATGGGGCGACCATTCGACTCGCTTCGGAGGAGGGAGACGCGATCGCGCCAGGCCTCGACGTCCAAACCCGTGGACTGCCAGGCGTCGGCCGCCCTGGCCGCTCGCCTGACCGCCTGATCTGAGTTGCCGCCAAGCAGGATGGGAAGCTCGGCGCCGCGCACGGGAAGAGGATCGAAGACGCCGTCCTCATACGAATAGAACTCGCCCGTAAAGGGCTCTTGGGATCCGGAGAAGAGGTGCCGGTAGAGGCGGATCACCTCGTCCAGGCGCCGTCCCCGGCGCCTGAAGTCAGCGTGTACGTTGGCGAACTCCCTCTCATTCCAGCCGGCGCCCAATCCGAGTACGAGCCGGCCCGCACTCAGCTGGTCGATCGTGGCGGCCTGCTTGGCAACCACAAATGGATTCCGCATCAGCACTACGACCACGGTCGTGATGAGCTTTACGCGTCGGGTGCGGGCGGCCAGATAGGCGAGGACGACCAGCGCTTCGAAGATGCGCTCGTAGCGCTCGGGCTCTCCCTTGGGCACCAACACGTGGTCGGTCGTCCCGATCCCGTCAAAGCCCAGCTCTTCCGCCTCCAGTGCGATATCGAGGATCGACTCTGGGTTGGAACCGCGCCCGTAGTTCGGAATCGCGAGGTGCATTTGCATGATCAACCCGAAACTTTAGGAGCAAGATCCCCCATTCTTCGGATAGCTGAGCCGGGCCGGCCGCGAGTATCGTGGTAGGGGTTCCAGGTCGGCGGCTCCGGGCGGTCTCCGCTCTGCTGGAGAAGCTGCTTGTCTCTTCCTCGCTCGACCGTGTCTGCGCGCGCTCCGAGCCGCCGACAGCGATCAAGCGTGGTCGCTCTCGAGCCCCTGGCGGTGGCCGCCGTCGCCCTCCTGGTCGGTCTGGGGCTGCTCAATCTGCTCGCGCTTGGCGAGCTGGGCCTGGCCGAGCACCAACTGCTGTCCGTGATCGCCGGTACCGCGCTGCTGCTCCTGCTGCGCCGGAGCCGAATCGACACCCTGGGAATGCTGGGAATCACGAGCTACGCGACCGGGCTCCTGCTGCTGCTCGCGGTCGCGGGCGCCGGCACGGCGGCCCACGGTGCCCGCCGCTGGCTGCTGATCGGATCGCTGACCCTGCAGCCCTCCGAGCTCGCCAAGCTTGGCCTGCTCCTGATCCTGGCCGCCATCCTCGCCGGGGCCCATACCAGGAAGCGGCTCGCCGCCGCGCTCCTGGCGGCCGCCGCTCCGGTGACCCTCACCCTTCTCCAACCCGACCTCAGCACGTCGGCGATCCTGGTCGGCCTGGCGCTGGCCGGACTTCTCTTGGCGGGCGTCTCCGTACGTGCGCTGATGCTGCCGGTTCTCGCTCTGGCGGCCCTGGCGCCACTCGCTGAGCATCTCCTGCGGCCGTATCAGCTCGCCCGGCTGCACGCCTTCTTGAATGGTTCGCATGATCCGTCCGGCGGCGGCTGGTCGGTTCTTCAGGCCCACGTCGCGATCGCGTCGGGCGGGCTCTTCGGCCTCCACAACCAGCCGCTGCACGACCTGATGGCCGAATACCTGCCGGCCCGTCAGACCGATCTCGCCTTCGCCAGCCTCGTCGAGCAGAGAGGCTTGGTTGCCGGCCTGCTGGCCGTCCTGGCTCTCACCGTCCTCGTGTGGAGACTGGCGGCAGCCAGCCGGGCGGCAAGAACCAGGCAGGCGGCGCTCGTCGCCGGACTCCTCGGCGTCCTCTTCGGCGGCGAGGCTCTGCTCTCCCTGGCGGGCAATCTCGGCGTCTTGCCCGTGGCCGGCGTGCCATTCCCGTTGTTGAGTTATGGCGGCACCAACACGACCGCCCATCTGGCGGCGCTCGGGCTGGTGCTGGGGGCCCGGCGCGACGGTGAACGCAGGCGGCTCTGGCGGCCTCCCCGGGCGGGCCGCGTGCCGCTCCACAGGCTGCAGCTCACGGCCCTGGCACTGACCTGTGCGTTCAGCCTGCTCGCTGCAATGACGTGCCTGATCCAGGCCTCGGGCGCCTCCCTTCGGCAGCTGGGCAGCTCGGAGATGAGCCGCTGCGTGAACGTGCGGGCTCCGCGCGGCGCCATAACGGACCGTCACGGGGTGGCACTGGCGCTCGACTCACCGAGCGAGCGGGTGGTGGCGGCGCCTGACCTGATCGCGCACCGGCCACAGTTTGTGGAGCGCCTGGCGGCGTTGATGGGCGTTTCGCCCACTCAAATGGAGCCGCGGCTGGAGGCTAACGGCGGGGAGCTGACGGTGCCGCTGGGCGACGTCCCGCCGCCGGTGGCCGCTCGCATCGAGGACGCGCAGCTCCCGGGCGTCCTCATCGAGCCCTCTCCGCTCCGTGTCTACCCTTTCGGGTCCCTCCTCGGACCCCTGCTTGGCTTCGTGGGGATCGCCACGCCGGCTGACGTGAAGCGGTTCCCTGACCTGCCCACCAACTCATATGTCGGCCGTGCCGGCCTGGAATGGCAGTACGACGCAATGCTTCGGGGGCGCGATGGCAAGCAATGCTTCTACGTGACCCCGGCCGGCCGCCCGGTCGCGCTCGGGCAGCGCACAGCTCCGGTGCCCGGAGCCGCCCTGCGCCTCAGCCTTGACCTCGGCCTCCAGCAACAGGCTACCCAGCAGCTGGTGGAGGCATTGCGAGGTGTGGGTGGACAGCCGGCCGGCAGCCAGGCGGCGGCGGTGGTGCTGGACGCGAGGACCGGGAACGTGCTCGCGATGGCCAGCATCCCCAGCTACGACAACAACCTCTACGGTCCGCCGATCGACCTCGGCCGCTTTCGAAGCCTCGAGCGGCAGGCGGGCGATCCCATGCTCGAGCATGCCATCCAAGAGGCCGCCCCTCCAGGCTCGATCTTCAAGCTGGTGGTCGCCGCCGCCGATGCCGTCTACCGGGTCATCCCGCCCGACCAGGTGCTGAGCACCGGGTACACGTTCAGCGTCGGCGACCACGTCTTCCATGGCTGGGGTTATCTACCCCCGCAGAACCTGCCACAGGCGATCGCGTGGTCGAACGACGTCTATTTCTACAAGCTGGCGGTCGCGCTCGGACCCGAGCGCATCCAGGCGATCGGGAGCCAGCTCGGAGCCGGTCAGCCGACCGGGATCGACCTGCCCGAAGAGCAGCCCGGCTTCCTCGGTACGCCGGCTACCGTCGCACAGCAGGGCGGCTCCTGGTACCCGGGTTCCACCGTGACTCTCGGGATTGGCCAGGGCTATGTCACCGCCACTCCGCTCCAGGCCGCGCGCTGGACCGCCGCCGTCGCCGGTGGGACGCTGGTCACTCCGCGGCTGGGCACGGCCTTCCAGGCAGGACCGGTGGCCACGCCGATCCAGATGCCGGCCCCGGTCCAGCTGCCTTTCGCCTCCCAACTGTCGTCGGTTCAAGAGGGAATGCGGCTGGCCGTGACCGAGGGGACGGGCACCTTGCTCCGGGACCTGCCGGTGGCAGCCGGGGGCAAGACAGGGACCGCGGAAGACCCTTCCAACCCGAACGGCCAGCCAGACGCGTGGTTCACGGGCGCGGCACCTGTAGGCCAACCCGAGATCGCTGTCACAGTGATGGTCAGGGGCGGCGGCGAAGGTCACATGACCTCGGAGCCGGCGGCCAAGGCCTTGGTGGGCTACTACCTTGAGCATCGCAGCGCCGTTCTGGCGCAGCCCGAGACGGACTGAACTCAGCCGCCGTAAGCGGCGACCACGTCCGGGCGGCTCAGACAGGCGGCAGCACCCTCGGCCACGCACGTAAGCGGATGCTCGGCCAGCCTGACCGGGAATCCGAAGGCCTCCTCCAGCGACCTCGCAAAACCGCTGAGCATGGTGCCGCCGCCGAAGGCCAGGAGTCCCGTTTGGAGGACGTCGCTGACGGCCTGGGGTGGGAGATCTTCGAGACAGTCGACGAGGGTTTGAACGATACCGTCGCTTGTCGGACGGATGGCGTCGACAATCTCGCCTGGCGCCAGCGTCGCCAGCCGCGGGCGGCCGGTCGCGGCATCCTGACCCTCCACCTGGAGGGGTCCGTCGGCGCCCACGTCCAGCCGCATCTTGAGTTCCTCCGTGGTCAGCTCGCTGACAACGATCTGGTGCTCGTTGCGCAGGTGCTGGTAGAGGCTGAGCGTCACGTCGTCGCCGGCGATCCGGCAGGAACGGGTGGCCAGGATGCCTCCGAAGCAGAAGCAGCTCGCCTCAGCGGTGCCTCCGCCGACGTCGACGACCATTTGAGCCACGGGAGCAAGCGGATTGACGCCCGACCCCAGGGCGCCGGCAACCGGCTCCGGGATCACCGAGACCTCGCCAAAGCCCGCCTCCTCGGCGGCCTCGATGAGGGCACGGCGCTCGAGCGGCGTCGCCCCGGCCGGCACTCCCAATACGCCGCGCGGGCGCACTCGCTCCCAGGGCTGGCGGGTGACCTTCTTGAGGATGGCGACGATGAAGGCACGTGCCGACTCGAGGTCTGTGATGACCCCGTCGTGGAGCGGGCGAGTGGTCGCCATCCCCACCGGTGTCCGCCCGATCAGTGCTCGGGCGCCCCGACCCACCAGCAATGGTTTGTAGCGCTTCTGACCGTTCAAGCGCATGACCATCACGGATGGTTCGTCGAGGACGATTCCGCGCCGAGGATGGCAGACCACCGTATTGGCGGTCCCGAGGTCAATGCCGAAGCCGCCCGAAAGCCAGCTCCACCACGACATGGCAGTAGCGTGATCGTATAGCGAGTCCGACCGCCTGCGAGGGGTCATTCCCGCACCAGTTTTCGGACAGAAACGGTTCTTGCAGCTTCATCTCCCGGCCTCTGAGAGGAGCTTGTTTAGGCCACGTTCAGGCTTTTAAAAAAGCGTGTCGTGGATCGCTTATCGGGAAGCTCTCCCGCCGGCCAACTCCCACAGGTCGACCGACTCGTCCGTCAGTGCGCTTACCGATGACTCGCCCCCTCTCCAGTTCTTAATCAGCGCCCCGCACGCTGCCATCTCGGATTGAGGGTCCAGCTCTGGATCACCTCCCCGGCCCAACCCGACGGCCGCGCGCAGTGCTCCGGCCTCCAGGTAGAAGCCCAGGAAGGAGCGGGCATCGAGGCTGCCCCGGACCATGAATTGGTCCCATCGGTGCGCGATTCCGACGTACTCGATCGTGTGCTCGTACTGATCCGACCAGAACGTGAAGTTGTAGTCGTAAGCGGCTCGACTCCCCAGCATCGCCCGTGCCGCCGCCACACCATGTTTCTCGGCGTTGTTGAAGTGCTCGACGCGCACGCGCCCATAGAGCGGATGTGCCATGTTGGCGACGTCGCCGCAGGCGAAGACGCCCGGCGTGCTGGTCCGGCAGAGCTCATCCACCAGGACGCCGTTGTCGAGACCGATCCCGCTGTCGGCCAGGAACTCGATGTTCGGCTGCACGCCGGTAGCAACGACCGCGATCGTGCACTCCAGCCGCCTTCCTGAGCTGGTCCTCACAGCCTCGATTCGCGTCGAGCCTTCGAAGCGCTCGACGCTTTCGCCGGCAAGTAGCTCGACGCCGTGCTCTCGGTGGACTTCGCCGAGGACAGCGCCCACCTGGTCACCCAGCACCCTGGCCAGCGGGGACGGCCCGGGGAATATGGCTGTCACCTGAACGCCCATCTGCGCGAGCGACGCCGCGACCTCCGACCCGATGAATCCCATGCCCACGATCACGGCGCGCTCTCCGCGCCGCACCGCGGCCCGAATCCGGTCGCAGTCGGCCTGGGTCCGCAGTGAGAGCACGCCTTCCAGGTCGGCGCCGGGAACCCGGAGCGCCCGGTTCCGCACCCCGCTCGCGATCAACAGCTGGTCGAAGGCGAGGGTCTCGCCACTCCGGGTGATGACCTGGCGGGCCTCGCGGTCCACGCGCACGACCGGGTCGTCGGTGCGCAGCTCGACATCCTGTTCCCGATACCAGTCCGGCGGTCGGACCAGCCAGCCTGACAGGTCCTCCTCGCCGCGGAGATAGGTCTTGGACAGCGGCGGCCGCCCGAAGGGCACGCCCGGCTCATCGCCCAGAACCAGCAGGCGCCGGTCGTATCCCTCGCTGCGCAGCGTCGCCGCGGCGTTCCCGGCCGCCATGCCGGCGCCCACGATAATCACCGTCACGCCGTTCCCCAGCCTAGGCGACGTGCCGGCTGCGACGCGGCGGCTACCAGTTCACGGCGACGTACTTGGTTTCGAGGAACTCGTGGATGCCTTCGCGGCCGCCCTCGCGGCCGATGCCGCTCTGCTTGACGCCGCCGAAGGGTGCCGCTGGGTTGGAAACGATGCCCGCGTTGAGGCCGATCATCCCCGCCTCCAGGGCCTCGCTGACCCGAATCGCGCGCCCGAGGTCACTTGTGTACAGATAGGCAACAAGGCCGAACTCCGTGCGGTTGGCCCACTCAATGGCCTGCTTCTCGTCGTCGAACGTGGAGATCGGAGCCACCGGCCCGAAGATCTCCTCGCGCATCGCTCGCGCCCCAACCGGGACGTCAAGGACGACCGTCGGCTCGTAGAAGTAGCCCTGGCCCTCCACTCGCGTCCCGCCGGCGACCACGCGGCTGCCCTGCTTGACCATGTCGTCGACGAGCTCGCTCACCTTCCGGCGGCCCGCCTCGTTGATCAGCGGGCCGACCTTGACGTCCTCCTCCAGCCCATGGCCGATCTTCAGCGAGCGCATGCGGTCGGCCAGGCGCTCGGCAAACTCGCCGGCCAGGCCGCTTGCCACGTAGAACCGATTGGCAGACGTGCACGCCTCGCCGACGTTGCGCATCTTGGCGACCATGGCTCCCTCGACCGCGCTCTCGACGTCGGCATCGCTGAACACCAGGAAGGGAGCGTTGCCGCCGAGCTCCATCGAGGTGCGCAGTACCTGGTCGGCCGCGCCTTTGAGCAGGATCTTGCCAACCTCGGTCGATCCCGTGAAGCTCACCTTGCGAACGGCGGGGTGGTGGAGCACAGGCGGCGTTATTTCGCCGGGTTGTGTGGTAGTGACGACGTTGAGCGCCCCCTCGGGAAGCCCAGCTTCCTGGAGGAGTGCGGCCACAGCCAACGCGGTGAGCGGTGTCTCCTCCGCCGGCTTGAGCACAGCGGCACAACCTGCGGCCACCGCGGGCGCGATCTTTCGGGTCGCCATCGCCGCCGGGAAGTTCCAGGGCGTGATGAGCAGCGATACACCGACTGGCTGGTGCATCACCAAAAGGCGGCTGCTGCCGTTCGGCGCCACCGTCCAGCGCCCCTCGATGCGGACAGCTTCCTCGCTGAACCAGCGGAAGAACTCGGCCGCATACGCCACCTCGGCCCGGGCCTCGGCGATCGGCTTGCCGTTCTCGAGGGTGATCAAGCGCGCCAGCTCCTCGGATCGGGAAAGCATTAGCTCGTAGGCCCGCCGGAGGATCTCGCCTCGCTCGCGCGGCGGAGTGGCCGCCCACGACGGCTGCACGCCGGACGCCGCCTCCACCGCCGCCAGCGCGTCCTCCACGGAACCGTCGGGCACCTCGGCCAGGACCTGCTGGGTGGCCGGATCCTCGACCTCGAACACGCGGCCCGACCGTGCATCGACCCACTTGCCGCCGATCAGCATCTTCGTGGGGGCCCAGTTCGGGATCGCGGTCGTGACGGTGCTGCTCATCGAGTCTCCTTTGTGCTGGATCAGTCCAAGGCGATATTAGGACGCGGGTGCAGGCGCGGCCGGAGCGACAGCCGGCCCGCCCGGGCGCCGGCGTGTGAGCGTGATCGCCAGGGCTCCCAAACCGAAGGCAACCGCCAGAATAGTCAGCAGCACGCCGAGGACGGGGACCAGCCCGAGCAGGGTCAGCACGACCAGGCCGGCCAGGAGTGCGAGCAGCGGGTGGACCCCTCGACGGCGCAGCAGCTCAAGGCCCCGCCAGCCCACGAACAGGGCGCTCAAGACATACGCGACCACGAGCGCCAGCGCGTACAACGCGAGCGCGATCAGGGCGAGCCACCAGCCGCCGACCAGGAGCCCGACCACGAAGATGACAAAGGCCAGGATCGGGATTCCGATCAGGAGCACGATTCCGAGCCCCAGGCTTGCCCAGGGCGACGATGTGTAGACGCTCACCGTGCGTCGGGTCAGGCCCGGGAAGAGCAGGACCACCACCAGACCGAGCGCGAACAGACCCACAAGCGCCCGCACCCAGCCAATCAGGGCGTCGAGGAAACGCTGGGCCGGGCTGGGTTGGGGCTGCACTGCTCCACCCGCAGGGTTCCTCACGATCCTGCCGGCAACCTTCGCGGTCGGCGCTATGAACGCCTGGTTATTGCTGGAGTAGATCAGGTCGCCCATGACGTTGGCGCCGTCCTCGAGGCGAAGCGTGTTCGCGTTGGCCCGCACGGTGCCCACCACCGGGCCGCGGATGATCAGTGTGTCGACTGACGCGATGATCCTTCGGCCGACGCTGGCGGCGATGGTCGCGGTGCCGCCGCTTATGACGAGATCGCGACCGATCCGGGCGGAGGGACCGAGATCAAGGGTGCCGGTTGCACCGACGATGTCGTCACCAACGCTCCCATTGACCACCACCGTCCCACCGGCGGCGCGGATGCTGCCCCGAACCTCGCCAGGAACCGTCACTGTGCCGCCGGCGACCATCAGGTCGCGGGTGATAGTCCCGGAGACCGTCATGGTGCCGCCGGTCCCGATCACGCTGCCGGCGACCGTGCCCGCGACGTCGATCGTGCCGCCCGCTGCATAGAGGTCATCGGCGAGTATCTGCCCGGAGGGGATCGTGACGTCCGAGCTCTGACGCAGTTCGGCGGCCTGCACGGGCGTCGTCGCCAGACCCAGGGTGAGCAGCACGAGCAGTGGGGTCAGCAGCCTCAACCTCCCGGTCTGTCTGGCTGTCCTTGAGACGGTCTTGCGGCCGGTAGTGGTCATCGGGCGCCACTCCTCGACGAACCGGCAAGCGCGACGCCAATGACGTGGGGATGGCGGCGACCTGCCGGGTTGACGGCTACCTCAACGCGCTCATCATCGGGTAAGTCGCGACTCAACTGCTCTATCGCATCTCAAACGCACCGGGTTGAGATGAGCCACCCGGGCGGTCCTGGCCTTAGACCTAGAAGGATGGGGATCGGCGGCATCGTTCGGCCCATGAGCGCTCAAGCCCGCGCAGCGCTGCGGCGCGCCCTGCGGGTGTCCGTGGTCATGCCACCGGCGTTTGCCGCCTCCGTCTTCATCGCCCACAACCCCGAGATCACCACGTTCCTCGCCTTCGGCTGCTTCGCCCTTATGGTTCTGGCGGATTTCGGGGGTACGCGGCGTCCGCGTGCCGCGGCCTACCTGCTCACCACCGCTGCTGGAGCGGCCATGGTGGCGCTCGGAACCCTCGCCTCCAACAATTCCTGGAGCGCGGTTGCCGTGACCCTGATCCTCGCCTTCTGTGTCCGCTTCGCCGGTATCTTCGGCGGCTACGTCCGGGCGGCGCAGGGCGCCCTGCTGCTCTCTCTCGTGCTCGCGGTCGCCTTTCCTGGAGCGCCCCAGACGATCGTTCCGAGGCTGATCGGCTGGTCGATCGCGGGGGGCCTGGCCACGATCTCCGCGCTCGTCCTCTGGCCACGTTTCGAACAGGCCGAGCTGCGACGGCGCGCAGCGGAGGGGTGCCGGGCACTGGCCGACCTGATCGGTGTCGCAGGACACGCGGACGCAGCGGTGATCGACGACCGTGCAGGGGCGGCCGCTGAGACCGTCGGCGGCCTGTTCAGTGACTACTACGCAACGCCCAGGCGGCCGGCCTGGCCGACGCGGACCGACCGGGCGTTGTCGGCACTCCTGATCGATCTCGACAGCACCGTCGCCTTCGCCGCCCCTTTCTTGAGGGAATTGAATGGCCGTCAGCCATGGATTGCGGAGGGTCGCGAGCTTTCCGGCTTGGTCGCCGAGACGCTGCACGCCTGCGCTGACCTGCTCGATGGCGGCGCCGCCGCCCCTGACCTCCAGGGTCTCGAGAACGCCCAGGCAGGCCATCGTGCAGCGCTCGACAGCTGGGTCGGAGGAGCGCCGCGGTCGGGGCGTGCTCCACGAGAGATTCTCGATCAACTTCACGCCGAGACCACGCTGAGCTTCATTACGTACCTGGCCGTTGCGATTGGCGCGAACGTGATGCTGGTGGCCGGCCGCGATGTTGCCAGCAGCGCCGCGACACGGTCACTGGCTCCCCGCAGGGAGGGCTTCCCGGGCGTTGCGATCCGGGTCGGGAAGTCTCTGCGAACGCACCTCACACCGCGATCACCCGTGCTGCATGACGCAGTTCGTGTGGCCGTCGGTCTTGCCCTGGCGGTCCTGGCGGGTCGGCTGCTCCCCCTCTCGCATGCCTTCTGGGTCGTGCTTGGCACGTCGTCGGCGCTGCGCTCGAACGTTCTCGCCACCGGCCGCACAGCGCTGCAGGCGGTAGGCGGCACCTTGGTCGGCGTTGTCGTGGGCGGTGTCTTCGTCGCCCTGGCCGGAACCAACTCGGTCGTTGATTGGTCGGTCTTGCCGGTGGCCGCCTTCACCGCGACCTACGTGTCCGGGGCAGCCGGCTTCGTACTTGGCCAGGCCGCGTTCAGCGTCTTCGTGATCCTCCTGTTCAATTTGATCGCGCCAGCGGGCTGGCAGATCGGCCTCATCCGGATCGAGGACGTCGCCCTGGGCGTCGGAATCAGCATCCTCACGGGCCTGCTGCTCTGGCCGCAAGGCACCCGGCGTGACGTGACGGATGCCATCGCCCGGATGTTCGTCGCGGCGAGCGCGTTTCTGGGCGAATCGCTCGAACTCGTGCTGGGGCGCGGCTCGTCCGATCGTGCAAAGCGGGAAAGGGTGGACGCGCTTCGCGCTCGAGATCGTGCCGATGAGGCACTGGAGCAGTTCCTGGCCGAGCGGACCGGCGGTCCACTCACCGCTCAAGCCGCGGCGTCGCTGGTTGCCTCAGGAACACACGCCGTCCTCTTCGGCGAGCTGATCGACGTCTTGCCCGACATGGGCTATCGCGCCGACCACCGGGCGGCCGGGATCGACGCCGTCGAGACCCAGTTGCGGCGCCTGGTCGACGAGTTGAAGGGGCAGGCCGGCCGCATCCAGGGCCGGAACGGCGCGAGCTCCGGCGAGAGGGTGTCGGCGGCCGCCTTGCAGGAGGCGGCCCTGGCCTCGCTCGAGCGCTCGAAACATGATCCCGACGCGCGACAGTCGACCTTCGCCGTTCTGGCCGCCGCCGCCTGGGTGCAGTTCATGGATGGGCTGGTGGCCCGTCTGGACCAGCCGATCGACCAGGCGGTCGCGGCCGCTCGCCTACCGTGGTGGCGCTGACCAATCCGAAACCGGCAGCCAGAATGAGCGCATGGCCAATCCAGTCTTCGAGGTCGCGCGCACAGTCCTCGCCGTCCGGGAATACCAGGACAAGCAGGTGCCGGACGACGCGGTCGAGCGAATCGTAGAGGCGGCGCACCTGAGCGCGAGTGCCGGGAACCAGCAGCCGTGGCACTTCGTGGTCGTGCGGGATCGCGAGAACGTCCAGGAGGTGGGAGGGCAGGTCCCAACCGGCCCGTATATCGCCTCGGCGCCCCTGGCGGTCGTTGTCGCCTATGAGAAAGCCAGCAAATGGGGCGTCTCCGACGTGAGCCGAGCCATCCAAACCATGATCCTCACGGCCTGGGCGGAGGGAATCGGTTCCAACTGGGCCGGTGGCGGAGGACTCGAAGGCGTCCGCCAGAAGGTCGGGCTGCCGGAGACGTACGAAGTGCTCGCGGTGATTCCGTTCGGCTACCCGAAGCGGCGGGTAGGGAAGGGGCGGAAGAATCGCAAGCCGCTCGCCGAGGTGGTGTCCGCGGAGCGGTTTGGCACTCCCTTTGAGCACCAAACCGCCGCGGGTTAGGGAAGGGGGCTATTCCTGGCCATCGAACTGGTGATCGGCCGGGTCGTTGGGATCCTGGTGCCCGGATCCGGCCGGCTCGTTGGGTTCATTAGCGTCCGGCTTGTCTGACACGCCGGCAGCCGGCTCCGGCGCTTCCTTCTCCGCTGCCTGACCGGCGGCCGTTGCGGCAGGGGACGCTGTGGTAGCAGCTTGGGCGGCGATCGCTCCTCCCCCCAGGAGGATGGCGGCGGGCACGGCAGCGAGCAGGAGCTTGGGCGAAGGCCTCATAGATCTCATGGCTTGGAAGCCTGAGGACGCCGGCTAAACAGGCGCTAAAGCGCGCCCCGGGTCGGCTTTAGAAATCGTTAAGGTTTCGTGCCCATCCTTAACCTGTGCGGGTCCTCATCGTCGAAGACGATCGCCGCCTGGCGGTCAGCCTTCGTCGCTCGCTGGTCGAGGCCAGGATGGCGGTCGACGTGGTGCATGACGGCGAGGCCGCGCTGGCCGCAGCCGCGAGCACGACGTACGACGCCATCGTGCTCGATGTAATGCTGCCCCGCATCGACGGCTTCGCAGTCACCCGCGGGCTTCGGGACGAGAGAGTGGCGACGCCGATTCTCATGCTGACCGCCCGGGACTCGGTCGACGATCGGGTCGAGGGACTTGAAGCCGGAGCCGACGACTACCTGGTCAAGCCCTTCGCGCTGCGTGAGGTCATCGCGCGTCTGCGCGCGCTCGCCCGGCGGCATGTCCCGGGACGCAAGGCTCAGTTGAGAGCGGGCAAACTCCTACTGGATACCGCCGCCCACCTCGTCTCGGTGGAAGGGAAGCCGGTCGAACTGACGGCCAAGGAGTTCGCCATCCTCGAGTACTTCCTGCTCAACCAGGGCCGCCTACTGACCCGGACCCAGATCCTGGAGCACGTCTGGGACTACGACTTCGACGGCGGCAGCAACCTGATCGAGGTTTACGTGGGACGCCTTCGCGGCAAGCTCGTCCGGGCCGGTGCCGGCGACCCGTTTGTGACCGTTCGCGGCGCCGGCTACCGCTTCGCGGCGGGATGAGCCACCTGCTCTGCGGCACCCGTGCCCGGCTGACCGCGGTCTCGATGGCAATCCTCGCCCTGGCGCTGCTCATCGCCGACCCATCGTTGCTTGCCGCCATCTACTTCACCGAGCGGAACGCCTCCGATGCCGTTCTCGTCTCCCAGGCCCGGCTGTTGGCCGGAACCCTCGAAGATGCCAACGGCCGGCTTGTCCTCGACCAGACCGACATCCCCAGTGAGACCGTTGGCGGCATTGCGGTCGACGCAGTCGTCGTTTCCGGGACCGCGGTGCTCGCCCAGACCTCGAATCAGCCCCTGCCGCGATCTGCGCTGGCCTCGCTAGAGCAGTCGGCGAGCCGGTCGCCGGCGTGGACCGACCTCGTGGATTCAAGGGGCATCCACCGGCGCGCCTACGCGCAGGCGCTCGATGCCGGATCGAATCCCGGGGCGGTCCTGATCGTCAGCCGGTCCACCGATGAGCTTCTCAACCTTTTGCTTCGGGCTCTCCTTTTCCTGCTCGCCATCTCGGCGCTCCTTCTCGTACTGGGCGGAAGTCTCACCTACTGGCTCGCCGGCCGTGCCCTGGCGCCGGTGCGCCGGATCGCCGGCCTTGCCCGGTCGATCAGCGAACACGATCTCCACCGCCGCGTCGATATAAGCGTCCCAGCGGACGAGCTGGGTGAGCTCGTCGCCACCTTCAATGCGATGCTCGCGCGGCTCGAAGAGTCCTTCGACAGCCTGGGTCGCTTCACGGCCGACGCCTCACATGAGCTGCGCGCGCCGCTGTCGGTCATGCGCAGCGAGATAGATCGCGCGCTGAGCCGGGATCGTGACGGCGACGAATACACGGCCGCGCTCGCGTCACTGGGCCAGGACGTCGACCACCTCAGCCGGCTCTCCGACCAGCTGCTGATGCTCGCGCGTGCGGACGCCGGAGCGCTGCGGCCAAACCGGCAGGCGGTCGACGTGGCCGACTTCTTGCACGAAACGGCCGCTCGTTGGGAGCCGGTGGCAAGCCGGGCGCCGGTGCGGCTGGATGTCGAGGCGCCGGAGGCGGGCACGATGTCCGCCGATCCCCAGCTTCTGCGGCGGGTTTTCGACAACCTGCTCGACAACGCCATCCGCTACGCGCCGGCGGGCAGCACCGTGAGCCTCGCGGGAAGGCCGATGAGGGACGGCTGGGACCTCGAGGTGGCCGACGAGGGTCCCGGAGTGTCCGAGGAAGGACGCGCGACTCTGTTCACCCGATTCGCGAAGCCGGACGCCGCGCGCACGCGCGACGGTGGCGGAGCCGGGCTTGGTCTGGCGCTCAGCGCGGCCATCGCCCGCGTTCACGGAGGCACGCTCACGCTGGCCGCCAATCGCAGTCCGGGCGCGGTATTCCGGCTGCACCTCCCCGGTTTGCATTTAGCCGGCGGTTAGAAACGGCGGCCAGACTGCGCACGCAGTGCGAGCCGCAACGCAGTCTCACGTCAACATTCCGGACGTGGGAGGTCCAGCCAGCCCACGATGTAAAGTCCGGGTGCCGCGGCCCGGGCGGGCGAGCCGGTAAGTTGCAGACAGAGGCAAGTTCGAGATTTTCCGTGGCTACCCACAGGCCCTGGCCATCCCAGGCGGCTGCAATCAAGCCGGCGTCTTGAGCGAGCAGTGATGGAAAGCGCACCGGCCGCGCTGCGCGCCCACGTACTTCGTCGCCCCTGGCACTGGGCCGGTGCGGCCGGCCTCCTCGTGCTCGCGGCCGGCCTGGCGGTCTACATCGCCCTCGAAGGCGACCTGCCAGAGCGCTTCGTCCATCTCCGGAAAGCAGTGATCACGGTGATCCGCCACTACGGCGCCCCGGGCAGCCTGGGACTCCTCTACGTGGAGGAGAGCGGGATTCCGCTTCCGGTGCCGGGCGACGTCTACGTCGCCTATCTCGGCCACGTGGCGAGCGGCTCGGCGGCTCGCCTGCTCGGCTCCTGGCTGGCAACCGTCGCGATCGTCACCGCCGGTTCCAGCAACCTCTACCTGATCTCGCGCCGCTGGGGTTCTCGCCTGCTCGCACATCCGCTCGCGGCCGTACTGCACCTCGACTCCGGCCGGCTCGAAACGGCCGAGCGCTGGTTCGCCCGCTGGGGGATGCTGGCGATGATCTTCGGCCGCCACATCCCCGGGTTCCGGGTCCCGTTGACGGTCGTTGCGGCTACCGTCAAGTTTCCCTACCGGCGGTTCGCTCCGGCGGTCGCGATTTCCACGGCGATCTGGTCCGGTGTCCTGCTGCTGCTGGCTGCCCAGTACGGCAGGGCCGTTCTGCACTTCGTGGCGACCCATTCCTGGGTGTACGCGGTCGGGACGATCGTCGTTCTCGGTATCGGCGGCTACGTCGTGTTCGGCTGGTCCCGAGCCGCGTCTAACAACAACGAGCGCGCGTCATAACGCTCAACCGCCCAGCGCGGCATCGACCAGCCCTTGCGCCTCGGCCAGTAGGCGCTCCAGGTGCTCCTCGCCTTTGAAGCTCTCCGCGTAAATCTTGTAGACGTCCTCCGTCCCCGACGGCCGCGCCGCGAACCACCCGCTCTCGGTGAGCACTTTGATGCCGCCGATGGAAGCGCCGTTGCCGGGAGCCTTCGTGAGCACGGAGACGACGGGCTCTCCGGCCAGGTCACGCCTGCCGATCTGCTCGGGCGACAACCGCTTCAGAGCGTCCTTCTGAGCCGGCGTCGCCGGCGCGTCGACGCGACGGTAAGCGGGCCGGCCGTAGCGGTCAGCAAGCTGGTCGTAGAGCTGGCCCGGATCGCGGCCCTCGCGCGCGGTCAGCTCGGCGGCGAGCAGGCAGAGGATGATCCCGTCCTTGTCGGTTGACCAGGGCAGCGAATCCTTGCGCAGGAATGAAGCCCCGGCGCTCTCTTCACACCCGAACCCGAGCGATGAATCCAGCAGTCCATCCACGAAATACTTGAACCCGACCGGCACCTCGTAGAGGCGGCGGCCGAGTCCATCGCTGACGCGGTCGATCAGACTCGTCGTGACCACCGTCTTGCCCACTGCCGCGGTTGCCGGCCAGGAACGGTTGCCGCCGAAAAGGTAGGCGGCGGCCGCTGTCAGATAGTGGTTCGGGTTGAGCAGGCCGGCGCCGCGGGTGACGATGCCGTGGCGGTCGGCGTCGGGATCGTTGCCGAAAGCGAGGTCGAAGCGATCCTTGAGCTGGATCAGGCCGGACATGGCGTAGGGCGAGGAGCAGTCCATGCGGATCTTGCCGTCCCAATCGAGCGTCATGAAGGCAAAGGTGGGATCGATGGACTCGTTGACGACCGTCAGGTCGAGGTCGTAGCGATCGGCGACGGCCTGCCAGTAGGCGAGGCTGGATCCGCCCAGGGGATCCACCCCCAGCCGGAGGCCAGCTGCCCGGATCGCGTCGATGTCGACCACGGAATCGAGGTCGCCGACGTAGGCGGAGCAGAAGTCGTACTTCTGGACCCGCGGCGAGGTGAGCGCGCGCTCGAAAGGAATGCGCCGGATGCCGCCGAGCCCATCCGCCAGCACCTGGTTGGCCTCGTCCTGGATCCACCCGGTGACCTCGGTTTCGGCCGGGCCGCCGTTGGGCGGGTTGTATTTGATGCCCCCATCCTCGGGGGGATTGTGGGACGGCGTGATCACGATCCCGTCTGCCACGCCACCTGTCCGCTCGCGGTTGTGGGTAAGGATCGCGTGGGAGACCGACGGCGTGGGGGTGAAGCCTCCAGCGGAGTCGATGCGGACGTCGACATTGCGGGCGGTCAATACCTCGAGCACGCTGCGGAACGCGGCCTCGGAGAGAGCGTGCGTGTCCCGCCCGACGAACAGCGGGCCGTCGACGCCCTGTGATGCGCGGTATCGGACCACGGCCTCCGTGATCGCCAGCACGTGGCCTTCGTTGAAGCTGGCCTCCAGCGAGGTCCCGCGGTGACCGCTGGTCCCGAACACGACCCGCTGTTCGGGGATCGACGGGTCGGGCCGCTTGTCGTAGTAGGCGCTCAGGAGAGCGTCGATGTCGATCAGCGCTTCCGAAGGGGCCGGCCGGCCCGCAAGCGCGCTCACTGCCTCGCTCATAAGCGAACCCCACTCTCCTTTGCGTTCACTGTCTTCGGAGGTTCACCCTACGCTTGAACTCAAGGGACGTTGCGCCAGCGTGAACCGTCCGCCTAGCTTGGGAGTGGTGGTCCCAGCCGGCAACGAAGGACCGGGCGCGGTGATGGTCGACGTCGAGCTGACGGTGAACGGCGAACGACGGCGGCTGCGTCTGGACACGCGTACCTCGATCCTGGACGCGCTGCGCGAGACGCTGGGTCTGACCGGCGCCAAGAAGGGTTGCGACCACGGTCAGTGCGGCGCTTGCACCGTGCTCCTCGATGGCCGGCGAGCGAACAGCTGCCTGCTTCTCGCCGTCGCCCACCAGGGGTCACAGGTGACCACGGTCGAAGGCCTCGCCGACGGCGACGAGCTGCACCCGCTCCAGCGCGGTTTCATCGAGTTCGACGGCCTGCAGTGCGGCTACTGCACGCCGGGACAGCTCTGCTCGGCGGCCGGAATGCTGGCCGAGCTCGAAGCCGGCTGGCCAAGCGCCGTCACCGCCGACCTGGAGGCGGACCCCACCCTGACCGCAGTGGAGATCCAGGAACGGATGAGCGGCAACCTGTGCCGCTGCGGCGCCTATCTGGGAATCGTGCAAGCCGTCGCCGAGGCCAGGCGATGAAGCCTTTCCGCTACTCCGACGCCGCCGACGCCAAGACGGCGGTCGCCGAGGTCACGGCTTCACCCTCCGCGAAATTTCTCGGCGGCGGCACGAACCTGGTCGACCTCATGCGGCTCGAGGTGGAGACGCCCACGCTGCTGGTCGACGTCACACGCCTGCCCTACGACCGGATCGAGGAGCTCCCCGACGGCACCCTGCGTATTGGTGCCACCGTGCGGAACAGCGTCCTCGCCGCCGACCGCTCTGTTCGCAGGCGCTACCCGATGCTCGCCCAGGCGTTGTTGATGGGCGCCTCCGGCCAGCTCCGCAACCTGGCGACCGTCGGCGGCAACCTGCTCCAGCGGACGCGCTGCGTCTACTTTCAGGACCAGACCAAGCCCTGCAACAAACGCCTTCCGGGCACCGGCTGTCCGGCCATCAAGGGCGACCACCGCAATCTCGCCATCCTCGGCCACTCCGAGGCATGCATCGCCACTCAGCCCTCGGACATGGCGGTCGCACTGGCGGCGCTCGACGCCCGCGTCAACGTGCAGGGGCCGAGTGGCGAAAGGAGGATCCCTTTGGTCGGGTTCCACCGGCTCCCCGGCGACCATCCGGAACGCGACACCGTTCTCGAGCATGGAGACCTGGTCACGTCGGTCGAGGTGCCGCCGCTGGGGTTCGCAGCTCGTTCCCGCTACCGCAAGGTCCGGGACCGCGCCTCCTTCGCGTTCGCGATCGTGTCGATCGCCGCCGCCCTCGACATCGAGGATGGCATCGTCCGTGAGGCCCGCATCGCCTTGGGCGGCGTGGCCCATGCACCCTGGCGGGCAGCCCGCGCCGAAGCCGTGCTGCAGGGCGCGCCGGCGACGGACGATGCCTTCATTCGGGCGGCCGAGGCGGAGCTCGCCCAGGCGATCCCGCTCCGCGACAACGGTTTCAAGGTTCCGCTCGCTCGCAACCTGCTGGTGCGAACCCTGGCCGAGTTGACCCAAGCCGCATGAGCGACGGGATGGCGCGGCTCGAAGCGCGGGAGAAGGTCACGGGGCACGCACTCTACGCCGCCGAGTACCCGGCGGATGGAGTGCTGTACGCCATGCCGGTCCAGGCCACGATCGCGAAAGGCACGATCGACATTGTCGATGTCGAGGCGGCCCGCGCTCTGCCCGGCGTGGTGACGGTGCTGACCCACGAGAATGCCGAGCGGCTGGCGCCCATGGGCGATCCGGAGCTGGCCGTGCTCCAGTCGTCTGCCGTGGCCTATCGCGGACAGATTGTCGGCCTGGTGGTGGCCGAGAGCCTGGAGATCGCGCGCGAGGCGGCTGGCCTGGTGCGCTTCGACTACTACGCCGAGCCGGCTGCGGTGGAGCTCCGGACCGATGATCCGGGTCTCTACAAGCCAGATCGGATCATTGCCGTCTACGAGACCGATACCGAGCTCGGCGACTTCGACTCGGCCTACGCAGCCGCTTCTATAAAGCTCGACCAGACCTACCGGACGCCGACCGAGCACCACAACCCGATGGAGCCCCACGCGACACTCGCGATCTGGACCGGTGATCGCCTGACCCTTTACGACTCCAACCAGGGTCCGACGGTCGTGCGCGACGGCGTCGCTCAAGCTTTCCGGCTGCCGCAGGAACAGGTGCGCGTCATCTCCGCTCATGTCGGTGGCGGATTCGGAAACAAGGGGTTTGCACCGGGCGGGCGATCATCATCGCCCCAGGTGATCCTGGCGGCGCTCGCCGCCCGAGCCACCGGTCGGCCAGTCAAGATCTCGATCACCCGCCAGCAGATGTTCGCCCTCGTCGGCTACCGGACACCCACGATCCAGCGCCTCCGCCTCGGCGCGGACGGTTCGGGCCGGCTGGTCGCGATCGCCCACGACGCCGTCGAGCAAACTTCAACGCTGCTGGAATTCACAGAGCCGACCGCGGTGGCCGCCCGGCACATGTACGCGGCCCCCAACCGCCGCACGACGCACCGGATCGCGCGCCTCGACGTGCCCACGCCAACCTGGATGCGTGCGCCAGGCGAGTGCCCGGGCATGTACGCGCTGGAGTCGGCGATGGATGAGATGGCGATCGCATGCGGGCTCGATCCGATCGAGTTCCGGATTCTTAACGAGCCGGAGATCGATCCCGAGGAGCAGGTTCCCTTCAGCAGCCGGCACCTGGTGGCCTGCATGGAGGAGGGAGCCAGGCGTTTCGGGTGGGCCGGTCGCGACCCCAGCCCGGGCGCTCGAATGGATGGACGCTGGCTGGTCGGCACCGGCATGGCCAATTCCACATTTCCGGCAATTCGCATGCCCGCCTCGGCGATCGCGCGGGTCGACGCCGAGGGACGTTACACGGTCCTGGTCGACGCCACCGACATCGGTACCGGCGCGCGGACCGCTTTGCGCCTGGTCGCCGCCGAAGCCCTGCGAGAGCCGGAGCAGAAGATTCAGGTGGAGATCGGCGACAGCGACCTGCCGCCCGCAGGGGTGGCTGGGGGCTCGAGTGGGACCGCTTCCTGGGGCACCGCCGTGTTTCGCGCCTGCCACCAGCTGCGCGCACAGCTGGAAGAGCGAGACCTGGTCATCCCTCCGGAAGGTCTCGAGGCCAGATTCGATACGAGTGAGGAGCTGCGCTCCCAGGCCCACCTCTCCCGCTACGCTTTCGGCGCCCAGTTTGCCGAGGTATGGGTTGATATGGGCACCGGAGAGGTGCGGGTACCACGCCTGCTCGGCGTGTTCGCAGCCGGCCGGATCATCAATCCGAAGACCGCGCGGTCTCAGTTGATCGGCGGAATGATCATGGGCCAGTCGATGGCGCTCTACGAAGAGAGCGTGATGGACCCTGAGTTCGGCGACTACGTGAACCACGACCTGGCCGGATACCACGTGGCGTCCTGTGCCGACGTGGGCCGTGTCGAGGCGTACTGGCTCGACGAACAGGACCCGAATCTCAACCCGATCGGGGCCAAAGGGATCGGTGAGATCGGCATCGTCGGAACTGCCGCCGCGATCGCCAACGCCGTCTACCACGCGACTGGGATTCGCGTGCGAGACCTGCCGATCCGGCTCGAGAAGCTGCTCGCGACCGGCTGAGGGCGGGCACGACCGACTTTTCGATGGAAGCCTCTGCGGCGACTGGTGGTTGTTCATCTCTACAACCAGTCGCAATTCCAGTGGAGGTAGACACAGATGGCCAAGAGCTTGCTCGCCCTGATGAACGCGGTCCTGCGCCAGGAACCGCAGCCACCTCACGCTGAGCTGGACCACCTCCACTGGGACCGCGAAACGCGGACCTGGCGGCGGCACGCGGAGCCGGACGACCAGAAGGCCGCATAGTCTCCTCCCCGCTCGACGGGGAGGTGTCGCCGCGAAGCGGAGACGGAGGGGCGCGTGACGGCCCCTCGGACCGAGCTAGCCGAAAACGCCGAGCGGCAGGTAAGCCGACACACCCCAGTTCGGTTGATCGACGACCTGGCTGATCTTGAGGTCGGCGGCCAGGCTGCAGAGGATGTAGGCATCCTCCCGCGACAGGCCCTTTTCGCGCTCCAGCCAGGAGATCGTGTAGCGAATCGCGTTCTTGGCGTCGGTCATGAGGTCGGGCCCAAGCGAAGTGAACGCCTGGTAACCCTTTGTGTCGGATCGGGCCTGCAGCGAGCCGGGGGGCGTGGTGAAGTGATAGCTCCACGGCTCAGGCGCGCCACCCTTGATGAGGCCGAAGCGGAGCGTGAACTGCATGGGGCACTCGATCCCGGTCACGCAGACCTCGCCGTCACCCTGCGCGGCGTGGCAATCGCCGGCGGAGAACATGCCTCCAGGAACGAACACCGGCAGCCGGAGCTTGGCTCCCACTGTCAGGTGGCGGGTGTCGATGTTCCCGGCGCCCTTGGTGGGCGGCAGCACGGCGTGCGCCCCTGGCTCGTCGATGGCCACGCCCATCGTTCCGCAGAAAGGCTGGATCGGAATCCGTATGTCCTCACGCAGGGCTGCGGTCTCGCCGCCGCGGAGGTCGAAGTGTCGGATGTACGGCTCCGTGAAGTCCTCCGCGAGAAGCCCGAGGCCGGGAATGATCCCCGTCCAGCCCCAATCGAGGGGCCGGAGTTCGAGCATTTCGACTTCGAGGGCGTCCCCCGGCTGAGCGCCTTTGACGTACACCGGTCCGGCGAGCGGGTACAGGCGGTCGAAGTCGAGGCTGGTCAGGACTGAAGCCGGCGAGCCCGGTGTGACCTGGCCGTCGGTGACCTCCTCCGTCTCGAAGTGAACGACGTCGCCTGGCTCGACCTCGATCACCGGCTCGAGGGAGTTGTCCCACTTGTAATGAACTTTGCCGCGCTCGAGGACGTGCTCCTTCGCGATCATTCCCGCACCTCCAGCCTGCGTTTTGTCCATCAGACGCCTGAGCTGCGGCTGCGTCAAGCGGCGGCGCTGGTCGGGTGACGTTTCTGGGGCACGGAACTCCGCGCGCCGGGTGGTATCCTGCCCGTGGAATAGCTGCACCTCGTTAGGTGAGGCAACCGTCTGGACAGAGGCCGCTGATCCCACACGTCGAGAGACGCGCCGGATCAGGACAGGTGTTTCCGGCACAAGGGGACACCCAAAGCGGCTGACAGAGATCTACGCCAGGCGGTGCCAAAACTGAACGAGTGGGGTGCCCGGTGCTGGCGCGCCGGAGAGCCTGCCCAGGGCGTCACCCCCCTCGAGAGGTGGACGCTGAGGCGGGCTTGTAGGGAGGTTGGATGAGCTCCGATAGACCGGTGGGCTTAGCCCATCCTCCGCGTGCTGCAGGCGTCTAGGCTCACCTGACGGTCGCCTTGAGCAGGCGGAGAAGTCCGTCTCAGCTCAGGTGTGACATGCAGAGACCCAGCCCGAAGCGATCAGCGGGGCAGCGCCGCCGGACCTCCGCGCCCGCGGCCAGGACGCGGGGCGCGCCGGCCGTGACCGAGATCCCGGCCGAGGACGTGCGCGCCGTGCTCGACACCGCCCACCAGGGCGACATCACCGGTGCCCTCGGAACTCTGCGCGTGGGCGCCGAACGGCCGCGCACGTTTCGCCGGCGGCTGCTGGCGCTGGCCGCCATCCTGGGGCCGGGCATCATCGTCATGGTCGGCGACAACGACGCCGGGGGCGTTGCGACCTACAGCCAGGCGGGCCAGAACTACGGCACCAGCCTGCTCTGGGTCCTGCTCCTGCTGATCCCGGTGCTGATCGTCAACCAGGAGATGGTGGTGCGCCTCGGCGCCGTGACCGGCATGGGGCACGGCAAGATGATCTTCGAGCGCTTCGGGAAGTTCTGGGGAGCCTTCTCGGTTGGCGACCTCTTTCTCTTGAACTTCCTGACATTGGTTACGGAGTTCATTGGGATCGGTCTTTCGATGAACTACCTCGGCGTCAGCCCGTACATCTCGGTGCCCCTGACCGCCGTCCTGCTGATCGCGGTGACCGCCTCGGGCAGCTTCCGGCGCTGGGAGCGGGCGATGTTCGTCTTCATCGCCGCCAACTTCCTCGTCGTCCCCCTGGCCGTTATGAGCCATCCGCAGATCGGTCCCGTCATCCACGGCTTTCTCGTCCCCGGCGTGGAGGGTGGGCTGAACGGCAGCTCGATCCTGCTGATCATCGCGATCGTCGGGACGACGGTCGCGCCCTGGCAGCTCTTCTTCCAGCAGTCGAACATCGTGGACAAGCGCATCACACCCCGCTGGATCGGCTACGAGCGGTTCGACACGGTGCTCGGATCGTTTGTGACCGTCATCGGCGCCACTGCCATCGTCGTGACCTGCGCTTTCGTCTTTCAGGGCACGAGCGAGTTCGGCAAGTTCATCGATGCCGGCCGCGTGGCGGACGGTCTTGGCCACTACCGCGGGCATGCGGCGGGTGTGATGTATGCGGTCATCCTGCTGAATGCGTCCCTGATCGGCGCGGCTGCGCTGTCGATCGCGACCTCCTACGCGGTGGGGGACACCTTCGGGATCCGGCATTCACTGCACTGGACCCTGGGCGAGGCAAAGGGCTTCTATCTCAGCTTCATCGCGGTTGTCCTGGGCGCCGCCACGATCGTTCTCATCCCCGGCGCTCCTCTCGGATTGATCACCACCGCGGTACAGGCCCTGGCCGGGGTCTTGCTGCCGAGCGCGAGCGTCTTTCTGCTCTTGCTCTGCAACGACCGGGCGGTGCTCGGGCCCTGGGTCAATCCAGGTTGGCTGAACGCGCTGGCCGCCGTCATCATCTCGGCTCTATTGATGCTGTCGGCAATCCTGACCGCGACCACACTCTTTCCCTCGGTCGATGTGCCGCGACTCGTGATCAGCCTGGGTGCATTCGTGGCGGTGGCGCTGTCTGCGGTTGGTATCGCGGTCTGGATGCGGCGCTGGCGCCGAGGTCCAGCCGAACGCCGGCCGAAACTCACTCGCCAGCAGCGCGAGTCCTGGACGATGCCACCGCTGGCACTGCTCGAACGGCCGCGTCCGAGCCCGATCCGCATGATCGGGCTGTGGGCGATGCGCGTCTACCTCATTGCGGCGGCACTGCTCCTCTTCGTCAAGGCGGGGCAGCTGGCCTCCGGGCACGGGTAGAGCGGTGGAGTACGATCCGTTGTTGTCAGAAGCTGACCCCGGCAAACCCAGGCTGTACTTCTCCGAGCTGCTGGGACGAGCGGTGCTCGGACAGGATGGCGAGCGCATCGGCACGGTCGCCGACGGCATCGTCCGGCTGGTCGAGTCGCGGCCCAGGTTGACGGGAATCTTGCTCCGCCTCGAAGGGCGTGACGTCTTCCTGGCCGCCGACAACGTGGTCGACCTCTCTCAAGAGGAACTGCGACTCAGCGGCCCGAACCCCGACATGCGGCCGTTCGAACGCCGGCAGGGCGAGGTGCTGCTGGACCGCGACGTCGTGGGACGCGGCCTCATCGACGTCGAGGGCGCTCGCCTCGTCCAGGTCGAGGACCTGGTCCTCGAACGCCGGTCAAAGACCTGGTACGTGGTCGCGGTTGTCGCCGAGCCGGTGCAAACGTTCGGCCGGCTGCTCAGCCGGCTGATCGGTCGCAAAGGCCCGCGCGGAGAGGAGATTCCGTGGAGCCGCATCGAACCCCTGGTCGGCCACGTCCCCACCGCCGGGTTGCGTCCGCGGTTTGGGCGGCTGTCAGGACTGCGCCCGGCGGACATCGCCGACATCGTGGAGGAGGCCTCCCACGAGGAGGGCGAACAGATTCTGAACGCGGTCCACTCCGATCCGGAGCTGGAGGCGGACGTTTTCGAAGAGCTGAGTGAGGAGAAGCAGGTCGAGTTTCTGAAGAGAAAGAGCGATCAGGAGGCCGCGAGCATCCTCGCCAACATGGATCCTGATCGTGCGGCCGACATGCTGCTCGACCTCGATCAGGAGCGGCGCAAGCCGATCCTCGACCTGCTGCCTTCCGACCACCGCAACAAGGTCCGCCAGCTCCTTTCCTACGGTGAGGAGACCGCGGGCGGGCTCATGAACAACGAGTTCGTTGCCCTCCCCAAGGCCGAGACGGTGCAGCGAGCTCTCGAGGTGGTCCGGCAGCAGGCGGAGCAGCCGCAGGTCCTGACCGTCGTGTACGCGCTGGACGGCGATCGTCTCTTCGGCGCCATCACGCTGCCCCAGCTCCTGCGCCATGCCCCGGTCGCCAAGCTGGAGGATGTCGTCGAGCGCGACCCGATCGCTGTTTATCCGGACGCCGACCAGCCCTCGGTGGCCGTCCAGATGGCGGACTACAACCTGTCGGCCCTACCGGTGGTGGACGAGGGCTACCGGCTGCTGGGCGTGATCACGTACGACGACGTGATCGAGGCGATCATCCCCGAGGAGTGGCGGTGGCGGGGCCGCGCCGAACGCGCGGT